>NZ_OY781461.1:2266041-2588333 GCF_963676955.1 uncultured Desulfuromonas sp. | reverse complement strand
GCCTGTGCCACGGTGATCGGCCTGTCGCTGGTGCATGTGCACAGCGTCCACCTCGGCAAACGGGTGCAGAACGCCCTGACCCTGTTCAAAATCGTCTTTATCGCCCTGTTCATCATCGGCGGTTTCGTCTGGGGACAAGGCAGCTTCAGTCACCTCGGTGAATCGCTCTCCGCGGGCGGTTGGAGCGCGTCGGGCTTTGCCGTGTCGCTGATTTTCGTCTCCTTTGCCTACAGCGGCTGGAATGCCGCCGCCTATCTCGGCAGCGAGATCACCCGGCCGGAGCGCAATCTGCCTCTGGCGCTGGTCGGCGGCACGGTGTTGGTTATGGGCCTGTACCTGCTGCTCAATCTGGTGTTCATCTATGCTCTGCTGCCGCAGGCCATGAGCGGCACCCTTGAAGTCGGGCTGAGTGCGGCCACGGCCCTGTTCGGCAACACCATCGGCACATTGTTCGCCCAGGCCATCGCCCTCGGCCTGCTGTCGGTGCTCAGCGCCATGATCATGGCCGGGCCACGGGTTTATTTTGCCATGGCGCGCGACAACCTGTTTTTTCAGCGTTGCGCTCAGGTCCATAAAACGCGCCACACCCCGGCGGAGGCCATCGCTTTTCAGGCGGTGATCGCCATCGGCATCATTGTGTCCACAGCCTACGATACCCTGCTGATCTATGTCGGTTTCACTCTGTCGTTGTCGGCCATGACCACGGTGCTCGGTCTGATTCGCTTGCGCCGCCTGGCGCCTGACCTGCCGCGGCCCTATCGCACCTTCGGCTATCCGCTGACACCGGCGATTTTCATCCTCGGTAATCTGTGGATTATGATCTACACCATCCACAGCCGCCCCATGGTCGGGCTGGCCGGTATTGTCACCATCGGCGTCGGCGCCCTGCTTTATTGGATCGCCAGGCAGCGTGGCCGGCTCACGGCAAACGGGGTGTTTGCCGAACAGCGGGTTGATGAACCCGGTAACTAACCAGAATGGATGCGACAGCCTCCAGTTCATGTTTTTGTCCCCCACGACCTTCCGCCGCAAGCTGGCGGAAGATGGAGATCTTTTCGTGATATACAGACCACCATGCCTTACGACATCCGGCCGGAGCCTTCGTCAACTCCCGGTCATGGCCCTTGTTTTTCTGCTTCTGACCAGTACAGCCCCAATCGCTGACGCAAACGCCACGCCAGCAGCGGGCCTGTCCGATGTGGCCGGGAAAACCGTCGCCAGTGAACAACACACCCGCACCCTGCAACGCCAGTGGAGTGATGAAGAACGCACACTGCTGGCAGAAATCGACCAGCTGACCCGCCGTGAAGACACTTTGCGGCAGCAGGTGGCGCGCATCGACCAGCATCTCGCGCAAAAACACGCGCAGATTGACGCTCAGACCCGCCGTGCCGAAGAGACGGAAAAACTGCGCAAGGGCCTACAGAACTGGTTTCAGACCTCGGCACAAGAGCTGGAGCAACGTATCGCCGGCAGCCAGCCTTTTCTGCCGGAGGAACGTCGCAAGCGGCTTGAAGACCTGAACACGGTCCTGCTGGCCGATGACGTTGCCGTACATGAACAGTTCCGGCGGCTGATGGAAGTGTTTGAGGTGGAAGCGCAGTACGGCTACACCAGCGACGTATATCGCGACAAAATCACCATCGATCAGCAACAACGTGAGGTGGACATGTTGCGCCTCGGACGTCTGTCGCTGTTTTTCACCACCCTCGACGGTCAACAGGGCGGCGTGTTTGACCCGCTGGAAAAACGCTTTGTCTACTTGCCGGACGCGATGGTTGCCGACCTCAACCAGGCACGACAACAGATCAACGGCCAATCCACTGAAGCGTTGACGCTGCTGCCCGTGGGGAGGATTCAGCCATGAGATATACCCTTACATCCATCCTCGCTGTCTTCTCTCTGCTCACCCTGTTCGTGACGGCACAACCGCTGAACGCCGCTGATATTCGCGCGGCCTACCAGCAGTTACAGGAGCAATTGACCGAACAGCAACAGGTGCAACAGCGCACCGCTAACGCCATCGCCGCACAGCGCCGCGACCTGAAACAGGAACTGGCCGCGAAGAAGCGCGCCGTGGCGCAACTGGAACAACGCATCAACAGTGGTGAAAAAAAACTGGCCGCCGCTGAAAAAAAACTGCAGACCCTGCAGGCCCGCCAGAGCCGTGATCACGAAGCCATGAACAATCTGGCGGCAGCCGTGCGTGTGGCGGCCAAGCAGTTACAGGAGATGCTCGATGCCTCCTGTTTCAGTGCGTTACAACCGCAACGCTCGACACTGCTGGGCAAACTGTTCAACAAGCACTACTTTCCCGGCCTGGATGATTTCAACACCATGAAGCAGCTCTATCTGGACGATATGGCACAGAGCAGCCAGGTGCAGAGGCCGCAGGCGCAATTCACCGCCCTTTCCGGGATTCAGGAAACCGGCCCGGTCCTGCTGGTCGGCCCGTTTCTCGCCGTGGCCAGCGGTCACGACTGCCCGACCCTGCTCCAATATCAGCCGACCCGTCATGAATTTTCAGCCATTGACGCGACCCTGAGCTGGACCCAACGCAAACTGCTCAATGTCTACCTGGCGGGAAAAAGCGATCTGGCCCCCCTTGACCTCAAAGCCGGTGCCGGTCTCGCGCAACTGACCCAGGAAAAAACCTTCTGGCAGCGCATCAAAGGCGGCGGTGTGCTGGTGTGGCCGATTCTGCTGCTGGCGGTGATCGCCGTGCTGATCAGCATTGAACGCGCGCTGTTCTTGAAGAAGGTCCATGACAACACCGACCGCACCATGAGCCAGGTGAATCAGTATGCCGAGCAGGATAACTGGGAGGCCTGCCAGAAACTGATCGAGGGCCGCAGTACCCCGGTGTATAACGTGGTGCGTGCCGGGATCAGTGCCCGCCACGAAGAGCGCGAGATCCTCGAAAGCATCCTTCAGGAGGCGATTCTCAAAGAGCTGCCGCGTCTCGAACGGGCACTGCCGCTGCTCAACATTATGGCGGCCATTGCCCCGCTGCTCGGACTGCTCGGCACGGTGACCGGCATGATCAGTACCTTTGAGATCATCAACATCTACGGGACCGGTGATCCGCGCATGATGTCCGGCGGCATCTCCGTCGCTCTGGTGACCACCATGCTCGGGCTGGTGGTGGCGATCCCCATCATGCTGCTGCACACCTTTCTTAATCGTCAGGTGGAGCACATCATCGGTGACATGGAAGAAAAATCCGTGGCCCTGACCAACATCATCTCGCGTTGCCAAGGTTAGGAACGGCCATGGAAGAGATGTTTGCCCACGGGCTTCATACCCTCTATCACCTGAGCAACGGCAGTGAAATGTTCGCCTATATCGTCAACGGCGGTCTGGTGATGGTGCCGTTGCTGGCGATTTCCGCCGTGATGTGGATGCTGGTGTTTGAACGGGTGGTGGCGTTTCACCGTCTGGAGTTTCGCGATATCACCATGGCCGAACTGGTCCACGACTGCCGGGACAACACGCCCCACCCCGGCAGCCGTTACGGGCTGCGTTCGCAACTGGGACGATTCTTCGCCCGCCGGCGCCACGGCCGCTATCCACTGACCCGTTCACAGCTGGATGAATATTATCTGAAAACCATGCCGAATATCGATCGCCACATCGATGCCATCACCACCCTGGCCATGGTCTGTCCGCTGCTCGGCCTGCTCGGCACGGTCAGCGGCATGATCACCACCTTTGATGTCATTGCCCTGTTCGGCACCGGCCATTCCAAGGCGCTGGCCGGCGGCATCTCCGAAGCGCTGATCACCACTCAGGGCGGCCTGCTGGTCGCCATCCCCGGCATGTTCGCCAGCGCCGTGCTCAGTCTCAAGGCACGTCGCTTGCGCGAACGCCTGGAGGAATCCATTATGACCCTGAAACGGATCGTTGAATCATGATCAATGTCAGACAAAGTTTACGCCGCAATAACAACCGCACTGCAGAGATCAATATTTCACCTCTCATCGACCTGGTGTTCCTGTTGCTGATCTTCTTCATGGTCACCACCAGTTTCGTCAAGGAAACCGGCATTGAAGTGGAGCGTCCCGAAGCGGGCAGCGCCGCCATGGCCGAAAACAGCACCATCCTTGTCGCGGTGACCAAGGACGGCGAGGTGTTTTTCGACCGCCAGCGCGTTGACGTGCGCACGGTGCGTAGCCATATCGCCCAGGCGCTGGTGGAAAACCCCGGCGGCGAGGTGATTGTCGTCGCCGACAAGTACAGCCACACCGGCGTCATTGTCCAGGTGATGGACCAGTGCCGTCTGGCCGGAGCCAAGCAGGTGCATCTGGCCGCCGACAACGGACACGAGTAAGCTGATGATGGACAAAACGCCCCGTTCCGTGTTTGTGATCGGTTTTGTGTTGGCCGCGGTCATCAATCTGGTGCTGTTCGCCCTGATTCCCCATTCATCGACGCCCGAAACACCGCCGCCATCACCGCTGCGCAGTCAACCGGTGCGCTTTACGCCGCCGTCGCCCCAGGTAGAGCAACCGCAGCCTGACGAGATGACCATGCCCCCGGAGCCGACCCCGGCCATGCCGCAACCAACCCTGACCGCACCGACACTGCAGCAACCGAAACCGACTCTGACCCTGCAGGCGCCGCAGCCGGTGCTCAAGCAGGTAACGCCGCAGCCTCAGGCGGTCCACAAACCGGCGGTATTCAACAGTGACGCGCTCGATGTCCAACCGCAACTCAATTATCAGACTCCGCCGCGTTACCCGATTCAGGCGCGTAAGCGGGGGCTGAGTGGTTATGTCAAGTTGCAATTCGATGTGCTGGCCAATGGCGAGATACGCCGTCTGCGTATTCTCGACTCCCAGCCTCCCGGTGTGTTTGACAACGCGGTTCTCGAGGCGGCCCGCACCTGGCACTACCAGGCCGGTGAGGTGTTGGGCGATAAGGTGCGCGTGCGACTGGTGCGCACCATTGTGTTCAATCTGGAGGATCAACCATGACACGTTACTCTCACTGGAGATTGAAAAAATCCCTTGCGAAAAATTTTCAACGATCTACTAGACAGATCATTCCATTATTGGTTGCCGGCCTGTTGTTGGTACCGTCAACGATGCTGTTCGCTCAAGACGATTGCGGTGGCAGGCACCATCCACGTGTGAACCATCTGCTGCATAAAACCCAACAGTTGCTTGCCGCTCAAAACATCGAGGCTGCGGTCACGCTGTTGGAACGGTTCACCGCCAACCATCCCAATGTCACCGATTACCGGCTTTATGCTCGGCTGGCCGAACTGTACACCCAGCAGAAAAAAAGAGAGCCGGCTCGTGACGCCTATCAACACGCCTTACAGGACTGCGATAAGCCCGCCTGGCTGTGGCAGAATTTGGGTGCGGTCTGCTGGAATCTGCACGACTACCGCTGCGCTTCTCAGGCATTTCTAAATGCCCATGAGCGCGGTGCCAACCTGCAGTGCTATGTCGATGGTCTGGTGGCCCAGAGTTATGCCGGTCAACATGACACCGCCGCACAAAAACTTTTTCAGGTGCTGAACGATCACACGGACGTGCCCATCGACTGGCTCGAAGCCTATGTGCAGATCAGTCTGCAGTCACAACACAAAAAACAGGCCCTGCAACCCCTCATCGACTGGGAGTCCCGTTTTCAACACGAACCCGGCTATTGGCGTTGCCGCACCTATTTGCACCTTGAGGACCGTGATTACCCCAATGCCATCTCCTGCCTGCGCATCACCGCCACCTTGACATCCCTGACCCGCGAAGAACAGGCGACACTGGCCGATCTGTTACTGTCGGCGGATTTGCCTGAGCAGGCGGCGCGCCACTACCGCGAGCTGCTCAAAGCGGTTCCGGACAAGCGCCAGTGGCATGAGCAATTGATTCTCTGCTATCGTCTTGCCCAACAGCCGCAGCAGGCCCTGATTGCCCTGGACCAGGCCAAAGCCTATCTTGCCCCAGCCGACTGGCATCGCGGCAAAGGGGAACTGTATTATCAACTGGGCAATTATGAGCAGGCCTTTCACCATCTGGACAGAGTGCTGCAACTGCAGCCGGACGATGGCAGCGCCTGCCTGTTAAAAAGTTATTGCGCCCTGCAACTCAACCGCTACCAGGCCGCACGCAGCTGCCTGAACAAAGCCCTGCACTTCAAAAAATACCGGCAGGAGGCCCGTTCATTGTTGCAATGGCTCAACCAGACGGCGGCCACCAACGCTAACGGATAACAGGATAAGCTTCACCACTAAACCACTATGCACTGAAAGTGCATAGGTTTGGACGGGACTAAAAGTCACTAAAGCAAAAATCAATACCCGGTTTCTACTGATCGTCATTCCGGCAGGGTTTAAGCCGAAATCCAAAGACTTTCAACACCCCTGGATCCCTGCCTTCACAGGGATGACGGATAAAATGAGTAGCATGAAAAAGTCCATGGTTTTAAACCAGCGGGCTGAAACAAATCGAGTAGGGTGAGGTGAGATGGTCAATTCTCACCTCATCCCTCTCACAGAACCGTGCGTACGGGCCTCGTACACGGCTCCTGTTCATTCTTCTCTCTAATAGCTCTGAGGCAGATAGCCCGTCTCTACTCTGCTTAGATCAAAAAGTCCCTGCTTTGCAAACCAGATGTTCGGCATTGCATAGTTGGCCAGGTTGCTGGCGGCATTGCGCCATGAGTTCATTTTGATGGCCTTGAACTCGCCCTGATAGCCTAGCTGCCGGAGTCTGCGGTGGAGCCGTTGCGGCTTTTTCCACAGTGTCAGCTGCTTGGCTCGCAGGCGTCGGCGAATCCACCGGGACAGTTTTCTGAACTGCTCGCGGCAGTTGGCTACCCGGAAGTAGTTGGTGAATCCACGCAGTACCGGGTTCAGGTCGTGGATGACCTTGGCCAGATTGACTGGTGTATTGCGCCGGGTGATCCGCTTCACCTTGGCTTTGAACTGTCGAACCTTCTCGCTCTGTATGCGTGTGTACCGGCTCGTGATGATGACTCCGAGATAGGGTACGCCTTCGCTGCTGTGAACAATCCGGCTCTTGCGTTCGTTGACCCTCAGGTGAAGGGTTTCTTCCAGATAGTTTCTTGCCACGTTGAAGGCGTTTTCCGCCCCGCTTCTTGATCCACACAGGATCAGGATATCGTCCGCGTAGCGGACGATTCGATGCCCTCGGTTTTTCATGTGCTGGTCGAAGGCGTCGAGGTAGACGTTGGCGATTAGCGGACTGATCACCCCGCCTTGGGGGCTCCCTTGTTCGCTTGCTTGCCAGCCGTCTTGCGTCATGTTCCCGCTTTGCAGAAACAGCCGAATTAATCCCAGTATGCTTCCATCGGTCACCCGGCGACGAATGCTCTGGATGATCTGGTCATGGTCTAGGGTGTCGAAGCATTTCGACAGGTCCATGTCCACCACCCAGCGCCGTTGGTAGCGCCTGATAAACAGGCTGGCTTTGGCGATCGCCTGATGGGCACTGCGGCCCGGACGATAACCGTAGCTGGACGGATGAAAGTCAGGATCAAAGATCGGCTGCAAGATGTCCAGCAGTGCCTGCTGGACGACACGGTCACGAACCGTCGGGATTCCGAGCCGGCGGACGCCGCCGTCAGGCTTGGGGATTTCTACCCGCCTCACTGGCTTTGGTCGATAGCTCTTGTCCTTGAGTTCGCCCACAAGGGCGGCGATTTCTTCCGGCAGGTGGTCGGCAAAGTCCTCTACGCTCTGGCCGTCGATTCCGGCCTTGCCTTTGTTGGACCTGATTTTCGCGTATGCCCGAAGTAGTCTCTGTTCGTGTAACAGCCGGTCGTAGAGACTGTAGTAAATTTTCGCCATCTCTTGTGCTTCCTGCGTTTTCCTTCCTCGACGGTGAGCGCGTTTTGCCTGCCCTTCCTGGCCCGAGTGCCGACCTTTTCTATCCCGATGGGCAATATGGCTGCGGCATGGTTCGGGTTGCTTGGACGTGGACGGTTCGTTGCGGCAGTCTGCTTTCCCCTCAACCGCATGCAACGTACCTCGCCTCGTCAGGCGACTTCGTGTCCGGCCCTACGCCTTGCCGTCGTTTCCGGAAACTTTCGAATGAACTTCATCCCTTCGCGTTCTGATGAGGCTTTTGGCGCTCACCAGCCCCTGACGACTGAGCGACAGGTCATCCCGGTTTTATCCTCCAGTCTGTTACCAGCTTTCTCAGGCCGGGACTTCTTCACTACTACGGATTCATCTGCCACCTCGCACCGCGTCGAAAGACCTTGAGTCTCCTCTTGTGCCTTTCTTACCCGACGCCTTGACCGACAGCTTCGGGACAATACGAGGCTTCCCCAGTTACCTTCCGGCTCCCGGTAAACTACCCCATCCTCAATCACGCTACGGGGTACGATCAGGTATCGGGCTTCGCGTTATTTAGCACGCTTACCCCCCCCCGTAGCGCCGAATCAGGTTCGCTTGCGCTATGTGCAGTTTACTTCCTATCGCTTCCTTCAGACCCTGCCGTTGCCAGAAACGCCCTTGCGATTCGGATTGTCTTCCCCCTGATCGGGGCGACGCCTGTTTCTTTCAACAGGCCGGGTTTGCCAGCTCCGCTGGGCAAACTAAAAAAGGCCCTGGCTGAAATCATCAGCCGGGGCCTTTTTATTGGATTAAGAGCACGGTCAGGCGGCCAGCGCAGAATGACGGCGTAACAGCTCAACACTGTTCATGTTGAGCTGACACAACTGACGAACAACTTTGTGGTGATGTTGCTGATAAAGATCCGCCAGAGCATTGCTGCGATGAGGATGTCCATAGATTTTCCACAACCGTTGGCCACTCACTTGCAGCGCGTTGTGGCCCATAAAACCTTCCACATCCTTGAGCGGATAGCCTAAAAACCAACCAATCTCATGAGGCAGTTCATCCTGGGCGTTAAAACGCTCGGCCAGTTGTTCTAACACCGAGTCAAGATTGTGGGGATCACGATAGCCCAAACGGGTCAGAAACGTGGTTGAGGTCAAACTGTTGAGGCGCTTCTGCAGGAGCTCGGGATGATAGATCAGCAACAGATAACGCCCCGGATCCGAACATACATTAAACGCCCGCAACGGCGAATCCGCCATCAATTGTTGGCCATGCTCCTGCCACAGGTCAGCGATATTACGCCCACAGGCATAGGGTTTATGACTGATACGCACCAGGTTGGCCGGTTTGACCTCTTCAAGAACCTCGGCTGCGGAAAGAACCAGAAAGGCCGCCAGACACTCTTGTGGTGATGGAAATTGCTCGGAAACTTCTTTCCAACTGGTCCGCACGGCAGGCGACCACTGTCTGGCTTTTTGCTGAATACTCTCTTTACAGCAGGGCGTTGATGGGGAGCATAAAGGGGCACTTCCATCGATTTTGACTTTTACTTTCATTACACCTCCGTAAAAAATGGCCCTCCACCCAAAGGAC
This sequence comes from uncultured Desulfuromonas sp., assembly GCF_963676955.1. Lineage (NCBI taxonomy): Bacteria > Pseudomonadati > Thermodesulfobacteriota > Desulfuromonadia > Desulfuromonadales > Desulfuromonadaceae > Desulfuromonas > uncultured Desulfuromonas sp. The sequence goes on along the minus strand of NZ_OY781461.1, from coordinate 2,578,927 downwards.
AAGCCAGACTCTCTGTGAAATTGAATTACATTATCAACTTAACAGAAAATGTTGGCCGATGCAAGCCTTACGGTCATCCTCAGTATATTGAAAAGATATACAAAGAATTTTTCTTGTATTTTTAGCGTATAAGACCTCTATGCTTCCCGCTTAAAGACTATAACTATTTAAAAAATAAATAACTTTTTAAAGTTTTTCTCCTTTATGAAAAATAAAAATGATCTTGATTCTGCATAAAGAAAATATACGTTCAAGCCAACGCCCCCCTTTAGCCAGCAAAAATCAAAACTTCTAAAAAACCTATAAGTTCAGATGGTTATATTTTTTTTCAAAAGAAAAATCTTCTTTGGCACGTCTCTCGCTATATCAGAAAGGCAAGAACAACGCACAACACTCACAAACGAGTACACGCAACAGAGATTACCTAACCATAGGAGGACGTCATGAAAGCCCTGAAAAAAATCGCCACCAGCCTGATTCTTCTCGCCATCGCAGCCGTTCCGGCCTTTGCCGGACAGGAATCTTCCGACAGTGGTCTGTTGACCTGGTTGTTCCTCGGCTTTATCGGTCTGATCGTGGTCGGTCAACTCATCCCGGCCCTGGTCATGGGGTTCGGTATGGTCAAGGGCGTTCTCGGACACCATGACGACAACAGCCATAAGCACAACGCTTAAGACTTTTTATTTCATTCGATTGTTATTCACAGCACAAAACACGAAAGGAACCAAAACCATGAAAGCACTTAAAAACATCGCTCTGACCGCTCTGTTGACCCTGATCGCTTCTTCTCCCGCATTGGCCGCCACCACGGCCGGTCGCGAAGACAACAGCGGATTTCTGGTCTGGGCATTTCTCGGCTTCTGCGCCCTGATCGTTGTCGCGCAACTGGTACCGGCTGTTCTGGTGATGTTCGGTATCGTCAAGGCGGTTGCCGGCCCCAAAGAGCAGGTTCAACAATAGGATTCAAGACGCCGACAACGCTTAAAGCCCTGCCAAAGAGGCAGGGCTTTAAGCGCACTCCTTAGTGTGCCTACCTCTTACGTTCCAATCCATTCATTACTTATATTCTGTTGCCCTATTTTTCTACTCTTCTTAATAGCCGACTCAATTCAACGTTGCATCCCCACTTTAAAAAAACAGCCTCTTATCCAGATGGAATCCGGCAATTTACCAGAACACAATCAGTACAAGACGTTGAGGGTTACGCATGCCCCTCAAACAAAAGGGTATGATATTTGTTATACGGTTATTTTTTGCATAAGAGGATAACCAACTGAAATTAAAGGATAAAACAATAGACCTGCAGACAATTATTCCCTTTTGCATACCCTTTCACACGTCAATCCACAAAAAACGTCTCTATTTTCCTACGCAAAAACAAGTTGTTAGAGTTATCTGCCTTTAATGGCATGCGCATTGCTCAACAAGAAAGTTAACCATTCAATGAATCGGTGGCGTCCATATTAATTAGGTAGAGCACACTGATTATCCGGGAAGGTTGCCCTAATAAAGCAGGGGCAAAGATAGAAAAGGATTCGATCACGGCTATAATTAAAAAAATGGTGGTGATGCGAAAGGTCAGAGAGGTCAAATGAATTTAGAAAAAATAGAAATCTTTCCCTGGAATAAAAACTTCGACACCGGAATTCTCGAAATTGACCGGCAACATCAGCGCCTTGTTGAACTCCTTAATATCCTGGTCAGTCATCTTGCCTTTCAAGCCGAGGCTCCGAGATTAAACGCGATTTTCGACGAACTGAAATCCTATGCGATCATCCATTTCCAGACAGAAGAGGACGTTTGGCAGAGCGCGTTTGCCGATGATCCCTGGGTGACAGACCACCGCAAGACCCATGCACTGTTTGTCGATGAGGTGATGCGACTCAAATCAGAAAAAAAAGACAGGCCTTTTGACGATGTCGTCGCCGATATCGTTGCTTTTCTGACCAACTGGTTGGCAATGCATATCATTGATTCGGACAAACGTTTTGCCAAGGCCGTGCTGGCGCTGCGCTCCGGTCTGTCACCAGACGAAGCCAAAAGAGTTGCCGAAGAACAGATGACGGGGACGACACGGATCGTCATTGAAACAGTCCTGTCGATGTATGACCGGTTGGCCAGTCACACCGTTCAGCTGATCAAGGAAATCGCCAAACGCAAGCAGGCGGAAAAAAAATTGTTGGCGACCCATCAGGCATTATGTCAGGCCAAAGAGAATGCGGAAGCGACGAATCAGGCCAAGAGCGTCTTTCTGGCCAATATCAGTCATGAAATACGCACACCATTAAATGCCGTTATCGGTATGGTCCATCTCTTGAAACGTGATGGCCTTTCAGAGAATCAGACCGTTCGGGTAGAAAAAATTGAGGAAGCCTCACACCATCTGCTGTCGGTCATTAATGACACATTGGATCTCTCAAAAATCGAGGCTGGGAAACTGCTGCTCGAATCGGTTCCACTCGACCTCCCCAGCCTGTTTCAGGAAACCATCAGCATGCTTGACGACCAGATTGCGGCAAAAGGCCTGGATCTGAAAGTTGAATGCGAGAATCTCAGAAGGAATCTGCACGGTGATCCAACCCGGCTCAAACAAATGTTGCTCAATTATCTGACCAATGCCATCAAGTTTACCGAGCAGGGCGCCATTATCCTGCGGGCCAGTGTCACCGAAGAGAGTCCGTCCGTTTCTGTGCTGCGTTTTGAAGTCACCGATACAGGCATCGGCATCGCGCCGCAGCACCTGCCGCTTTTGTTCTCAAACTTTGCCCAGGCAGAATCCTCGACAACCCGCCAGTACGGTGGCACAGGCCTTGGGCTGGCCTTGACGCGCCATCTTGCCGATTTGATGGATGGCGAAGCCGGTGCCGAAAGTACTGTGGGCGTGGGAAGCACTTTCTGGTTTACAGCCCGTCTGACAACGGACGTCAGCACGTCAAATCACACCGTGGACACAACCGAAAATGCCGAATCGCTCCTGAAAAAGTTCTATAGCGGTACAACGATCCTGCTGGTGGAAGACAATGAAATCAACCAGGAAATCGCCGTGGATATTCTTGAAGATGTTGGCCTGAGCGTCGCCGTCGCCGGGAATGGTGCCCAAGCCGTCACGGCAGCCGAGGAATCCAAATTTGCCTTGGCGCTGATGGATATTCAGATGCCGGTCATGGACGGTCTGGAAGCAACCCGGCAGATCAGAAAACTGCCACAACACTGCTCAACACCGATCCTGGCCATGACCGCCAACGCCGGCGTCGAAGACAAAAAGAGCTGCCTGGAGGCAGGAATGCAGGATGTGATCAGCAAACCTGTTGATCCGGAGCAATTGTTTCAGGCTCTGGTCAAATGGCTGGGAGCCACACCATAAAGACGGGGGGACACGTGAAAACAGGTCAGAACATGGTCAACCGGACCCGTAAAACCATTCTGGTGGTGGATGACATTCGGGAGAATCTCGAAGTTATCGGCGGGGTTCTGCAAAGTGATTATCGTGTCCGAGTGGCCAACTCAGGGCAACACGCGATTAACGCCGCGGCAAAGGAGCCACGCCCGGACCTGATTCTTCTCGATGTCATGATGCCTGAAATGGATGGTTATGCCGTGCTCCGTGAACTCAAAGAAAATCCGGCAACCAAAGAGATCCCGGTGATTTTTGTCACGGCTATGGATTCAGACCAGGACGAAGAGTTCGGTCTGTCACTTGGAGCAGTGGACTATGTGACCAAGCCGATCAGACCGGCGATTCTGCTGGCTCGGGCACAGACCCAGCTCGAATTAAAAGAGTCACGTGATCGTCTGCAGAACCAGAATCAGTGGCTTGAGGAAGAGATCAGACGCCGTATGGCGGAAAACGAACTGATCAAGGATGTGACCCTGTACGCCCTGGCTTCCCTGGCGGAAGTTCGCGATCAGGAGACGGGCTATCATCTCCATCGCACTCAAACCTACCTGGTGTTGCTGATGGAACAGTTGAAAAATCATCCCCGTTTCCAAGCGGACTTAACCGAACTGGATCGTCAATTAATCGCCAAAGCGGCGCCATTGCACGACATCGGCAAAGTTGGTATTCCGGACGAGATCCTGCTGAAACCAGCCCGACTGACGCCGGAAGAGTTTGACATCATGAAAACCCACAGCCAAATCGGCGGAGACGCCCTGTTAAAAGCAACCCAACGTGTTCTGGAATCACATCCGGACGATCAGAAAGATGTGGAAGATCATGGCTCTCTTGCGTTTCTGGACATCGCCCGCAAAATTGCACTGTACCATCACGAACGTTGGGATGGTAACGGCTATCCGGAGCGCCTGGCCGGAGAAGCTATTCCGGTTGCGGCTCGGCTGATGGCCCTGGTTGATGTGTTCGACGCCCTGAGTTGTCAACGCCCCTATAAAAAGCCTTTCCCCATGGAAGAGACCATTGCCATCATCCGTGAGGAACGGGGCAAGCAGTTTGACCCGGATGTCGTTGACGCTTTTATTGTGTTACAGGACCAATTTATTGAGATTGCCAACGAGTTTGCCAACACGATGGCATAAACAGGGAGAATGTTATGGCAACCATTTTGATTGCCGATGATGACAATATCACCCGCAACCTGCTCGAACTGAATCTGCAGGATGAAGGACATCAGGTGACAGGTGTTGCCAATGGTGAAGAAGCGCTGGATCAACTGCGCACCACCCGGCCGGACATGATTATTGCCGATGTGATGATGCCGGTGATGGATGGTTACGCCCTGTGCAAAGCGTGTAAAAATGATCCGGCATGGCATCAGATACCAATCATCCTCTATTCCAGTAGCTATACCAAAGAGCAGGAACGACAGTTGGGCTACGACTTCGGCGCCGACCGCTATCTGGTCAAGCCGATTGATCCTCACATCCTGTCGACAACAATCTCGCAGCTGCTGACGAAAACGCACACCGCGGAACCCGCTGAAATCAGTCTCGACAAAGAGATGCAGCGCCTGAAGACCTACAATGAGGTGCTGTTCAACAAACTTTCTAAGAAAATGCAGGAACTTGAGCAACAGGTAAAACGTCTTCGCGAGTCAGAAGAGCAGCTCAAGGCAACACAGTCACAATTGGTCCAGAATGAAAAAATGGCCACTCTCGGCCAGCTGTCAGCCGGTATTGCTCATGAAATTAATACCCCGCTGTCTTTTATTGCCAGCAACCTCAACACACTCAAACGATACACAAGCCATTTCACCGCCCTGTTTGCGGCCGTGGAGCAGGGGCTGCAAAACCACACTGATTTTCCTGACGGAAACCGCCTGAAAGAGCTGATCGACACACGTAAACTGGCCTTTGTCTCCCAAGATATCGGCGAATTAATCGACGAGTCGATCGATGGAGCACAACGTCTCAAAGCCATCGTCCTTAACTTGAAAAGTTTTTGTCGCCAGGATCAGCTTGAAAAGACGGAGGCGGACCTCAACAAACTGCTTAAGACAACGGTCAACATTGCCCACTGTGAATTGAAATACACGACGACGGTTGAATTTGACCTACAATCATTGCCGGAGTATCGCTGTTTTCCCCAACAATTGGGCCAGGTTTTCCTCAATCTTCTGCTCAATGCGGCCCAGGCCATGGAGGGGCAAGGAATCATTCGCATCCACACCTGGTTTGACGGTGAAATGATCTTTGTTGAAATCAGCGATACCGGCACGGGCATGCCGCAAGAGATCAAAGAAAAAATCTTTGAGCCTTTTTTCACCACCAAGCCGATTGGTCTGGGCACCGGTCTGGGGCTGCCGATCTCCGCCGACATTATCCGCAGGCATGGTGGGACCATTGAGGTCACAAGTATCGTCGGCGAAGGCACACATTTTTTAATCACACTTCCGGTATTGCCATGAGAATAATGACCAACAAACTGCAGCGTTTGTTTTTTTCCCCGATCCTGTTTGCAATCTGCATCGCACTGCTGCTCAGCGGCGTTTTCTACTATACCCTCAGAATTGACCTGCAGCAGCTGAGCGAAACGCAGGCCATGGATACAAAACTGGGACAACGGGTTGATCTTTTTCAACACGATCTGCTGACGCTGCAAAGGCAGGTACTCAGATTACTGCACAAGTCTCTACACACAATGGCGTCATCTCAACCATCAGAAATGGAGGTTATCCAGAACGGGTTTGAAGCTCTGGACACACAACAGCTTGAATTGAGCCACCTGCCGTACCATGATGCAAACATTATCGCGTTGGTAAAGAAAACAGAACAAAGATATCAGGCCTACAAACAGGCCGTTGTCACGTGGGCTGCTGCCCGACCGAAGCAGCTCCAAATTATGCCTCAGACGTCCGACGTGATCGGCACCTTGTATTTTGATCTTCACACGGCAACGCTACAACTGGATGCCGAAGTTGATCGCCATACCATTATCCACACCCAAGAAAAGGAACGCAGATTTCAGCTTTTTTTGGCAAAAGTTGTTGGTTCAATGATCATCGGACTGCTTTTTATGTGGCCGGCATGGCAACTGCTGACACGACGGTTATACAGCCAACTAGGCCAGATTACCGAAGCATTGGACCATTTTACTGTCGATCACCTGCCCGACAATCTTCCGCAAATCGAACAGATCAGTGCCAACGACGAGAATCTGCTCAAACCGCTCGCAGCAGCTGTCCTGTCGTTTCATCGCAATCTGCTCGCCAGAATTCATGCGGAAAGACAACTTCAGGAAGAACAGGATCAACAACAATCGCAGAAACAGATTCTCGCCACCATTGCTGAGCAATCACCCAATGGTATTGCCATTATTGATACCAGCACATTGAAGTTCATCCAGTTCAACGATTCCACCTGCAGGATGCTCGGCTATAGCCGTGAAGAATTCAGCACATTAACCCTTTACGATGTCATGGGCAGTCGGTCTCCGGCCCAGCTTGACGAACATATTGCGCAACTCATCGCCTCCGGTGGTGATGAATTCGAAACGGATCACCGCCGTAAAGACGGCTCCACCTGCTATTTAAAAATATCGACAAAAACACTCGAAATCGATGGAAAAACCTGCATCAGCGGCATCTGGATCGACATTACCGAACTGACAGAGGCCAAACTGACCCTGGCGGCGGAGCATTATCGCCTCAAAGAGCGCGTCAAAGAACAAACCTGCATCTATGATATTTTTTCAATAACCGAAGACAACATCCAACCCTTTGCAACGATTCTCCAGGCTGTAACCGATCGTCTTCCCGCAGGCTGGCAATATCCGGAAATTACCGAAGCCCGAATACGTTTTGGCAAAGAAACCTTTACCACGGCCGCGTTTACGGAAACGCCATGGCAACAAACCGCACAAGGCAGCACGCTGACCAATAAAGCGGTCGAAATCACCGTTGCCTATCGTGAAGAACGCCCGCAAGAACAGGAAGGGGTTTTCTTTACGGAAGAACGTGCCCTGATCGATGCCATCCTGCGCCGCATTTGTGATGCCGCCAATCGCCGATCCATCATTTCATCCCTCGAAGAACAGCATCAGTTAGTGGCCACCATGTTCTCTCAAACTACGGATGCCATTCTCCTCGCCGATGTTGAGACCGGGGAATTTATTGATTTCAATGATACGGCCTACCGTAATCTGGGCTACAGCCGCGAGGAATTTTCACACCTGTCTGTTGTCGACATACAAGCCGAGTACACTCCGGAGCAGATTAAAACCATCAGCCGTAAAGTTGCGTCGGGCGATGAAATCAATGTCGAAACCCGCCATCGTTGTAAAAACGGCACGATTCGCGACGTTTTTCTGATCCTCAGGCAGGTAAATTTCAGTGGACGTCAGGTATTGACCTCATCGTGGCGTGATATCACGGAACAGAAAAAAAATCTGAAAGAACAACAGGCAACCGTGGAACGCCTGCGTCTTCAAAGTCAGTTACTGGGTGAACTTACGTCATCCCATACCGCCGCAGTGGAGGACCTTGACCCGTTTGCCCATGAAAGTACGGAAATCCTCGCCACCGGTCTCGGCATCGGTCGGGTCTCCGTCTGGCTTTACAACCTGGAACAAACCGAACTGCACTGTATTTCACTCTATGAGCTTGCGACACAACAACACAGTCGTGACATGGTTCTTACGGAAGAAAAATTCAACGACGAACTCCAGGCGTTAAAAAAGGCCCGTTACGTTGACGCCGATGACCCGTGTAACGATCCACGCACCAAAGGCTATCGGGAGAGCTATCTGCAACCGTTGGGAATCACTGCAATGCTCGATTGCAGTATCATCTCCGGTGGTCGTCACCGCGGCGTCATCTGTTTTGAGCATGTCAACCAGCCCCACCATTGGGAACATGACGAGATCACGTTCGGCTGTCAGGTGGCGGATCAACTGGGCATGGTCTTACTGACTCAGGAACGCCGTCAGGCCACCCTTGAAGCTGAATCAAACCGCCGACAACTGCAGGAAAGTGAAGAACGTCTGCGCTGTATTACCGATTCGGCCAGCGACGCCATCCTGATGATGGACCCGCAGGGCGCTATCAGCTACTGGAATCCGGCGGCAACTCAGATCTTCGGCTACACGGCCGACGAAGCTCTCGGACAAAATCTGCACCAATTATTAGCCTCCCCGCAACATATCAAAGCCCATCTTGCCGCCTTCCCGGAGTTTTTGCGCAACGGGTCCGGAGCCGCGATCAACAACACCGTAGAACTGAGCGCAATCTGTAAAGACCGGCGGGAGATCCCCATTGCCCTATCCCTTTCCGCAGTTCAGTTAAACGCGTTGTGGCATGCAGTGGCTATTGTCAGAGACATCTCTGACGCCAAACAGCATGAAGCGGACCTGTTACAGGCCAAACAACGGGCTGAGCAGAGCGAACAGGCTAAAACAGAATTGCTTGAACAACTGGAGGATATGGTCGCGGACCGCACCCGTGAGCTCAAACAGAGCAACCTGAAACTCCAGGCCATATTCGATGCGGCAAGCAGTGGTATCGCTCAGATCAAAGACCGGGTGATCATCCGCTGCAATCAGCGGATGGAGGAGATCTTTGGTTATGACCCCGGAGAGATGCTCAACCTGTCAACGCGAGCCTGGTATGCCAACGATGCTCAATACCTCAGTGTCGGAAAGCGGGTCAAGGAATCCATGGAGGAGCATGGGGAATACAGCTCAGGAGATATCCTGTTATGCCGCAAAGACGGCAGCCGGTTCTGGGCGCGCTCAAAGGCAAAGCTGCTCCAACTCGAAGGGGCTGAAGACAGTCTGGTGGCCATGTTTGACGATGTCACGGCCGAACGACAGGCCGCTGAAGCACTGCGCCTCGCCAAGGAAAGTGCCGAAGAAGCCAATTTGGCTAAAAGCGCGTTTCTGGCCAATATGAGCCATGAAATTCGTACCCCGATGAATGCGATTATCGGACTGACTCATCTGTTGAAACGTGATGCCACCTCACAGCAGGTGGGCCAACTGGAAAAAGTCTCTGATGCCGCCCAGCACCTTCTCAGCATTATCAATGACATCCTTGACTTCTCAAAAATCGAGGCCGGGAAAATGATTCTCGAGCCCATGGACTTTGAGTTGGAACGCGTCATCGACACGGTCCGCTCTCTGTTGATGGAAAAAGCCGCGGGTAAAGGTCTTGAATTTATCACCAACATCGCCGACCTCCCTCTCTATCTCCACGGCGACGGCCTGAGACTGGGACAGATTCTGCTCAATTTTTCCGCCAATGCGGTCAAATTCACCAACAGCGGCAGCATCTCTCTCCATGCCAAAAAAATTCGTCAGGAAGGCGATACACTGTGGCTCCGATTCAGTATCAGCGACACCGGAATCGGTATGACGGAAGCGCAACAACGCCACCTGTTTCAAGCTTTTGAACAAGGCGATCGGACAACAACGCGCCAGTACGGAGGAACCGGACTGGGGTTGGCGATTTCCAAACGTCTGACGGATCTGATGGGGGGAGAGATCGGTGTGAAAAGCCAGCCCGGCGCCGGAAGCACCTTCTGGGTGGACCTTCCCTTTGGTCAGGTGGCAGACCGCGAGGCACTGTCCCTGTCCCAACCACTACCTCCGGGAACCAACGTTCTCGTCGCCGATGACCATCCCGAAGCTTTGGAGGTTCTCGTCTACATGTTGAACCAGCTGCAATGCAAAACAACCGCGGTGTCCGGCGGGCTGGAAGCCGTAGGGGCCGTGTGCGAGGCGGATCAGGAGGGGCGTCCATTTGATCTGGTGCTTCTTGATTGGGAGATGCCGGGAACCAATGGACTTGAAGCGGCACAACTGATCAGCAGCGAGTCATTGGCGGCACCGCCGCAACTGATTCTGATCAGTGGGACCCATCGTCACAATGTGGACCTGATCGAAAACTACGGTTTTACCGGATTCATTGCCAAGCCCATCACACCCGGCTCACTCAAAACAGCCTTGGAAGAAATAGTGAGCAGAACCGCGGACCATGGCGATAAAGGGCTGTCTGAGCTTGAACAGCTGCTGGCCACCCACGTTGGACAACAGCTGCTTCTGGCTGAAGACAATCCGTTAAATCAGGAGGTCGCGCTGGAAATGTTGAAAGACGTTGGATTTGTGGTGGATGTTGCCGGAGATGGGCTTGAAGCGATCTCACGGGCGCGTCAAAAGGACTACGCTCTCATCCTGATGGATATCCAGATGCCCGTTATGGATGGCCTTGAGGCAACACGGCGGATCAGAGCGCTTGAAGGCTATGAAGATACGCCGATTCTCGCCATGACAGCCAACGCCTTTGAAGACGACCAGAGAAACTGTCAGGCCGCCGGCATGAATGCCCATATTCCCAAGCCGGTTAATCCGGAGCTGCTCTATAAAATCCTGCTTGAGTGGTTGCCTCAGGCAGAGGGAAATACCACGATTTCACGTCGGGCGCCGGAAAACGAGTCGAGTCCAGAAGACGTGCAATTCCCCCTTGACGCCATACCGGGTTTTGACTATTCCGCAGGTCTGCGTAGCGTACGGGGAAAGACGGAACGTCTGATCACGTTTCTGAAACGTTTCGGCCAGGAGCATGGCCATGATAGCGAACACATTCAGAACCTGCTCGCAACGGGAGCCCTTGAGGACGCCCAGCGCATGGCCCATACGTTGAAAGGGGTTGCCGGTACTATCGGCCTGGTACAAGTTCAACAAAGCGCTCAGCAGCTTGAAATGAGTTTACGCCACCAGGATCCTGAAGAAACGATCAACAGGCATCTCGATGTACTGGAACAACGGCTAGTGCCGCTTGTTGACGTCTTGCAGGATCTCGTGACATCAACAGCGCCCTCCCCTGTTGACTGGCCAAGCCTGAAGCCCCGGCTTGATGACTTGCAATACTTCCTGCAAACCGATGACCTGGAAGCTGCCGGTCTGTTTGAGGAACTGCGGGCCGAGATAAATAACACCTTTGGTAAAGATAGCGTCCGCCTGGCACGAATGATCGATTCTTTTGCCTTTGAGGACGCCGCCCATCTTCTGGGAGAACTGATGCGCCACTTACCGCAAGAGTTGGATCATGAGGAGGGATCATGAATCTGTGTAGAAAACTGCCCCTGCTCGGTAAATTCACCGTTTTCGGCTGTCTCTCCTCATTGCTGCTGTTTGGCGCAATCTTTATCTCCTACCGCGGAGTCAGAGGAACTTCCCACCGGGTTGACGAGTTTGTCAACCGCTACCAGGCGTTGCAACTGACGGTCAGCAACCTCTACGCCAACGGTTTGCAGGCGGAGCAGGCGTTGCGCAACATGGTACTTAACCCCTCCGACACCTATGCCGCAGCCAATTACAGGCGTGCTCAACAACGGTTCCAGATCCTGCTTCCACAAGGCATTGAACTTTCAAAGGGGCTGGATCGCCATGAAAAACGTCTGCAAGAACTGCCTGACCTGTGGCAGCATTTGACCGCGAAAAGGACGGAAGTGCTGGAGCTGGCACAAACAGGCCGCCACGATGAGGCCTCAAAGGTTATTGTCGAGCAAGAAACAAAACGATGGCGGGAAGTGCGTATCCGTCTGTTCGAGAGTCTTGATGAACTTGCCGTCGAGATGAAGCTCAGGCACAAAGAAATGATGACATTCTCCGATCAAATATTCTTCCGCACGATCCTGGTGCTGAGCGCAGGCTTTGTCCTGGTGAATCTGCTGTTGTTCACCCTGTGGCGGGTTATTTCCGGAGCCTTGAATAACATGGTTGCCCATCTCAAGGAGTTCGCCACCGGGGAAGCGGACTTTAGCAAACGGCTTGATGAAAAAGGTAGCGATGAAATCGCCCTGGCCGCCCATTGGCATAATCTGTTTATCGACAAACTGCAACAGACAACCGATCAACTGTCACAAAAAACGCAGGAACTTGATCGCGTCAGTAAAGAGCTGCAGGCTATTTTCGATTCCGCAACAACCGGAATCGCCTTGATGAAGGATCGCAAGGTTTTCCGCTGCAATCCGGCGCTGGACACGATGTTCGGTTATGAGCCGGGTGGACTGGTCGGCCAACCCACCCGTGTCTGGTATCAGAACGATGCCGATTATGAAGCTGTCGGCAACGGCGTGTATCCGGCCATTGCCAGAGGAGAAACGTATCGTAACGAAGTTAAAATGGTCAAAAAAGATGGCTCTTTGTTCTGGGTCCGGCTTTCCGGAAGCAGTCTGGAGCATCCTGACGGCAGCACCGGTCTGGTCGGCACCTTTACCGATACGACCGTAGAACACGAAGCGGCTGCCGCATTAACCACCGCCAAGGAGATGGCTGAAGAGACCTCGCGGATTAAATCGGACTTTGTGGCGAATATGAGCCATGAGATCCGCACGCCAATGAATGCGATCATCGGCATGTCCCATCTGGCACTTAAAGGGGATCTCACCACGAAACAACGTGATTATCTGGAAAAAATTCAGGGCGCAGGTCACCATCTGCTGCGTATTATCAATGATATCCTTGACTTTTCCAAAATCGAAGCCGGTCGTCTCAAACTGGAATATACGGATTTTGAGCTGGACAAACTGCTGGCGAACCTTGATGCGCTGCTCCACCAGAAGCTGGACAACACGTTGATCGAATTGATCTTTGCCGTGGATCCGGACGTTCCCAACACCATGGTCGGCGACTCATTGCGTCTGGGACAAATCCTCATCAATTATGCCACCAACGCCATCAAGTTCACCGAAAACGGCGAAATTATCATCCGTATCGAAGTACGCGAGCGTCAGGGCACTGATCTTCTCCTCTATTTTGCCGTTGAAGATACCGGCATCGGCCTGACGCAAGAGCAACAGGACCGTCTGTTCAGAAGCTTTGAACAGGCAGACAGCTCCATTACCCGGAAATACGGCGGCACGGGACTGGGCCTTGCCATCAGTCGTCGGCTCGCCGAACTCATGGGTGGCGAGGTTGGTGTGAAGAGTGTACCGGGACAAGGCAGTACCTTCTGGTTTACCGCCAAGGTTCAGGAGAGTCATAAAAAAACACGGCCTCTGAAACCTCATCCGGACCTGCGTAATACTCCGGCACTCGTTGTCGATGACAATGAAACAGCACGCAATGTTCTGACCGGGTTGTTGGAGAGCATGACCTTTAAGGTGAAAAGCGTTGCGTCCGGGGCCGAAGCGCTTGAAGAGCTCCGCCGAACAGCGGACACAGAGGACGCTTACCGGATTGTGTTTATCGACTGGCAAATGCCGGGGATGAACGGTATGACAACCGCACACGTGATCAAACAGTTAGAGATCGCACCGCGGCCCCACCTGATCATGGTCACCGCGCATGGCCGTGAAGATGTCATGCAAGAGGCCGGGGAAATCGGATTTGACGACATCCTGATCAAACCGGTTACCTCATCGCTGGTTTTCGATGCCGTCATGAACCTCATGGGGTCGGATCGAGACGTTTCCCTGCACCATGAGCCGGTACAGGAGCCTTGTACGATTGACCTCAGCGCCATTGCAGGGGCTCAGCTGCTGTTAGTGGAAGACAACCCGCTGAATCAGGATGTGGCGGTTGACCTGCTGGAAGATGCCGGATTTAAGGTGAAAGTCGCTGAGAATGGCGCTCTCGCTGTTCAGAGGGTGCAAACGGAACAGTTCAATCTGGTGTTGATGGACATGCAGATGCCGATCATGGACGGGCTGACGGCAACCAGAGAAATTCGCGCCCTTCCCGGCTTCTCCAAATTGCCCATTGTTGCCATGACAGCCAATGCCATGCAGCAGGATCGTGACCGCTGCATAGCTGCCGGGATGAATGACTACCTTGCAAAACCGATCAACCCCGATGAATTGTGGCGCGTGTTGAAAGAATGGTTGTCTCCCCGTGCAGACGAACAAAAGCCGGCAACAGCTTCAGCTTCATGTGCAATGGCACCCAACACAGCCGACAACGACGCGTCAAATAACACCCCTCTCGAACGGCAACTCGCGTCTCTCCCTGGTCTTGACATGCAGGCAGGCTTACGTAGTGTCCGCGGCAAGTTTGACCGTCTGGCACAATTACTGGTGCGCTTTGCTGAAGATCATCAGAATGATGCCGATAAAATAGAGCCTCTGATTGCATCAGCAGACTTGGCAGCAGCCCAACAGCTGGCACACGCCCTCAAAGGCGTCGCCGGGACTCTGGGCCTCATTACCATCCAGGAGGCGGCAGCTGCATTGGAGCTGGCGCTCAAACACGCGGATTCAACAGAGACACTGAGAATCAAACTGGCGGCACTTCAACGCCGGATGGCGGACTGTTCTTCTCATCTGAACAGGCTGCAAGGGTTTATCGCCGGACACGAACAAAAAAGCTCAGGGGATTGATCGAAAGCCGAACAAAAGAGGTGAAGTAACGTCCAGAGATGTGGCCGGCATCATGACATCGAAATCCTTCGATGTCAGAGCCAGTGTGCCAGTTTCTGATACAGAACATCCGGATCGATCGGTTTTGCGATAAAATCGTCCATACCGGCGTCAAAGCATTGCTGTTGATCTTCGGTAAAGACATTGGCCGTCATGGCGATTATCGTCAGCTTCTTTTCCGGAAAAAGCTGACGGATCTGCCGGGTCGCTTCGATGCCGTCCATTACAGGCATCTGCACGTCCATCAAGACCAGATCATAATCTGTGGTCTTGACCATTTCGACGGCTTCTTTGCCGTTTGAGGCTATTTCGATGTTCAGATCAACATCATCAAGAAAGCTCTTGGCGACGTCCTGATTAATCAGGTTATCTTCCACCAAAAGAATGCGTGCATTTGTCCGAATTTGAGGGGTCATCCTGTTGCTCACTTTCCGCACTGTCTGTCATGGATGTTGAGACACTGAACATCGTTCGTCGTAGAAGCAGAATTCACATTACTGCCGGTAAAGAAAAGGTAAAGGTTGTCCCCTTGGCGTCAGCCGACGTAAAATCAACCCGTCCTCCCAGTAATTTCTCTCCAATCAACTTCATGGAATAGGTTCCCAGGCCGCGCCCATCCCCTTTCTTTGTGCTGAAATTCTTTTCAAAAAGACGCAGCTGAATATTTTCCGGTATGACTTGATCATTATGGACATGAAACGTAACGCGGTCTGCGTCCGTCGTCACCCACACGTTCACCGTTTCATGTTCCAGACTTGCTTCAACGGCATTGGTGATCATATTGCACAGAACGCGCAACAAAAGAGACAGATCACTATTGACAGTGAAATTGTGATCACTCACGACGATCTCAAGATGTTTTTTGGCAACCGCGGGATGATGGTGATAAAAGGAACGAATTTCTCCCAAAATCGTATCCGTTGTCACGTCAGTTTTTTGCAGAGAGGTGGCTGCAGTCGCATTGGAAATCATTCTCTGCACTTCAACTTCTTTGATCAACCGTTCACTGAGCGTATGGATCACCTGACCATATTTTTTGACATTATTACCGCGTAAAAGGAGATTGCTGGCACCATACAGTCCATTGAGAAGGTTGTTGATATCGTGGTAAAACGTTTTCTCCAAAGCGGCACGTTGTTGATCAACAGTGATATCCTGAATAAAAAGGAAGAGCAACCGATAGCCCTTCACCTGAATGGGCTGCGACCGGATACGCAGATACAATTCATGACACCCGCCCTCTGCCTTCATGGTCAAGGCACAGGTTTCCTCCGCCACCTGATCCGTTTCAAGGCTGGAAAGCATGGCCAGCACAGCACCACAGGTGGAACAGGATTTCGATGTTCCGCAACCGCCCGGCATTTCGTGGGCGTGGATACAGTGCAAAATTTCACCGGGGCGTAAGCCAAAGGATTGATACGGATCCGTAATACCAAGCATTTTTATGAACTTGTCGTTCAATGACAACACCTGGCGTTGCTCATTTAAAATTGCAAACAGCCCACCAACCGAGTCCAGCAGAACCGAGACCACCTCACTGCGACTAATGGCCTCTATCTGCTGGGCAAGTTCTTCCTTGTCCAATCGTTGTGCTGGGGCGAAATACGTTTCAACCATTAGAAAACCTTTCATGAGTAGCCGAGAGATCTATTTGTGCTCCCCTGTCACTATGGCGGCATTTATGGGGTGAAAAACTGTTCTATTGTAACATAACTTAAGAAAAAAGCGCTACTTTCGCAGACCAAAGGGACGTTCTCAATCAGAAGAATGTGCCATCATAACGGGGTGCGTAACTCTCTGATTCTCAAAAACAAAAAAAAGACAATTTTTGAAATCAATATTGGCCGCAAACAACCACGAATGATTGAATCAGGACAAGTCTGGTGTAGCTATTTGAATTGGAAACAGGAGGTAGAACATCAAATCAGAAGGAGGGGCTATTTCTCTTCGCAGCAATGCACACGTAAGTATCTCCCGGTCAAATCGGGGGCTTTAGCGATTGCGAACCCCTCAAAGGGGCTTTAAAGCAATCTTCAAAATCAAAAACACTTCTTTAACGTCATTCCCGCGCAGGCGGGAATGACGTTAAAGAAAAACATTCAACCAGGGAAGAAGTGATCATTGAACGAAAAAAATGCTGGAGAAGCTATAGATGGTCGTTCGGCACGCCAAACTTTTAAGCACACACGACCGTAAAGCTTTCTTTGACTACTTCAGTAGATAACGATCAATCTCGCTAAAGCGTTCAATATCTCCCTGGATGATCCCAAACTCTTTAAATTGTTCTCTCCAGTGACTGACGGCATCAAAGACCTGGTCAACAATCACATGATACTGGGGAATGCGCCAGCTTTTACCAAGTCCTTCCAGAGCTTTTCGACCGGGATAAACAGGATCGATATCGAAGAACAAAACATGTTCTCCGCGCTGAGCGACATCGGGAATCAGATCAAAGGCCGGTGACAGGCGCCAGCCCTGGTGGATATCACAGGTCATCCAGAAATTTTTCAGATGATCATCGGTATTGTGGATGACGGCATTAAAGACCATCTGGCGGTACAGAGCTTGAAGGTCTGCGGCTGGTTCAGCGCTGTACTGACGCAGAACCTGAATCAGATCCGCATAACGGCACTGATAGTAGCCTCCGGCTTTAAGCAGGGTCTGGAAGCTGATCATGTGGCGACGACCAACGGGTATAATATCAAAGCGTTTTACCAGCAACACCGGCTTTCCTGCGCATTCAACGATACGGCAGTCGGGGACGGTTAATCCTGCCTTTTGAGCCAGACTCATGGTCGCGGCTTCTATTCGCACCACATCAACCTGATCTTTGATGCTGGGGAATTTGGCAATCAGCTGTTCGTTGGTCTCTTCATCGTAAATAAGGGCTTTGGGCCGTGCACCGCCGGGCGAGCTGCCGGCACCGAGCAGTAAGGAGATGGTGCTATCGTCCTGCTCGCCCCGTTCAAAGGCTTGCGCACCTTCAAGAAGTTGTTGCAAATAGAGATCAGAAACCGGTGTTGAGCAGATGGGGATTTCACCACTGCGATGAAACGACAGTGCTCCCAACCCATTTGAACCAAGAGCCAGGAGGAGATTGGGAAGCGTTTGCTGGTGGCGGGTCAAATGATGCTTGCGAATCAATAAACGACGGCCCCAGTCATCAGGAAGACTGTCTTCAAAGACGCCAAACACGCCGGGAGCTTCGATGGTAAATGAACCCGACTTCAACGGTAAGGAGACAGGATCAAGGGCAAAGGCTTGCGGATGCTGAAGATAGTCGTGGAAATATCGAAATGCCCCGCGTGGCCCCCCTGCTGACAGTTCACACACCATCTCTCCCGCTACCAAAGATTCTTCGCCGAGATGGATCGTCACTTCAATGTGCTCAATCATTTGGAACTCTTTCGTGAGGCACGTTGACGTTGATGCTTTTGTTGATCATAACGAATAAACAGATCTTCTTCAGCAGCCAGAAGCTGATCCAGATCGTCTTCATGTCCCAGCACTGCCAATGCGACCACCCAGTGACCAAACTGCACCCGGTGGTCACCGTTTTCCATTTTGTGAAGGGTCGGCACACTGACACCCAAACGGGTTGCGAAAGCCTGCTGTGATTCATCGCGCTTCAAACGCTCGTTACGTAAGCGTTCGCCAAGCAAAAGGAGTTTTTGTGCCATGTGATCAGAGATCATAAACCACCATAAGAGCAAAAGAATAGTTTGTATTATATGATTACTTCCTGCACAAAACAAACTATTATTAGGATTACTGCAAAAATACCAGCATCCCCCTTCTTTGGTGTAGACCCCACTTATTTCAGGGCGGGACATAAAAACAGAAAAAGCCCGATCACGTTTGCGATCGGGCTTTTATAAATGGAGCGGGAAACGAGATTCGAACTCGCGACGTCAACCTTGGCAAGGTTGCACTCTACCACTGAGTTATTCCCGCACATTTTGTTGTTGTGCCGCTCTCTGTCAGAGCGGAGTTAGTTCTAACAAAACCCTGAGACGAAGTCAAACTTTTTTTCGCATAAAATCCCCCAATAAAAATTTCCACTTTTATTGTAAAGGACCGGTTGACGAACGCCCCTGTTTCACCAGCATGCCGAGAACAAACGCCGCCATGGAACAGCTTAATCCCGCATATAAAGGTGAGATCCATTCACTTTTAAGCAGTCCCATCATCACCACACAACTCGGTGCCAGATAGATCGACCACCTGCCGGAACAATGCAGCTTCCGCCGTGGCAGCACGACAGCAAACAGCACCGGAAAAAACAGTGTGGCACCGCGCAAACCCATGGATAAAAAACTCCATTGCATGATGGCTGATCCCATGTTGGCCAGCAACAGACCAAACGCTGTGGAGACCAGCAACAGGATCACCATGCGTCGTTGTGCCACATCCGAAAACCCCGGCCAGCGGCGCTGGCGAATCACATCGACCCGCAACGTGGTTGCAGCGCCCAGAGCAAGACCCGCCGATGTCGCCACAGCGGCAATCAACAAGGTGGCAAACGACAGGCCGGCAAACCAGGCGGGAAATTGGTGGAGAATAAACTGCGGTAACGCCAGAGCGCTTTCCATCTCAGGAAACTGTCGGCGCATAAACAGGCCAACCGTAATGCCCAGCAGCCCCAAGGGAGGAATCAACACCGCACTCAGCAGAGCACCCGAGCGGGCGGTGATCTCATTGCGGGCGGAAAATACCGCCTGCAGATAGGTCTGGGTTGAAATCACCCCGACCAGCATCGACACCAGATCCGAGGTTCCCGCCTGAACGCCATAACCGAACAGATTGAACCAGGGATCCTGTGCAAAAAACTGCCGATAGCCCCCCCAACCGTCACCTTGATGATAGGCGAGACTCCCGGCAACCACCATGGTCAAATAAATCAGAAACAGCTTAACCAGTCCAAGCCGCCCTGCCCCTTTCATGCCGCCATAGGCAAAGATCACCACCAGAATGGATGCCAGCAAGGCGCTGACTTCAAGAGACAGACCGAACAACGCGGCAAGGATGGCGCCACACGCCAACAGTTGAGCAACAATCTGAATGAACATGCCGGTGGCGGAAAACAGACTGGCAGCCACCCGTGCCTGTGGTCCGTAATGCTGTTCGATCAATTGCGGAATGGTTTCAAGCTGGGCGCGTCGCAGAGGCACGGCGAGAAACAAGCCGAGAAACAGGCAGGCCAGCCCGGCTCCCAGGGTAAACCACCAGGCGGAAAGACCGTAAAGAAAGGCCAGTTGTGCGGTGCCGATGGTAGAAGCTCCGCCGACCAGGGTGCCGGTAATGGCGCCGGAGACATGCCACGCGCCAAATTGGCGGCCCCCCAATGAAAACTGCACGCCATCACGGATTTTTTTCTGTCCACTGAAGGCCAGAGCCACCATGACCACTAACGTCAGGCTGAAGGCGAATAAAAATGACGGCTGAGAAGACACGTGAGATCCTTAACAAAACACATAACAACATTGCAAAAATTGATTCATACCATATTTCCCCGCTCTGGTGACGACTTTCTTATCTCTCGCCCACGCCGCACGCTGTTATTTTCATTGCTGTTGTCAAGACTTCAAGATAGATTGGTCCTTGCTATTTTTCCCTCTGTCATGACTCCAACGGACCTTGTAATGATCGATACCACTGTCGCCCTGTTCGCCTCCATTTTCGTCGTCAGCAGTCTGTGTCAATGGCTGGCCTGGCGGGTTAAGCTGCCGGCCATTATCTTCCTGCTCATTACCGGCCTGCTTGTTGGTCCGACCTTCAAAATTTTTGATCCCGACCAGTTTCTTGGCGATCTGCTGTTTCCCATGGTGTCGCTGAGTGTTGCCGTTATCCTGTTTGAAGGCAGCCTGACCCTGAAATTTCGCGAAATCAAAGGGATGCATCTGGTGGTGCGCAACATGTGCTCCTTCGGCATGTTGATCACCTGGGTCATCACCACGGTGGCGACCCGCCTGGCCACCGGCATCTGCTGGGAGCTGTGTTTCCTGTTCGGCGCCATTTCCGTGGTCACCGGCCCGACGGTCATCGCACCCATGTTGCGCACCGTACGCCCGACAGCGGCGGTTTCGAGCATCCTGCGTTGGGAAGGGATTGTCATCGATCCGATCGGCGCCTCACTGGCGGTTCTGGTCTATGAATTTATTATCAGCGGCGGTGGTCAGGATGCCATCGGACACACCCTGATGAGCTTCGGCAATATCGTTCTGGTTGGTTTTGTCATCGGCGCGGCCGGCGGCTACGGATTCGGTGTCTTGATCCGCAATCACTGGCTGCCGGAATTTCTGCACAACGTTTCCGCCCTGGCCCTGGTCTTCGGCACCTTTGCCCTGTCCAATCTGCTTCAGCCCGAATCCGGACTGGTCACGGTCACCGTGCTCGGCATGTGGCTGGCCAACATGCCCAATGTGGATATGGAGGAGATCCTCGACTTCAAGGAGAGTCTCAGTATCCTGCTGATTTCGCTGCTGTTCATCATTCTTGCCGCCCGGCTTGATTTCAGCGCGTTCAAACAGTTGGGCTGGTCAGCCGTGTATATCTTCCTGGCCATTCAGTTTCTCGCCCGACCGCTCAACATCATGTTTTCCTCCTTTGGTTCGAGTTTGCGCTGGCCGGAACGTCACCTGCTAGCCTGGATCGCTCCGCGCGGCATTGTCGCGGCGGCGGTTTCCGCCCTGTTTGCCCTGCAACTGGAGCAGGCCGGTTTTGAAGACGCCTCGTTGTTGGTGCCGCTGACCTTCCTGGTCATCATCGGCACGGTCCTGCTGCAAAGTGCAACGGCTCGCCCTATCGCCCTGTGGCTCGGTGTCGCCGAACCGGAGCCACGTGGTTTCCTGATGATTGGAGCCAACCCTGTTGCAAGGGCGATCGGTAAATCTCTGGTGGAAAACGGCTTCCGAGTGCGCCTGACCGATTCAAGTTGGGAGAAAATCTCTAAAGCACGGATGGACGGCTTGCCCACCTACTTCGGCAATCCGATTTCAGAACATGCCGACCGCCATCTCGACATGGTCGGTTTGGGACGACTGATGGCGTTATCCAGCCGTGAATCGCTTAATGTCAATGCCGCCATGCACTACCGCATTGACCTCGGTCAGGAAAATATCTATTCCCTGCAGACCCGGGCGGACAGTGAAAAGTCGGAAAAAATGCAGGTCACGGCCAAGCACCGCGGTCAACGCCTGTTCGGCCGGGATGTCACCTACCACACATTGCGCGAAATGTTGGAACAGGGCGGTGAAGTTCACACCACCAAACTGACCGAGAACTTTACCTTCAAAAAATTTCTCGACCAGCAATTTGAGGGCACCATCCCCTTGTTTGCCATTGACCGCAAAGACAACATCCGTATTTTCACGACCGATACGGCTTTGACTCCGCTGCCGGGCTGGAAGATTATCAGCATGATGCCGCCGGAATTCTGCCTGACCAGTGGCCCGATCAATGGAGAAGGTTTGACCGCAACCGAGCCGGTATGACATAATCCGGACAAGAAAAACCTTTTTCTTACAACGACGTAGGAAACACCAACAGCAACGAGGCTGGACGAAAAAAATCGTCCAGCCTTTTTTAGTCAGGAGAATCGCGATGGCCAAGATTATTTTCTGGGAAAAACCCGGTTGCAAAGGCAATGCAAAACAAAAGGAGATTCTGGAAGCTTCAGGGCACCAGCTGGATGTGCGTGACCTGCTCACCACCGGCTGGTCCGAAGAGACGCTGCGTCCTTTTTTCGGTGATCTGCCGGTGTCCGAATGGTTCAACCCGACCAATCCGCTGGTTAAAGCCGGAGAGATCAAGCCGACTGAAGTGAGCGAAGCACAAGCTCTGGCACTGATGGTTGATGAACCCCTGTTGATTGTTCGCCCGTTGATGCAGATCGGCAATTACAAAATGGCGGGTTTTGATGTGGCGCGGGTCGAGGAATGTATTGCCATCAATAAGGATTCGATCGGTGAGCAGGATCCGAAGAATTGTCCCTGTGTGACGCAGGTCTGTGATCCTCCGGCTTAAACGACGCTCCTCGCGTTCGGCGCTGCAGTACGGAAGGGCTGAGCTGCTAAACTTGATAAGTACTGCTTCTAAAGACGACGTAGGTCTACAAAAGAAAGAAAAGTAAAGACCATTATCACGTGATGAGTTTACCCGTCGCCTGCTCAACCGCCATTTTCCAGAATGCCCGCACACTGGGCAACTGCAGTGCAGAACGGTTGCAACACAACCCCACCTCATAAGGATCAAGCTGCGGTGCCTTGTCGATAATCCGCACTTCGGAACTGAACGGGCTGCGCTGCAACACCAGCTTGGGCACAATACCGATGCCGCCGCCGATGCGCACCAGGGCAATCAGCGCCTCATTACCGGACACTTCGGAGCTGATATTGGCGGCCACACGCTCTGTTTTCAGCCATTGGTTAAGACGGTCGCGTGACAGTCCGTATTGCGGAACAACCAGATTTACCCGCGAGAGATCGAGCATGCCGTTACAGCGTGGGTCTTCCAAGGGATCGACACTGGTCGGGGCAATAAAGACCAAGGGTGTGGTCGTCAACGGCAAAAACTCCATCTGCGACCGCTTTCCGGCAGGCAAAGCGGCCACGGCAATATCGATCTCACCACTATTGACCTGATTCAGGGCCTGTTCAGCCGCCCCGGAATGCAGCTGAATCTGCACATCGGGATAACACTGCCGATACTGCTCCAGAACCCCAGGAAGAATACTGTACACCGCGGTAATCGACGCGTAGATGGAGAGATTGCCCGACAGGTAATTATCGTCACGCAATTCCTGTTTAAATGAGCGCCACTGCTGGATGGCCTCGCGGGCATAGGAACGAAACAGTTCTCCGGCTTCGGAAAGGATGACATGGCGATTATCGCGGATGAACAGTGGCTTGCCCACCTGCTCTTCGAGACGCTGAATCGTCCGGGTCAATGCCGAAGGACTCATATGGCACAATTGACTGGCACGCCCGAAATGTAACTGTTCGGCAGCGGTCAAAAACACTTCCAAGTGTTGAATATCCATCGCATCTCCTCCCCTGCCTCAATACATCACAGCCACATCGTTGCACGATATGCAATACAATATACCCAACAAATCAATTTACGCAATAGAAGCGATCCGTTAAAGTGCGTTATGATCACTTTTTTCGGATAAAATGCGACATTGTGCAATGTCGCAACACGATAAAAAGAACCATCATCCAACACATTTCAAGGGGGAAATCAATCATGGGTCAAAATTACTTCAACACTCTGAGCATGCGTGAAAAGCTCGACGAACTCGGCACCTGTCGTTTTATGGACGCTTCTGAATTCGCTGGCGGCTGCGAATACGCCAAAGGCAAAAAGATCGTTATCGTCGGCTGCGGCGCTCAAGGTCTCAACCAGGGTCTCAACATGCGTGACAGCGGTCTCGACGTGTCTTACACCCTGCGTAAGGAAGCTATCGCTGAGAAGCGTCAGTCCTACATCAATGCTACGGAAAACGGCTTCACCGTCGGCAGCTACGAAGAACTGCTGCCCACCGCTGACATCGTTATGAACCTGGCTCCGGACAAGCAACACACTGACGTGGTCAACACCGTTGTGCCCCTGATGAAACAAGGCGCTACCTTCTCCTATGCCCACGGGTTCAACATTGTTGAAGAAGGCACCATCATCCGTAAAGACCTCACCGTCATCATGGTTGCACCCAAGTGCCCCGGTTCTGAGGTTCGCGCCGAGTATCAGCGTGGTTTCGGCGTGCCGACCCTGATCGCGGTTCACCGTGAAAACGATCCTAACGGCGACGGCCTCGAGATTGCCAAGGCTCTGTGCTCCGCCCAAGGTGGTGACCGTGCCGGTGTTCTTGAGTCTTCCTTCGTTGCCGAGGTTAAATCCGACCTGATGGGCGAGCAAACCATCCTGTGCGGTATGCTGCAAGCCGGTGCCCTGCTGTGCTTCGACAAGATGGTCGAAAACGACATCGACGCCCCTTATGCCGTCAAACTGATCCAATACGGTTGGGAGACCATCACCGAAGCGCTCAAGCACGGTGGTATCACCAACATGATGGACCGCCTGTCCAACCCGGCTAAGTTGGAAGCTTACGAGCTGGCTGAAGAACTCAAAGAGATCATGCGTCCCCTGTTCCGCAAGCACATGGATGACATCATTACCGGCGTGTTCTCCAGCACCATGATGGAAGACTGGGCCAACGACGACATCAACTTGCTGACCTGGCGTGAGCAAACCGGCCAGACCGCGTTCGAGCAAACCGAAGCTGCCGGTGAGATCTCCGAGCAGGAATACTTCGACAAAGCCATTCTCATGGTGGCCATGGTCAAAGCCGGTGTTGAGCTGGCCTTCGAGAGCATGGTCGAAGTCGGCATCGAGCCCGAGTCCGCGTACTACGAGTCACTCCACGAGACTCCGCTCATCGCCAACACCATCGCCCGCAAGAAGCTCTACGAGATGAACCGCGTCATCTCCGACACCGCCGAGTACGGTTGCTACCTGTTCGCCCACGCCTGCGTGCCCCTGCTCAAGGATTTCATGGCCAGCGTCACTACAGAAGTGATCGGTAAAGGTCTGGACAACGTTGACACCAGCGTCGATAACAGCACTCTGGTTCGCGTCAACGCCGACATCCGCAGCCATTACATCGAAGAGATCGGTGAGGAACTGCGTGCGGCGATGCAAGGTATGAAGGCGATTGTTTAATTTCTTTCGGTCTAAATAACGCTGAATAAGAAAGGCCTTCTGCATTGGGTTTATGCAGAAGGCCTTTCACTTTTTACTCTGAATTACAGTAAGGAATATCCCTTTTTTAAACTTAAAAATATTGCAATTCAAGACCTGACCCTGCGCCTGGAATGACAGGGCTTCTGGTATTCTGAAAAGCGTGACCAAATCAGAGCCAGAAAGGATCCTGTCATGTCCTACACCCATCTTAGCGAACACGAACGTTATGTCATCAGTCATTTGCAGTATTCGTTCAGCATACGTGAAATTGCTCGACGATTAGGCCGAAACCACAGCACGATAAGTCGCGAAATCAAGCGGGCTAAAGCGAGACATCCATGGACAATCTACTATTACGATTGGACGCAACCGCTGGCACTCGAACGCCGCCACAAGCCCCGTCATTTTCGTCGACAGAACAATTCACGACTGGTTTCCTATGTTGAGTTGAAACTTAAGCTTGAATGGTCACCGGAAGAAATAGCAAATAGAATCCGCATGGATTATCCCACTGACGATACGATGCGGATTAGTCATGAAACCATCTATCGCTGGATTTATCTTGAGGGCAGTGTTGGTGGCGTTCTTTATCAACGCTTGCGCCGAAAACATAAAAAACGGCGAAAACAGCGCCGGTATGGTGTTGGATATCGCTTTAGAGTAGATCGCATAAGCATTGATCAGCGTCCAGGAATCGTTGCAAATCGCAGCCGGTTTGGTGACTGGGAAGGTGATACGGTCCAAGGAAAACCAGGAAGTGGCTGCATAGCAACCATGGTTGAGCGCAAGAGTCGCTACCTCGTTGCAGTTAAACTTGACAACAAGAAAGCCGCCACATTGACACAGCGATGCGTTAAAGCATTTGGCCCTATCCCCCGCAGGATGCGCCAATCCTTGACGTTGGATAACGGTTCTGAATTTGCAAACTTCAAAGAGCTTGAGAAAAAGACAAGATTGAGCATTTACTTTGCTGATCCGTATGCCGCATGGCAACGCGGTGCGAATGAAAATACCAACGGCTTGTTGAGACAATATTTTTCAAAAGGAATAGATTTTCGCAAAACAGATGAAATCGCAGTCACTGAGGCCGTAAGAAAGTTAAATAATCGACCACGCAAATGCCTTGGATACCGAACGCCTAATGAAGTGTTCTGGTCGGCGGCACGTGGTGCACTTGCAATTTGAATTCACCAGGTGTCCCAAATCCAACGACATTAAAAGACGCCAGCAACAAGCCAATTATGATTACTCCTATAAATTTATATAGACTGGTTATGTCAAAGTCTATATAGCCATGTTGATTAAAAACCGCCGTTGAGGGTGTTCAAAATTCTGTGTCAGCGTCATAGGCTGAGGTATTTTTCGAGTCGGTCTGGAAAATGGATCGTCAGCTGAGCCAGAGTCAGATTCCAGTTCTGGATGGGATGCGTCCACCGCTCGCTGGCCTTGAGTATGCCCGCATAGAGCAATTTCAGTAAACTGTTTTCGTTGGCAAATCCGCCTTTGGTTTTGGTCAGTTTGCGAAACTGCCGGTGAACCGCTTCGACGGCATTGGTCGTGTAGATCGCGGTTCTGACGTCAGCTGGATATTTGAAATAGTTGGACAACGTCGGCCATTTACTACGCCAGGACTTGATCACCATTGGATACTTGTCGCCCCATTTGGCGTCCAGTTCATCCAAGGCGATCTCGGCAGCATTGAGGGTTACAGCCTTATAGACACACTTCAAATCCGCCATAAAAGCTTTCTGGTTTTTAGAGGCCACGTACTTGATGGAATTGCGGATCTGATGAATCACGCAGTGCTGGATTTCCGTATGCGGGTAGATGGTTTCGATGGCTTCGGGAAAGCCCTTGAGTCCATCGACACAGGCGATCAAGATATCCTCCACACCACGATTGTGTAAATCGGTCAGGACGCTCAACCAGTGATGAGCGACCTCCTGATCGGAAAGATAGAGACCGAGAAGCTCTTTCTTGCCCTCAATGTTCAGAGCCAGAATGGTGTAGACGGCCTTGCTGACATAACGGCCATTCTCCTTGATCTTGTAATGAATTGCGTCGAGCCAAAGAATCGGATAAACCGGCTCCAGATCGCGTTCACGCCAGGCCTGTAGTTCGGGTAACAGCTTATCGGTTACGGCGCTGATGGTGCCGTTGGAGACAGAGATACCGTACATATCGGCAATGTGGCTACGGATGTCCTGATAGCTGGTGCCGAGAGAAAACAGCGCGATGATTTTGCGCTCCAACTCATCGGTTAACTGTGTTTGATGCTTTTTCACCAACTGCGGTTCGAATGTATTCGCGCGATCCCTGGGTGTGTCCAGCTCAAAGCTGCCGGAGACGGATTTGACTGTTTTGGAAGATGAGCCATTCTTGCGGTTTGGCGTCTCTTCCTGGTCCAAATGCGCGTCAAGCTCCGCTTGCATGGCTGCTTCGGTGAGTTGCTTGATCAATGGTGTTAAAACGCCATCTTTACCCGTGAGGTCTTTGCCTTCACGCAGAGCCTGTAAGGCGGCGTCCATATCGAAGGGGATGTTTGGCTTAGTCATATGTCATTCCTTTGCTTTTAGCAATAATACCGAAATGACACAGAATTTTGAACACTACCCCGCCGTTAAAAAACCGACAACGTACAATGAAACAACAGCATTGAGTGGCGCTGAAAAAAACAACGCTAATACTAGAGATGAGCTCCTAAAATGTCTTTTTTTGTAATTATCCACACCAAGTGCAAAAAATAAACACCCGACAGAGATCGCTAAAATTGTGATTAAATAACAAATTATGAAAGCTATTGCAGCCATATATCTCCAGATCCCCCACGCTTGAGCCCTCATCGGCGATAAAACTTGCCTTATAAAACTAATAGATCAACACAAGTCATTCAATTATTTTAATCTAGAATTAGAAAATATTTCGACAAAACCTTCCTTAATTGTGTCCATGGTTAAAGCTGGCAACTAAATACGGTGCCAGTATCCGTCATTCCTGATTTAAATAAAGTTGGAAAAAGAAATACCTCCTGTATTTTTTGTGCAGAAGGTATTTCTTCTTTTTATTCGGAAATAACACTAGAAGCATCAATCAGTTAGTTTTGAAATGATGCAAACCAAGATCTCACCTTGCCATCCATTCGTTAATGCTTTGGGGAGGGAAGTTCAACATCATCTTCTTGGTTTAGCTTTTTAGGTGGGTTGAGAAGTGACGTACTTGGATATAAAACTTTTCCAGAAGGCACTAAATGAGCGGCATTCTCTAGATGTATGTCTTGATCATCGAAAAAAATATGCGGCCGGAATGCTTTTAAAATTTTAGATTTCTCGACACCACCGAGAAAAAATGCCTCATCTACATAAACCCCCCAGTGTCTGAGAGTTTTAATAACACGCATTTCTGCAGGGCTATTACGAGCAGTGACCAATGCGATTCGAACCGGAGAATACTCTACCCGAATCGGCAAACGCTCTTGAAGCCGTGACAACTTTTTGAGAAGGGTCGCATAAGGCCCTTCAGGCAAAGGAATATCCTGAGAGTCGTCTTCATTAGTATGAAAAGCGGCAAGACCTTCTTCTTTATACACAAGCTCACTGCTTTCATCGAATAAGACGGCATCACCATCAAAAGCGATTCTTACTTGGCCTTCTGGTATTTTACTTATAGAGGTTGGAGGGGCTTTGACGATAGCCGCTGCGCATGTTCGACTGTCAATAACTCTCTGAGCGTCATTAACACTTGTAGTCAAAAAAAGATCAACATCAAAAGCATCAAGGTAGTCAACGGCAGATTCACCTGCAGTAAATGCAGATCGCGATATCTTCAATTTTTTATTTCTAATCGTGTTTAAAACCCTAATCCCAGTTTCGGGGCTATTTCTTGACATTACAACAATCTCAACCAAGGGCGATTCGTCCGTTTTTTGATATTTATTCAGTTCAAGAAGAGCCTTTACCAAGGGGAGTCCAGTACCACCCTCCAAAGGGATGTCTTCTCTCTCAAGCATATATTCACGATATGTTTCAATAGCAGTATCGGGATCTTGCTTTTTCATCTTTTGAAACTGACTGTCAGCTTCTTCAAGATCAAATAACGCAGTAGCAGAAATACCGACAACTAATGTATCTGAAAGATCGAGTGGCAATTGACTCTCCTAAAAATATTTATGATATCGATACAAGAAGCTAAGGGCTCGCGATGACAAATTCCCAATTTACAGAATGGCATTCTCTCCTTAATCACGTTTTCAAACCATTCACCCTGCTCTCTTAGTACAATAATTGACGCTAAATGATCTTTCCATTATTTTAATAAAAACCCATCTTTTCAAAAGCCTCCGCTGTATAGCGACAACACTAAACTTCTTATATGAACAAGTCTGGTTTACTAAAATAAATAGACTCAAAGGAAAATCCGATTAATGTTAGTTTTTTTGTTTTTGATTCGCAATTTCCAATTGACAGATTGCACGACTTGCCCCTACAACGTGAGCAAGTCGCCTATCTCTCCCTAACTCAGGATAAACTGCCCTATGAATCTGCCTCTGCTCAAAATCCTAGTCATAGAAGACGACCGCGATCTACTCGAACAGATCGTCCAAAACATGGCCAGGTCTGTCGGTAATTTTGAACGCACCGATGTCACGATTGAAGTCATTGAGGCCGCAACCGTTGCGTCGGCCATCCAACAAATTGAAGACGATGGGGATATTCAGGCGGTTGTTTTAAGCTGGGATATCGAAGGCTTCTGCGAAGGAATCAATGATGACGAGCAGAAAACCTATTGCAGCAATGTCGAGATCATTTCCGCTATCAAGAATATTCGCGTTTCGGTCCCGATTTATATTCTCGGCAATGAAAATCAGGGGATGGATATCATCAACGAATCCATTGATATTGAATCGTTCTTTTTCCGTGACGACATCATTCTCGATCCTGAATCGATCCTCGGCTACATTCTCAACGACTTTGACGACCGCTCTCAGGCACCGTTTTGGAAGGCGTATAAAAACTACATTACCGAAACCAACGATTCATGGCATACGCCCGGCCACTGCGGCGGATTGAGTTTCAGGAACTCGCCGTATATCAATGATTTCTACCATTTTTACGGCCGCAATGTGTTTGTCGGTGATCTTTCGGTTTCCGTAGATTCGCTCGGCTCTCTGGCGGAAGGCACCTATGCCATCGGCAAGGCGCAGGAGGCGGCAGCCTACACCTTTGAAGTGACCAAGACCTACTTTGTCACCAACGGTTCCAGCACCTCGAATAAGGTCATTTTGCAGACGGTGCTGCGCAGTGGCGACAAGGTGATTGTCGACCGTAACTGCCACAAGTCCGTACATTACGGCATGGTGCAGGCGGGTGCTGATCCGATCTACCTGAGCAGCGTGCTTGATCCTGATTACGGCATTTTTGCGCCGCCGACTCTGGCGGAAATCCGCGAAGCCATTGAGCAGCATCCCGATGCCAAGCTGATCGTGTTGACCGGCTGCACCTACGAAGGGTTGTTGATGGACATCCGCGCCGTGGTCGAGATGGCGCATGCGAAAGGCATTAAGGTGTTTATTGATGAAGCCTGGTTTGCCTATTCGCTGTTTCATCCGAAGTTTCGCTATTACTCGGCGATTGATTCGGGAGCCGACTACATCACCCATTCCGCCCATAAGGTGGTTTCCGCCTTTTCCCAGGCCAGTTATATCCATGTTAATGACCCGGATTTTGATGCGGACTTCTTCCACGAAATTTTCAGCATCTATGTCAGTACCTCTCCCAAATACCAGATTATTGCCTCGCTGGATGTGTGCCATAAGCAGCTGGAAATGGAAGGTTATGGGCTGTTGAAAGATTTACTGGAGCAGGTAGCGGAACTCAAGGAGCAAACGAAGAACTTCCGCTATATCAAGATCCTCGATATGGAGGATTTTGAGCAGGCATTTCCCCATTTCAAAGAGGATAATGTCGGCCATGACCCGTTAAAGATTCTCATCGATGTGTCCAAACTGGATTACTCGGTGCATGAGATTCACCGTTATCTGTTGGATGAGATCGGGCTGGAGATTGAGAAATTCACCCACTCGACCATGCTGGTGCTGCTGACGTTGGGCGGCACCCGGTCAAAGGTGATTCGCCTCTACAACGCCCTTAAGAAACTGGATCAGAAAAAGGCGGCGATCCCCATTTCACGCCACCGCAAGAAGCGGTTGGAAGGCCTGCCGAAAATCACCTTGAACTGCCTGCCCGCCAAAGCCTTCTTTGGCGCGCGGGAAAGCGTCAGCTATGAACAGGCCATCGGCAGAACCTCGGCCGGGCTGGTGACGCCCTATCCGCCGGGGATTCCGTTATTAGTACCGGGACAGGCGGTGGAGAAAGGGGCGATCACCTACCTGCGCAGCCTGGTCGCTCAAAATGTCCATATTCAGGGTGTGTATGACGGTGAAATTTACGTGATGAAAGAGGAGTGAAGGCTGGCTTGAGGAGAGTAACTTCGTAATGAAGCGAAGACCTTGATTTAGCCTCACGATAAAGGCCTCGATAGGGTCTGATGAAATCGTTAAACCCTATGAACCACTGAGACACTGAGACACGGAGAAAAACCCGGTTGGCCACGGACAGATCAGACGGGGGCTGGACAGAAGGGCAAAAAGACTTTTGACTTTTATCGTGGATTTTATCCGCTTTGATCGCGAAGCCATCGTGAAGCAAAGACCTTGATTTAGCCTCACGATAAAGGCCTCGATAAGGTCTGATGAAATCGTTAAACCCTATGAACCACGGAGACACTGAGACACGGAGAAAAACCCGGTTGGCCACGGACAGATCAGACGGGGGCTGGACAGAAGGGCAAAAAGACTTTTGACTTTTATCGTGGATTTTATCCGCTTTGATCGCGAAGCCATCGTGAAGCAAAGACCTTGATTTAGCCTCACGATAAAGGCCTCGATAAGGTCTGATAGTACCTTAAAAACCCGTGAACCACGAGAACACGTGGAATATCTGAAAATTCCCGGTTTTGTTGCTCTTTCCCGTTAACCGGTCAGGGATGGCGGAGAAACAGTTCATAAAGGGTCAGCACAATCTCCACCACGATCAGAATCGTAATGTACCACTCGACACGGTGGCTGCTGACATAATCGAGAATATCGGTGTTGAAGCTGATGGTGTCGGTAATCATCTTCAGCCGGCCTTCGAGCACCTGCTGCCGCTCGATGATTTCATACTCGTTATTGAGCAGGTGATAGAGTTTTTCCAGCTCCGGCATATCCCAGAGGATGTCGGGTTTGTCATCAAGGCGAATGCGACTGAGCATGGCGTTTTGAATCGACAACGCTCCGCCGAGGGTCTGGATCAGCTGTTTTTTCCCCTTGAGGATTCTCCCTTTCTTCATCTTCTCGGCAATCGGCTCAATGGTTTCGAACATCTCATTGACCTGACTTTCATACCAGGAAAGGATCACGCTCTTACCGAGGATGTCGGCAATGACCAGCACCTGTTCTTTGCTGATGGAAGGCAGGGAGATGTTGCCGTCATAGACGGTCATTTTGTCGGAATTCTGGGCTAAGGTCGCAGTTTCCGTCTCCTGATAGGAGTGGATGTTTTTAGCCGCGCTGTGAATCTCTTTTTTGTGGGCATCTTTTTCTGCTGTCTGTAACCCAAAATAGACGACAACCCCATACTTGAACACCACCAGATATCCGCCGCTGACGGTTTCAGTCATCGCCGTATCGGATGAAAACTTGGGATAGCCCAGCTGTTTAAGATCGATACTTTTGGCAAGGTGCTCTGCAGCAACTATCATGCGAACCTCCTGAAAATAAACGGATCACCGGGGCTGCTCGATGAACAGAAACGTTCTATCCGGGTACATACGCTTTCAACACTGCGTTTATCCCCTCTTCTGAAAAAAAGCAATAAAAAAGCCGCCTGCAATCATGCAGGTGGCCGTTATAGAGTCCATCTAATTTTGTCTGGTCATCATCCCCGCTCCAGCGGCAAGCTGAAATAAAATGTACTCCCCTGGCCTTCGTCACTGTCCACCCATACCTCACCATCATGGAGTGAGATAATTTCTTTAACCAACGGCAGTCCCAGCCCGCTGCCTCCGACTTTCTGGCCGTTTTTTGTATCAATTCGGAAGAAACGGTCAAAAATCTGTTCACGGACCAGTTGCGGAATACCCTCGCCTTGATCTTTTACCGAGATCACCACACGATCTTCCTCCAACCCCGCAGATAAGGTTACGGTGCCACCATCAGGAGAGTATTTGACGGCATTGGAAAGGAGATTTTCCAATGCCTGTTGCAAACAAA
Organism: uncultured Desulfuromonas sp.; assembly: GCF_963676955.1. Classification (NCBI taxonomy): domain Bacteria; kingdom Pseudomonadati; phylum Thermodesulfobacteriota; class Desulfuromonadia; order Desulfuromonadales; family Desulfuromonadaceae; genus Desulfuromonas; species uncultured Desulfuromonas sp. The sequence continues at coordinate 2,545,071 of NZ_OY781461.1, read as the reverse complement.
GATGATCGGCCCAAATTGCAGGTAAATCTTCTGGGCATTCAATCGCTATCGTGTGTTTGGACGAATACTTTTTAAACAGCTGGGCCAGTTCATCAAACAGGGCGGACAAATCGAGACAGGTGAAGTTGATGCAGCCCATTCCGGCGCGCATGCGCTGAAGGCTGAGCAGATTGTCTATCAGACCTTTGAGACGTTCACTTTCTTTGAGGATAATCTCAAGAAACTCCTGCTGCTGTTCCGTATCCACCTCGTTATCGAGCATAAACTCACAAAAGCCGATCATCGCGGTAAGCGGGGTGCTCATTTCATGACTGACGGCGGAAATCATCTCGTCTTTCATCTGGTCGATCTTTTTGCGCTCACTGATGTCCTGGGCTACGCATACCAGGTAGCGTGTTTTTTTAAATTCAACCGTGGTTAAGGTGATTTCGTAGATCGCTGGTGTCTGCGTTAATTGAGTATCGGTGCAGAGCAACGTTTCGAGTTGAAAGAAATCATTCCCCTGATCGGGCGTGTTGAGCCATTCCAGCACAGCTGTTGCGGCGGAGTTTTCAATCACATCCAACAGGGAGCGCTCGGGATCGTGCTCCACATCAAAAAGTTTACGGGCACTGTTGTTACAGTTGACTGTTTTCAAAGAAGGTACTTCGAGCAGGCAGATGGCATTTTTCGCTTGATCGAGCAGAGCCATGTAGCGCTCCAACTCGGACATTTTTTTGCGTAATGTCGGATAGTAGGATTTGCGCACCGATTTGGTTCCCATACCGAGAACCTTTTTACGCAGCTCCTCCTCATGGTGGCTCGTGTCAGAGGGCTTCTTCATAAATCACCTCAATGTCGCGTTTTTTGGCAGACCGAGGATTGGTCACAAGGCAGGGATCACGTAAGGCATTTCCGACGAGTTCTTTAATATCCGTACGATGAACACCGCGGTCCGATAAGGTTTCCTGAATGCCGATGGACTGCCGCAACCGATTGACTTCACTCAAGATCAGCTTTTGCGCTTCGCGCGACGTCATCTGTTTTGGACCATCCAGTGACAGAGAATTCATAATTTTACGGAACTGGGTGTCTGATGCGGGAAAGTTGAACTCCATGACATGAGGCAGCAGGATCGCGTTGCATTCACCATGAGGAAGATCGAAAAATCCACCAAGACTATGGGCCATGGCATGCACCGCCCCTAAACTGGCATTGGAAAAAGCAAGACCGGCCTCAAGGCAGCCCAACGTCATGCCTTCACGGGCCGGAATATCGTCAGGATTGAACATCACCTTTTCCAGATTCTCCTTGATGAGTTCAATGGCTTTAAGCGCATGCAAATCGGTTATGGGCGAATGCGCGTTGGAAACGGCTGCTTCAATGGCATGGGTCAGGGCATCAACACCAGTGCAGGCCGTGAGAAACGGATCCATGGTGGTGGTTGTGGCTGGATCAATCAGAGACAAATCGGGCACGATGGCTTTGGTGATGATGGCGATTTTGTTGCGATTTTCGGTATCGACAATGATGGCAAACTGCGACACATCGGCGGCAGTGCCTGCGGTGGTGGGAATACAGATCAATGGCGGACCGGGTTCGCTGACCGTATCAACGCCGATATAATCAAGAATATGGCCGCCATTAGCAACCACCACGGCAATGCCTTTGGCGCAATCAATGGGGCTACCACCGCCAATGGCAACAATGGCATCACAGTCGGCCTCAAGGTAGCGCTCTACACCTTGCATCACCTCAAAATCTTTGGGATTTGGCGTCACATCAGAAAAAAGAACCGCCTGTAAACCCTCAGAGTGAAGACATTGAATGACCTCTGCTGTCCATCCGGCCGCAATCACCCCCGGATCAGAAACGACCAGCACATTGGTTGCCCCGAGATTTTTGGCATAAAGCCCCACCTGCAAGCGTGCGCCGACACCAAAGATGAATTCCGGTGCAACAAATTTACGTAACTCCGTGACAAGCCCTATCCCCATACGCTCTCTCTATCGGTTTACCTATAGTGATTTTTTCTGTCTATTTTAAAAGAATAGCAGAGATAACTGGTCAAACAAGCGAGAGAATTTCACCTCCATTTCCCTATGCGAGAGGAAGATATATCCGTGAAAACCTCCCTTCACATGCCCCCTACGAGACAGCTTCTCGTTAAGAAAAAAAAGGCCTTTTGACGGGACAGTCTATGTTTTGAAATTAGGGGGGCGCGGTTGCCCCGCTTTTCATCCGATTCTTCTTTCCGCCCGCTCCAAGCCTTGTCACACCACAGGCAAAGACAACAATGCGGCCATGGACCGCTTTCCCAGCTCAGGTGTCTCCACGACTTTGAAGCCCGCCTGTTTGCAATACTGGAGCTGTGTCTGGAATTCAGCCGGTTTGATATGCCCTTTCGGCTCAACAATCAACAAACGTCCAGAGGGTTTCAGCAGGGCTGCAGTTTGTGCCAGAAAACCTGACAGATCCTCAAATTCATGCAGCGTGTGAACAACAACGACAACATCAACCCGGCCGTCATAATCGGCAAGCCCCAGATGATGTGACGAGCAGGAGCGAAACTCCATGCGTTCGCTCAACCCCGCCTTTTGTGCGCGTTTTTCAAGTCGTTTTACTGCACGAGGCTCAAGATCTACGCTTATCACCTTGCCCTGGTCTCCGACCAGGCGCGCCAACTCAAGGCTGACAAAACCAAAACCGCAGCCGGGTTCCACAACAGTCATCCCCGAGCGAATAAAGGGACGCACCAGCTTTTCAGGCGGCTCCAACAGACGCCTCAGAGGACTGATAAGCACATAGTGCATCCACCAGGGACACTGATGAGGGGTTGGCAACAACAGCTCTTCACCGGGTTTCTTTTGCGCATCCATTTTTTCCTCCTTTTAGTGGGTGTCGAAAAAATCTCGTCAACAGCCTGACAGGCTTGCGCTCTTTACAATGTGAGTAAATACTCGCATCATGAGAATATGGTTTTTTACCGACATTGCCTACTCGCACGGAAGGTCAACAGATGGACCACTCTTCCCAAAAGAAAAAAACGAATAAATTCAAAGAGAACGGTAAAAAAACTTCCCAGCAGTCAACGTGTACGAAAAAACGGGCTGCTCGCATTAACGCTCGAAAGTTTCCCCGCCAGGAACGGTCAAAGGTGATGGTTGAAGCGATTCTTGAAGCCGCCGCTGAAGTTTTCGCTGAACTGGGCTACGCACGGACAACCACCAACAAAATTGCTGAGCGTGCCGGGGTTTCGGTAGGGTCTCTCTATCAATACTTCCCCAACAAGGACGCTTTGGTCGCCAGCCTTTACAAGGAGCACCAGATCAAAATCCACCTGGTGGCCCGCAACGCACTCAAACGTCTGGGCGACCACTCAATAACCTTGGAAGAAGTGCTGCGTCGCTACCTCAACGAGCTGAATGAGGTTCACGAAGCCAACCCCACGGTGATTAAGGCCCTGGGGCGAGACGTCATAAACGAATCCGCGGTAAACAGCGATGAAGACGAATCGGAAGCCTTGGATCACTTAGCCATGCTGCTTTCCAAGCGCCCCGACGTGCGTGACGGCGATCCCGCTGTTATCAGCGCAATCATGGGCCAAACCATAAGTCATCTCAGCCGCTGGGTCTTGCACGACGCCCCTTTAAACTTGAACCAGGCAACGCTTAGGGAAGAAACGGTTCAACTTTTGCTTCGCTATCTGAAAAAATAACCTGAACATGTGAAGCTTTGGGTGGCTTTATGCTGACACCCGTATAGAACAGTAACTCCGCGGCATAAAGGCTGTTTCACTCCCGCCTGTTCGTGACATCTGGCAAAAGCATAAGAAATTGGCGAAAAAAACTCCCACCGGCTTGATATCAATGGTAAATTCCCGCACTGAGCTATCCCAATACATGCATAAGGTTGAATACGGATGGGCAAAATCCTCGGATTCAAAAAGGCGCTGTTTTCCACCATCGGTTTCCTGCTGGTGTGGCTTTTGTGCGCCTGCTGTGCGTATGGGACGGTACCGCCCGGCCCTATCGAAAAGGGGGTCCTCGACCTGAGGACGTATGATCTGTCACAAAACGGGGCCGTCACGCTTGATGGACTCTGGCAGTTTCACTGGCATCAGCTGTTGCCCCCGCATGCGGACGCCTGGCAGCAGGCGGATGATGACGCCTATGGAGACGTCCCTCTGTTCTGGACCGCCTATCCCGGCCGCCATCTGCCCAGAGAAGGCTATGCAACCTATCGCCTGCGTATCAGGGTCTCCGGAGAACAGCAGGACCTGGCCCTGAAGACACCTGAGATCTTCACGGAATTCAAACTGTGGATCAATGGCCGGTTAGTCGCGCAAAACGGTATTGATCCAGGCCGGCCCACTCATTTTCTTCACCCCGATATCTATGGATTTCACCAGAGCACTCCTGAAATCGAGATTGTCCTGCAGGTCAGAAACCATTTGCACGGCAATGCCGGCATTGGCCAAAGTTTCGTCCTCGGCGTTGAAAACGAGATTTTCAGACACTATCTGGCCAGTATTTCCATGGAGATCATGCTGATCGCCATCTGCCTGTTTGCCGGCATCTACCATGTCATCATCTTTATCCCGCGACGCATGGAAAAAGAGCTGCTGTTTTTCGGTCTTTTCTGCTTCGCCCTTGTCGTCAGAACAAGCTTTACCGGACACCATCTGATATCGTACATGGTGCCCGACCTGTTATTTTCCCATGGTTCCAGAATAGCAACGGCAAGCATCCCTGCCTGCGCCATGTTCTTTCTGATATTTATCTCCCATTTTTTCAGGGATATCACCCCCAGAGTGCCCCTGTTCGCGCAATTATGCGCCCATGCGCTTTACATCATCGTCATCTACACCACTGCGACACTCACCTACTCAACCCTGTTCAGCTATTACCTGCTGTTGATCCTTTTCGCCACCCTGTTTGTTTTTTACGTCAGTATCGTGGCCATGAGAAAAAGGCAGCCCTATGCGCGGGTGTTTTTCTCCGGCCTTGTCATACTCGCCATCGGCGTTGCCAACGATGCCCTGCATTATCTGCAGGTGATCAATACCGGCTACTATCTGGCGTTGTTTTTTAGTGCCTTTATCCTCACGGAATCGCTGCTATTGGCGATAAAGTTTTCCCAGGAACACAAAAAGGTGGCGGAACTCTCCGAAAAACTGACGGCTTTTGACAAGCTGAAAGATGAGTTTCTCGCCAACACCTCGCACGAATTGCGCACACCGCTCAACGGCATCATCGGCGTGGCCGAATCCCTTATCGACGGCGCCACCGGGCCGCTGGACGAAAACACGCAACACAACCTGAGGCTCATCGTCTCCAGCGGCAAAAGGCTTGCCAACCTCATCAATGATGTTCTCGACTATTCAAAGCTGCGCAACAACGACATTCAAATCGACAAAAAACCGCTCGATGTCCGACAACTGGTTTCCATTGTCATGACGGTTATTGAAGCCACGGCACCGAACAAAAATCTCCGTTTTATCAATGATATCCCGCAAAACGCACCGCTGGTCGCGGGGGACGAAAACAGGCTGCAGCAGATTTTTTACAACCTGATCGGCAACAGCGTCAAATATAGCGACAACGGCCACATCCGGGTGTATTCGACGGTTCGGGGACAGATCACGGAGATCACGGTGGAAGACACGGGGATTGGGATTGCCCTCGCGGAGCAGGACACTATTTTCCGCTCATTTGAGCAGGGGCACGCCAACGGCGGCAAACGTGCGGGGACCGGGCTGGGACTGCCGATTACCAAAAAACTGGTGGAACTGCACGGTGGACGGATCTGGGTGGATTCAGAGCCGGGTCAAGGCGCCCGCTTCAGTTTCACTCTACCCGGAATCGGCAAAACGGCAAAGGAAACCGCTGGGTCCGCAACGATCATGACACCGTTTAAAGCACCGGCCCCGTTCCTGCCGGAACCACAAACGCCCTATTCTCCAACGACATTCCTTTTCCCGGCCAAGCAACGCGTGCTGATTGTCGATGATGAAATCATCAATGTCCAGGTATTGCTCAACCATCTGAAAACCAAAGGGTATGACGCTGATTTCGTTAACAGCGGCCATGAGGCTCTGGAAAAAATAGAGCAAGGGCATTACGACCTTCTGCTGCTTGACGTCATGATGCCCCGCATGTCCGGATACGAGGTGTGCCGCACGTTGCGGAAAAAACATTCCTCCTTTGAGCTGCCCATCCTCTTTCTAACCGCCAGGAACCAGCCCGGCGATATTGTCACCGCGTTTGAAATGGGGGCCAACGACTATCTGGTCAAACCGGTGGACAAAACCGAACTGTTCGCCAGGATCGATACCCACCTGTCGCTGAAACACGCCGTCAAAGAGGCCATCGACAGTGCCCACCTCGCCAACATAGACCCGCTGACCGGGCTTTACAACCGCAGATTCTTTATGGATTTCGCCAAGCGGGAATTTGAAAAAGCCAGACGCAAAAACGCGGACCTGTCCGTCATGATGCTCGATGTTGACCTGTTCAAATCCATCAACGACAGCTATGGTCACGATGTCGGCGACATGGTGTTGAAACAGATCGCGTTTTTTATGGATGCCGGCACGCGGGGGACGGATATCGTCGGCCGCCTCGGCGGCGACGAATTCGTCATGCTCCTGCCGGGAATCAATCTGCAAAGTGCCGTCCTCGTCGCTGAAAAAATCCGTTCCCTCGCACAAAAAAACACCATCGCCCTCAGTCCGGACGTTGAATTGCACTACAGCCTGAGCGTAGGCGTGGCAGCCTATCAGGAGGGGATGCTCTCTTTTGATGAGCTGCTGAAAAAGGCGGATCTACAACTTTATCAGTCCAAAAGAAAAGGCCGCAACCGAGTTGCAAGCTAGCCCGGATTCGCAGCAGGCCGTTTGTGAGAAATCCGGGCTAACGGGGCGGTTAAAAAACAACCGGTGAGCCCATATCTTTTTTTACCGTACTGCAAACGGCTGAATGCGTCATCATCTCGCGCTTTCTTTTCATTTAGGATCAAAGGAGCTATAATCCCCGCCTGCACCAAAGAGGGTTCATAACGCGATCCTCTCCCATACCAATGTATTGTTATTGTCATGTCATTGAACAAAAAGGAGTTATCATGGCCAAAATTCCCCAATCCGTTATCACTGCCTGGGACAATCACGTGGGTCCGGTGATCCTGACCACGGTTGATCCGAAAAACGTCCCCAACAGTATCTACGCCACCTGTGTTGCCCGTTATGGTGATGAGCGCTTTGTTGTCGCGGACAACTATTTCGACAAAACACGCGCCAACATCCAAAGCGGCAGCAGCGGTTCGTTTCTTTTTATTACCGATGAAGATAAAGCCTACCAGGTGAAAGGCCGACTCGAATATCATACCAGCGGCCCTGTTTTTGAGGACATGAAACAGTGGAACCCGCAAAAGCATCCCGGACATGCCGCCGTAGCCGTTGTCGTCGAGGAAATTTATTCCGGCTCTGAACGACTTGTGTAACCCGAGCCGGATAAAACAGATTAAAAAAAGCCGTCTGCACAATCAATGCAGATGGCTTTTTATTTTTTGTTGTTAAATAGCTGTGAAAAGGATCAAACAAAGCAAAGAGAAACGAAAGACGATCTTCATAGTAAGTTTCCCCCGGTCAAACCTGGGGCGTTAACGCAATCTTCAAAATCAAAAACACTTCTTGCCGTCATCCCCGAATGATCCTGTCGGGGATCCACGCCCTTAAAGCCCCTGGATTCCCGCCTGCGCGGGAATGACATAAAGGAATATTATCGTATCAGGGGGGGGACTCATATTCCCGGAACCGTCGAACTTTTGGGGTCCCCCGGCACAGCCGGGGGATTACTCTTTGTATTTAACGTTTACCCGGTCCATCCCCCTATCTCCCCTTGCACTTCAGCACCAATCCCACTAAAGTAATCCGTTCATATAACCAGCAACCAAGGACGACATCATGGGACTGTTCAGTCGATTATTTTCCAGCAAAAGTGACCTTCCCGCTTTACGCAAAGCGGTTTCTCAGCAGCGTTATGCCGATGCATTGCTCATCGTTGAAGAATTACACAACTCGGAGCTGAGCGCTGAAGAACGCTCTGAGCTTGAAACCCTATCCAGTCAGGCTGGCGACAGCCTCGCTAAAATCAATCTGGATGAGGGGTTGTACCTGCTCAAAGATCAACAGATCGAACGCGCGATAGAACATCTGCAACTGGCACAGCAGCAAGCAATCTCCGAAGATCTGCAACAACAGGCCGCCCAGGCGCTGCAACAAGCGGGCGATGCAGCGCAACCGATTCCGGTTGCCGCCGCACCAGCTGGCTCCTGTTCCAGCTGCAGCAGTTGCGGCCCGGCAACCGGCGAGGCACCAGAGCCTTTGGCGCAAGAGGATCATCCGGATTTTGACGCGCAACTCGAATTGATCCTCACCAGCTACCCGGAAGAGCTGGCCAGCCGTTATCAACAAAAATGCGCGGACTTTCAAAAAGCCTTTGTCCTTGGCCACCAGGGTGAAGAGATCGAAGCGATGAAAGCCTTCGGCAAGCTACCCGCCAGTGAACAGGATGATCTGTTTGATTTCGAGGTCGGTTGCCTGATGGCACGCCTGGGTGAACGCGGTAAGGCCTGTGATGCCCTGTATTCCGCCTTGAAACAGAATCCCGGTCTGTTGCTGGCCACGGAAAGCATGGTGTCGATTCTGGTCAGCCTGAAAAAATACAAAACAGCCATCGACTTCATCCATGAAATGATGGAGAAAGATCAGGATGCCGGTTTCTGCCATGCCCAGCTGGCCTCGGTGTACCATGTGATGGATGATGCGGATAACGCGTTGAGCCATGGCTTGAAAGCGCTGGAAGCCGGGCATAAGGATACCCGTATCCTGTTGATGGCAGCCATGCTCCATGAGGCCAAAGAGCAGCTGACTGAAGCTGAAACGCTTTATCGAAAAATTCCCGTTGGCGGAGGCTGTGGCGGTAGTGGGCTGAACCTGTATCTAGCGGAATTCCTGCTGCGCCAGAAGCGTGATCTGCGTAAAGTGCTGGACACCTTCAACACTGCCTGCCGCCAGGAGCCGAACAACCCGCGCTGGCAATTGCGTGTTGCCCAAACCTACCTGAACCTGGGCTGGGACAAACGCGGTAAAGACCTGCTCGCCATTGTTCTGCGTGATCCCAATCTGATGGAAGAGCTGCGCCAAGAGGGACAGGCGCTGTTGGCCGGTTAACCTTCCGGCATGCCACGAGTGCTCTGTCAGCATTCAAAGCACTATTTGGGGGCTTTGCCGCGTCAGCAGCGTTACAGGTTGTCGCCATAGAATAACGATGGCGCCTCCCCGTGCCTTGCTGACACGAAAAATCCCTCAAAAGAGTGCTCATTCTTCCAATTGAGAACGCCCGCTAACACGAAAGCGACTAAAATCATGCAGTGGCCGGTGCGTTATTGAGGTGGCAACCAAGATGAAAAGAGTGTTGGAAAAGTCCAGAGTTCCGTATGGTTAGTTCTACCGTCCAATTCTGGCCCTTTTTACCACTGTCTACGTTCTGCCTTCTCGGCTTGGCTTAGGACAGGCCCACGGCGGCACGCCTTGACAGTAGCAAATGACTCAGAATTCATACAAACAACCAACCAAACGGGACACTAGGGGATGAAGAGATCACCGAACGAAATACTTCGCATCTGTCTGCTGGCTCTGCTGTTGTTTCTTCCACGAGGAACCCAGGCGGCCGACTGGCTGGAATCGCCTGAAATCGCAGTTCTTTTTGATGAAGCAGGCGTCAGCGGCACCTTTGTGCTGTACGATGTGACGACCAACACTCTGATCGGCCACGACAAGGCGCGCGCCGCAACCCGCTTCATCCCGGCTTCCACCTTCAAGATTCCCCACACCCTGATCGGGCTGGCCGCCGGAGCCGTGCAAAACGTTGACAGGGTATTGCCCTACAAAGGACCGCGACAGCCTTTTATTCCGGCCTGGGCGCGGGATATGAACCTGCGTGACGCCATCCGCCTTTCCAATGTGCCGATCTATCAGGAGCTGGCCCGGCGAATCGGCCTGGAGAAGATGCGCGAAAACCTGATGCGATTGGATTACGGCAACCGCGAAATCGGTGAGCGCGTGGATCGTTTCTGGCTGGAGGGTCCACTCACCATCAGCGCGCTGGAACAGGTTCATTTTCTTTTCGCCCTGGCTCAAGGCACCCTACCGTTTCCTCGACAGATGCAGGCCGACACCCGCGAAATCACCTTGCTCGAAACCAGCCCCGAATGGAAACTGTTCGCCAAGACGGGTTGGCAGGGCGCGCCGGGGCCGGGAATCGGCTGGTGGGTCGGCTGGGTTGAAGAACACGGTCGCATCTATCCTTTTGCTTTGAACATCGACATCGTCAACGCCGCGGATGCCGGTAAACGGATGGCGCTGGGGAAAGCTTGTCTGATGACTCTCGGTGTCCTTCATTAGGGCACAGTCTCAATGGGCGCCGCAGGCTGTGTTTTAAGGCATAGTTAACCCCACGTCGGTTAAAAAAACACACGGTTGAGTTCCCCCCACTGACATCCACTTACGCCAGGAAGGAAACCATGCGCCAAATTACCCTGCTATTACTGTCACTGTTGATTCTCAGTACGTCTCCCTAAATTCACCGCGCCGGTCGTCGTTCCAGACCAGCAGTTCAAAACACCCCTTGATGCTGTGGCGGAATCAGCGTATCACCGCAAGGTCCGCAGCCACGCCGCCAAAAGTTCCGGCCAACTGTAAACCAACGCAACAGATCTTTAACACAGAAGGCCGTCTGAATTGTCAGACGGCCTTCTGGGCTGGGATCACTCGGCAGCAATGGTGATACGGTAGACCAGATCGGGGTCATCAGCCAGCGAGTCAGGATGCAGGCGCCACAGCTTGACATAGATCTGCGTGGGTGCATCACGGTGCTGCAATGACACCCAGGCACGGGTATCGCGTGGGCTGATATTATTCACACCGTATTGTCCCACATGATAATAGTAGGAACGGCTGTGTACCCCCCTGGTGATATGGTCCTGCGCAGAACCAGCCACAACATTGACACACTGATCAAGATCGACGTGCGCGAAACGAAAACCGGCGTCCCAGGCATTGACCATGAACAACCACACCGTTCCGGCATCTTTACGGGGCTTGTACACCTGATCAAACCAGGTACGCGCATCCTCTCCGCTATGAAACTCGTCAATCACAGCATCGTTATAAACGATGGACACATCGGGGCAGGCCATATTGATCGGATTGATATAGGGCGCCGGAGTCGAAATAATCATCAGGTAGGGATTCGTGAAAAAATAGGCCGCCGGACTCAGCCACGACTGATACGCTTCGATCTGGCCATAAATTTTGTTGTGGTAGCCCTCAAAGAGCTGGTACTGCTGCGGATAGAGACCGAGAATCCGGTACTCATCGACAAGGCCGGTTCTCATTTCCGCCAATTCATCATAGGTCATGCCATCCAGTGCGTTTTCCCCTTCTGAACTGTAACTGGAAAAATCCGTTTTCTGACCAATGTCCACCGTCCCGGCAAAGGGCTCGTAGCTGTCGAGGGTCGCCAGATCTTCTTCACTCCACTCATTACCAGCGAGATCCGCGCTTCCTGTCATTTGGTCCCGTTTAGTGTAAACCAGCGCCGCCAGGACAATCAGCACCAGTAACAGGATGTTTTTCCTCATCGCCCCCCCCCTTTGAATCGTTTGACAGATAAATTACCAGAATCGGTTGATTGTGCTGCTCAACCTACACAAAGGGGCAACCTTTTACAACAATCAATAATATTTTTTTAACATTACAAGGTCCCGTAGACACATAAACGGCCCTTTCTACTGCAGAGAAAGGGCCGTCTGTCGCGGGATCAGAAAAGAGCGTAACACAAAAGGCGATAACTTATCGCTCTGACTCTTCACCGGGTTCCCGATACAGCTGCCAGCTGGAATCAGGATCAAAGACGGTCACCTCCGAAGCAATGGCCGCCGTTTCAGCGCCGAGATCTTTTTCGTAGATCTGCCCGGACTGATTGATCATAAACGTCATGATTCCCGACGCGCCATATTTGGCAGGATAGGCAATCAGGGCAAAACCGAGCACCATCTTGTCGTTGACAATATAGTCGAACGCACCTCCCTCGGCATGGGGGCCCTGAGCAGTCAAAATTGTGTAGTAGTAGCCGAAGAAGGGATCGGCAAAGCCGTCTTCCTCCCCGGCATGATAACCTTTCGCCGTGGCCTTGGCGATCAATGGCCCGAACGGACTTTCCACACCATTCTCCTCTTGCGGCCAATACAGCCCGTCTTTTCCACCTTCATGGCTGGCCAGGTAACGGGCAAAGACCGCCACTCCGTCTTCACGCGTCATGGCGGCGTATTCTCGCTGTGCCTCGGTATAGGCCTGCATCACCTTGATGGTGCGCAGTTCGTTGCGGCCGATGCGACGATTGAGCAGTTCATCCAGACCGGCAGCCGTGTCAAAAAACCACTCCCCATTCTGCAGGACCAGCGGGAGCGGAAAAGGATAATTGCGTTCCCCGATGATCAAAACCCGCTGCGTCTCATCGACCCCCTCCAGAGCAACCTTCTGCTCACTGGCCGCAAGGAACCGGTCTCGTCCGCGCTGATCGGCAACCGGATCACCGGAAGAGATCAACATGTCGGCATCCGGGCCGAACAGGGCGAGCAGAGCTTCGTTGTCATCGGCACGGGACGCTGCCAGCAAGGCATCAACCGCCTGCTCGGGGCTGTGAAAACCGCGTTGAGGCAAGTCACCGGCCTCACACGGGCCGCTCAGGGAAAAGATGACTACGGCGAGACTTACCATCCTCAGTGCGGAAAAAACCGACCATCGGCTGCGGCACCACGGAGCGGACAACCGGGACTCAACTTGGACAGTTTGGCAAAATTGTTTCATGACGTTATCTCCACGTTGTCGCAACAGGCGGACGGAATTAGTTTCTTTCCCCGGGCTGTTTTTTAGATTGATGTTGTCGACTCGTTTTCCCCCGCTGACTGGATTGGCGCGCATTGCGTCCGTCGTCAACCCGATTAAACACATTTTCGCGCTCGTTGCGTCTCTCGTATGTTTTCTGCGGTCGGGTTACGGAGGATTCTTTGCTGCGTTGTGTCGCAGGTTTACGCATTTGCAATGTCGACCGTTCCGCTGTTTTACCCACATTCTGGTTATGGCGTGTTTTCCGCTCTTTTGTCAGGTCGCTCTGCTGAGAGTAGCGCTGTTTATCGGCCTCGTTACGCATCACCGGTTTCACCGTACGATGTTGTTCGCTGCGCTGAGGCGTCACGTTACGCTGTTTTTTCTGCGACGGCCGGATGATTTCAGAGCGGGTTGGAGTGTCATAGTGCTTGATTCCCGTATGATTTGTCTCACTACGATAGCCGCGATTCTCTCGCCGCGATTGTTCCGAATGGCGCGGAAACTGGCCGTATTTCTGCGCTGTATGCTTATCCCGATACGCCACGCCGCGGCGATGGCGGGGAGCATGCTGCCAAATCGTCGGTGTCGTGACGCGCGCTTTGCGGACAAAGCGCGGGCGTTTTTTGGGATTGTGATAAATCACGCGACGATGCCAGTCAAAATAACTCCAACGGGTCAACACGAAACTGAGTGAGATCCCCGAAGAAAAGCTCATCCCCAAACCCAGGTTGACATTGGCCGGGCCCCAGTAATAGGGCGGATAGTCCGGATACCACCAGCGGCCATAGACATAATACGGATCGTAATACGGGACATAGACCACTCTGGAGCGCGCCGGTTCAATGACAATGACCTCTTTTTCAACGACCACTTTCTGTTGTCTGGTGCTGGACAGATTCCCTTCCTCATAGGCTTTGGCCCGCAATTGCTGCACCATTTCCATCATCTCCTGTTCCTGAGCCAGAAACGCATTGCCGAGATTGGTGGTCTCAGTGATTTTTTCACTCATTCGCGACAAGACGTCGGGAAAATGGCACAGCGCCTTGACGCTTGAGTCCCACTCTTTATCGTAAAGCGCGTCATCCAGCTCCTCTTCATCAAGGGAAGGATGGCGCCGCAACCAGCGATCGGCTTCGATCACTTCAATCGGATAGGTCGCGGCCATGAGAACCTGCGACAACAGGGCATCGGGATAAAGGGCAATGGGGGCCAGCATCTGGGCCAATTCCTGTGAACTGTAGCGTTCGTCAGAGTTTTGCGCCCAGGCGGCCGGTGTCGCGAGGACAATCAGCACCACCAGGCCGAGGAGCGGCGCAATGGTGTGCTGAAAAAAGACGGGCTGTTTCATGGGAACCTCCTGAGTTTATCGAGAGGGCGACAACAGACATATCCTGTTTGTCTTCAGTATACCTTCATCGTTGCGTTGGGATAACATTCCTTACAAAAAATTACATTCGCTAGGGGGCGTTCTCAATGAGAAAAATGAGCACTATTTTGAGGAATTTTTTGTATCAGCAAGGCACATGGTGGCGTCATAGTTATTCTATGGCAACGACGTGTAACGCTGTTGACGCGGAAAAGGCCCAAAGAAAGCTGATTGAGAACGCCCCCTAATTCGGCGACGCTTTCAGCGCGACAGCTTCGGAATAAAGAAAATCCTTGCGAGCCCCTGTCTCACCACGTATGATCCCGTCACAGTAAATTTTAGTCTGAATCATGCATCGATTCAGGTTTCATTTTAAAAACGACAGGATGCACCCATGAGTTTACCCAACTGCCCGAAATGTAATTCCGAATACACCTATGAAGACGGTTTGATGTTTGTCTGCCCCGAATGTGCCCATGAATGGCCGCAGCAAGGAGAAGACGCCACGGCGCAAGATGAAAAACAGATCCGCGATGCCAACGGCAATGTGCTGGAAGATGGCGACAGCATCACGGTGATCAAAGACCTCAAGGTCAAAGGCTCTTCGCTGGTGGTCAAAGTCGGCACCAAGGTCAAAAACATCCGCCTTGTGGATGGAGATCACGATATCGACTGCAAAATCCCCGGCATCGGCGCCATGAAGCTGAAATCGGAATTTGTCAAAAAGAACTGAGTCACAACGGAGCGTTGCCACAGGGCGACGCCCCGTTTCTCTTTCTCACCAAGCCCCCCTCCCCCTTGACGTTTCAAAGACGTTCATCTGCTGCTGATTTTCTTTGCGCCGCGACTTTTCGCCCTGTGATTCCACGCTACACTTGCAACAGGACAGTTGTTTAACACCCTGTTGACGGGGAGCCGCGCTGATGAGCCAAATTGTTTTAAACCGTTACGAACAAACGGACAACGGTGATTTTGTCATTGATGTTGCGACAGACCGGGTTGAAGATCTGTTCAGCAATTTCGACAAACGGGCGCCCTATATTCGCCGTGACCTTGACCAGGCCTTTGTCGATTACCTGATCGACTGCGCTCGTGAGATCGGCAAAGACCCGTTTATCATCCGCCTTGAACTAACCCATCCCGCGGACGACAACAAACGCCAACGGATCGTTAAGAGCATCAGCAGCTATTTTCTCTACCTCAAAGAACTGGAAAAGGATCTGCTCCGGCACATGTTTCGCCGTTCGGCGATTTTGGTCAACATCGGTCTGGCCATTTTGTTTCTCGCGGTTTTTCTCAACCAGTGGCTCGGTGAAGAGCGCTCGGTCGTCGCCAATGTCTTTGCCGAAGGTCTGACCGTTGCCGCCTGGGTGTCGCTGTGGGAAGCCTTGGCGGTCTTTTTGATTGAATGGCTGCCGCATCGCAAAACCATTGCCCTGTATCAATCAATTTCTTCCACATCGGTAACGTTTTCACAGCCAACAGACCCACCAATGCCATAGACATCAGTAGACTGAACGAATCGAACAAAGTCATCCCACTCATTTTCTTATTGGCATTTCATGATGAATAACACTAAAATAAGTGATCAATTTAATCTGCATTGAAGTCCACTGCAATTTCATCCAAATGGGGATTTTTTATGGTGCCACGCACCAACACGCCGATACATGAGGTTCGTGCTGGAATGACTGTCAATGATGACGTCTTTGATCGGAGCGGACGTTTATTGATCTCATCCGGAACATGCCTCACCGCCAAACACCTGCGTATTCTCAAGATGTGGGGTGTTCTGGAAATACCTCTTTGCCACACGCCGCAATCTCAAGAGCCCCCAGTTGAACACGCCCCGCACATAGACGAAATAGAGCAACAACTCACCGCAGCTTTTCGCAACACGGATCTCAGTCAGCCTTTTATGCATGAACTGTTTCGCCTCTGTGTCGAACGGCACCAGTCCAAAGGGGTGTCATGACAACAACTCCGCCTGTCTTAAGCCAGCTTGTTGACGAATCGGCGGTGATTTATTCTCTGCCGTCGCTCTATTTACGCCTGAATGAGGTGATTAACCAGCCCGACAGCTCCATTGAGGATGTTGCCCGACTCATTACAGAGGATGCCGGACTGACGACACGCCTGCTGCGCCTGGCCAACAGCCCCATGTTTGGCTATCACGCCAGTATCGACAGCATCACACGGGCCATTACCATCATTGGTACCCAGCAATTACGCGATCTGACATTGGCGATCTCCGTCACGGATACATTTAACGGCATTCCATCGACAATCCTCAACATGCAGGATTTCTGGACCCATAGCATTACCTGTGGAATTACCAGCCGGGTTTTAGCCACGTATTGCCGTGAAGCCAATGTTGAACGTTTTTTTGTTGCCGGCATGTTACATGACCTCGGACAGCTCATCCTCTGTACCCAGTTTCCGGAAAAAGTCACTGAGATGATTGGCCTCAGTAACAACAGCGGCCAACCACACTATGTCATCCAGCGTCAGGTTCTGGGATTTGACCACGGGCAAATCGGTGGTGCCTTCCTCAAACGCTGGCAATTACCTCAAAACATTGTTGAACCCGTCTCCTGCCACCATCAGCCGGACTTAAACGGTCAATATCCCGTTGGTACGGCAATCGTCCATGTGGCGGACATCATTGCCCACGCCTTGTTTATTGGTGCCGGTGGTGAACCTTTTATCCCGGCCCTGGACACGGCCAGTTGGGATTATCTCGGTTTGCCGGCCTCGATCCTGTCGCCGGTTCTAAAAGAAGTGGATGAACAACTGCAGGATGTTCTGTCCATTCTGAGCTGAGGAATCCATCATGGCCGAACCCCATTGCGACGAAGACCTTCAGCGAGCCCACCAACGCATCGCGTTTCTTGAGCAGGCAAACCTCCGTTACATCAGCCTGCTGGAGATGCTCGGGTCAACCAGCCATTTTCAAGCGGAGCTGAACCGGGACAGAACCTGCCAGGGCGTCTTTAATGCCACATTTCAACAGGTGCAGCGTCTGCTTCCACAGCTTGATGGCATGGCATTTTATCTGAATGATGATGACAACAGTTTCGAGCTCAGCGCCTGTAGTCCCGGCACCAGTTCTGCGCAGATCGAAGTCTTGGTTGAAGAAAAAATTGACGATGGCTCTTTTGCCTGGGCGCTTAATCAGAATCGCTCGGTGCTGTCGCCCGTAGAGTCTCTGGACAAAACACTGCTCCTCCACGTTCTGGCAACACAATCACGCATTCGCGGCATGTTTATTATCCTGCTGCCTTCGCACAATCGCCAGATTGATGCTCCCAGCCTCAACGCCCTGAGCAATGTGCTGTTGACCACCGCTTATGCCCTGGAAAGCACGACGCTTTACAACATGCTCAAGCAACAGAACCGCACTCTGGAAATCAAAGTGGAAGAACGCACCCGGGAGCTGCGCCATTCGCAACAACAGGCCGAAGCCGCCAGTCGTGCCAAAAGCGCGTTTCTGGCAACCATGAGTCATGAATTAAGGACACCGCTCAATGCTGTGATCGGTTTCAGCAGCGTCTTAAAGCAGCAGGACGTCGGCGCACTCAATGAGGAACAACAGGAATATATCGATTATGTCCTGCAAAGCAGCCGCCACCTGCTCTCTTTGATCAACGACATTCTGGATTTGTCCAAAATCGAAGCGGACAAGATGGAGCTGTATCTCAATGCTGTAAACCTGAAAGAATTAGTCGACAACGCGCTGGTCATGATCAAACACAAAGCGCAGCAAAACAATATTCACCTGCAGATCGACGTCAGTCCCGCCACCCCTGACATCTGGCAGGCCGATGAACGGAAACTGAAACAAATTCTCTACAATCTGCTGAGTAATGCCGTGAAATTCAGCCCACCAGACGGTGAAATACGCATCGCTTTGCAGCCAACGGAGAACCGCCGGCTTTATCTGACTATCAGTGACACCGGGATCGGCATTCCCCAAGAGGATTTAGCGCGAATTTTTGAGCCCTTTGAACAAGTGGATGACTCGACAACACGTGAATTCGAAGGTACCGGCCTTGGACTCTCCCTGACCAAACGACTCGTTGAACTTCATGGCGGCACAATTTGGGCAACCAGTGCGGGACAAGCCCAGGGCAGCACTTTTCACGTGCAGCTTCCTGAACGTCCCGGACCGGAGTCGGCAGAGACCCCATGACGGAAGACGCACCGGAAATTGCCCTCTGTGATGACAACATTCTCAACAGCGCCACGCTGCTGAGGACGTTTTTAACCCCCATACCGCCCATAACCGCGCATAACCGCCAAAGGAGTAGGCCATGAAAATTTTAATTGTTGAAGATGATTTCCTCAGCCGGAAACTGATGCTGGCGTACCTGAAATCATCAGGAGAGTGTGATGTTGCCAGTGATGGACTGGAAGCTCTTGAGGCTTTTAACATGGCTCATGACGAAGGTGAGCCTTACGACCTGATCACTTTGGATATCATGATGCCGGGCAAAAACGGTCAGGAGGTTCTTAAAGAAATTCGTCAGATCGAGCAGCAACGTGGCATTCTGTTCAGTGACGGCGTCAAAATCATTATGACCACCGCCCTGGAAGACAGTCGCAATATTATGGAAGCCTTTAAAAATCAATGTGAAGGCTATCTGGTCAAGCCGATCGAACAAGAAAAACTGATGGAAAAGCTCAACGAGATGGGTTTGACGAACTAAACCACGATGCGCTGAAAGTGCATAGGTTTGGACGGGACTGAAAGTCTCTAAAGCAAAAATCAACACCCGGTTTCTATTGATCGTCATTCCGGCATGGTTTAAGCCGGAATCCAGAGAGTTTCAACACCCCTGGATCCCTGCCTTCGCAGGGATGACGGATAAAATGAGTCGCACCTGAAAGGCTTGGACTCAAAACCAGCGGGCTGAAACAATAAAAAGACATCGAGGAACAAATCTCAAGACGATACGACAAAAGAGGGAGCCGAAAAACGGCTCCCTCTTTTGATACGTCTTCTCTCGCAGGATGTTGAAAAATCCATGGACGGGACTCTTTTACAACATCCTGTCAGTTTATTCTTTGCTTTCCGCGTGCTCCTCAAGGTTCTGCTGCACGACTTGCTTAAGCCAGGTGATTTCGTCCGGAACAAACTGCTTCTGATAATCGCTCCCCATATTCATGGCCCAGTAGAGTTTTTCCGGGGTCATCTGAACAATGACGAACCCAGGCAGGACGACATAATTGACCTGCTCTTTGGCCCACCCTGACAGGCGTTCCTCATTTTCGAACATCATCAGGTAATGATTGCCTTCCGACTCGAGAATCACCGGCTCAATGCTCTCATCTTTCTGGATCTCTCTTTTGCCGACATCTTTCTCATCCTCGGCGTATACCGGAATGTAGAATTTCGTATTGAGCACCAAATCGTAAAAAGCACCTTGTTTCTGCTCATCTTCAATAAAATCGGCAAGGGCCTGGTCCAGCTCGGTCATCAACTCATCCTTTCGTTACTTTTAAAAGTTTTGCCGTATCTTCGATCTTCGTGGCGATTAGCAGGATGTTTTTCAACACCCTGTTAGGTTTCTTCAGGGGCAAAACACAGTGCATAGTCACTGCATTCTCCACAATTGGGTGACTTGCACAGCACGGCACCGCTCTGGTCACACAAGGTCTTGAATAAAAAGCGCTTCCAGCGCATTCCCTTATTGTTGGCCGCTGCCATCGACGGCAGATGTCGGCGAATAGACGCCGTCAGTTCGGGACGTTCAAACAATCCCATCGCAACCCACAGATGGCCGGGATGGGACGCCCTGGCCGTAATCATCGCTGCCAGCCAATTCGCCAGAGAACGCTCCAAACCACGGCTCTGTTTGGGGACATGAGCCTGAACAATACCACGAATTTCATCGTTTGGCTGCGGTAGAGATGGCGCATCGGGCAAACAATGGGACAACAGCTGAGGATCAACGGCTGGAAAGCAGGTCGTCAACAGGCTGGAAAACGCTTCGGGCGACAAGCCAAGGGCCGCGGCCGTGTCCCATGGTTCTTCGGCAGCCACGGTCAACAGACAGGCGAACAGATGGCGATCTTCAGCGCTGACACCCGGAGCGGCAGCGCTTTGCATCAAAGCTTGATAACAGGGGTTCTCCGCACTGACCCGTGGACCATGATCTTCTTCGGCCGGGCTGTAGGTTTCCATCACCTGACCGCCTCCCATGGCACTGCGCACGGCACCATGCAGAGCCTGAACCGCAATATCGGCACAATAGTCGCGCTCGGCAGGCAATCCGCCGAGACACTCATCAACGCGTTGCGGCGTCAAAAGAAGGATATCGGAAACGGATTTCCCTTCGGCCATGTCGGCCGCGGCCGCACAAGCGGCAATGGTAAAACCGCAACCGAACACCTGGTAACGGATTTTGGTGACAATCTGGTTATCGACCTTGACGGCAAAACGGGCGGCAGGCCGGGTGCCGGCCTGGCCATCATCAAGGCCGATTTCACCAACCCCGTCAGGATGGGCCAAGGTGCCTGACCGACTCAGGTCCATGGCCCATTTTCGAATGGTATCACTGTACATAGGCTGATCTTTCTGCAAACGAAACAAAAATTTTCTCGCGGATCATGAAGAGAATGACGCAAAAGATATGCCATAGGTCGGGAAGATCGCTTATTTTTAAGACAAAAGGCA
Organism: uncultured Desulfuromonas sp.; assembly: GCF_963676955.1. Taxonomy (NCBI): domain Bacteria; kingdom Pseudomonadati; phylum Thermodesulfobacteriota; class Desulfuromonadia; order Desulfuromonadales; family Desulfuromonadaceae; genus Desulfuromonas; species uncultured Desulfuromonas sp. The sequence goes on along the minus strand of NZ_OY781461.1, from coordinate 2,524,095 downwards.
TCAATAGGGCATTGATGGGTAAAACGCTAAACCATCGATACAGCGGTGTTGTGCTGAAATCATTTGCGCAAGCACGATCATAGGCGTTAAATGATTAAAAAATAGACAGAAGCAGCGATTCAAGCGTCAAAGGAAATCTCAATCTCCAGTTCATAATTTTGCACCAGTTGCTGCGTGTCACCAAATTTCTCATACAATGTGATCGGCGTGGTAAAACGGTGCAGACGCTGTTCCCGGATAATTGCCCCGTCCTGGCAACAGCTGTGCTGGCACACGTAAGTATCCCCCGGTCGAACAGGGGCTTTAACGATTGCGAGCCCCTCAAAGGGGCTTTAACGCAATCTTCAAAATCAAAAACACTTCTTGCCGTCATTCCCGCGCAGGCGGAAATCCAGGGATCTATTGCCATACCAAGCGCTTCTGGACTCCCGCCTGCGCGGGAGTGACGTTAAAGAAAAATTGTCGTATCACGGTGGTTCATATTCCCGGAGCCGTCAAACTTTGGGGGTCTCCCAGCTTTGCTGGGGAATTTCTTTTTGGATTTAACGCAAAACGGCGTGGCTTCAAGCTCCAAAAACGTTAAGATAGCGGCCATGATCTCTTGGTATGGTTACAGTCTGGCCGCCCTTCTTTTGCTCGGCAGCCAACGTTTTCTCTATAAAGTCGCCGCCCATCACGGCTTTGCCTCCAGCCGTGTCACCACGGTGTTCATGGCCACGGTGACCCTGTTGAGCGGCGGGCTCTACCTCACCCAACCCCATGCACTGCCATCACTTTACCCATTACTGACGCTGTCCCTGGCCAACAGTCTGTCGTTCACATTATCGACCATGGCCAACATTGAAGCGTTGCGCCACCTGAGTGCCGGCATCATTTTTCCCCTGACCCGCTTGAGTCTGGCCTGTGTCGTGGCAGTGTCGCTGATCTGGTTCGATGAAACGTTGAACTCCGGCCAGTGGCTGGGAATGATTCTGGCGTTCAGCGTCATTTATCTGCTCAGTCAGGAAGCACGTTTTGATGCCGCATCACCCCAAGCATTGCGGCGTGGTCTGGGGCTGGTGCTGGTGTGTATTCTGTGTGGAACCGTCGCCTCGGTATCCAGTAAACTGGCCGCGGTCTCCACGGACAAAGCAGCGTTTATGGCCCTCTCCTATCTGGTGGGAACCCTGTTCAGCAGCCTGACCAGCCGGGTCAAACAGAGCGCGCACACCAACCAAGCGTGGTGGCCGACCGTGGCGCTGGGAGGGGCGATGGGCGTTCTCAACTTTCTCGGTTTTTACGCGTTTCTCACGGCCCTGGAAACCGGCCCGTTATCCGCGATTATTCTGATTACCGGCATGCATTTCATCATTGCCATGACCCTGTCGGTGCTCATTTATCGTGAGTCGGTAACCTGGCGTCGGGTTGCAGCCATGCTGCTGACCGTGGCGACGGTTGTTCTTCTCAAAGTCTGACCATTTCCCTAAGCGTCTCCGGGTACATCCAGTACAACACCACTTCACGGCAACTATCATTATTCTTATTGAAACAACAGCCGAACCGGATGCGAATCCTCCCCTAACGAAAACCGTTAAAATTAAGCGGAAATTGTGATCATTCCATCAAGGAGGAAAGTAATGCACATCTCGTTCAAACGTTGGGCAACCCTGGCCTTACTCGGCACAACCATGACCATGGCTGCTTGTAGTGATGATTCCAGCAAGACGTTAATCAGTCCCGCGTCAATGACTCTGGTTGGTCGCTATGCGGAAAACCAGGCCCTGGATGAGGGGCGTTCGGAAATCGTCAGTTACCATGTTGCCAGCCAATCCATCATGGTCATTAATGCCGAAGACGAAACCGTGGACATCATTGATGCCGGCACGTTGACCAGCACCGCCTTGACCAATCCGTTGACGGATTCCAACCTGACGCTGCGCCAACAACTTGATGTTGCAACGGATGTCACTGCCATCACCGCCGGCGGCATCAACAGTGTGGCCGTTCATGGTAACCTGATGGCCGTTGCCGTCGAGAATGATGATAAACAAGCCGACGGCGTCATCGCTTTTTATACGCTTGATGCCTCCGGGACGGCGACCTTCCTGAAAACCGTCGCCGCCGGGGCCCTGCCCGACAACGTGGTGTTCTCACCTGACGGGGCTTATGCCTTGAGTGCCAACGAAGGGGAGCCCTCCGACGACTACACCAATGACCCGGAAGGCAGTGTCACTCTGGTGGCGATTACTGACGGTGTTCCCGCCGACAGCGCCACGCAAATCACCTTCAGCGAAGAGGATTGTGATGCCAATGTGCGTCTGAGTGGTCCGACCGGAACCACGGCGGCTCAGGATCTGGAACCGGAATACATTACCGTTTCCGACGACAGCACCACCGCCTACGTGTCCCTGCAGGAGAACAACGCCATTGCCGTGATCACTCTGGCCACGGCAACCGTAGAGCAGATTTACGGCCTGACGGCTAAGAACCACTCCATTGACGGCAACGGTCTCGACGCCAGCAATAAAGACGACAGCATCAACATTCAGACCCACGCTCATCTCTATGGCCTGCCCATGCCGGACACCGTGGCCAACTTCAGCCTCGACGGGGTCAACTATCTGCTCACGGCCAATGAAGGGGATTCACGCGAATACTTTTTTGACGCGGCAGACGAGGAGGCGTGCGAGGCCGCCGGCGGTCTCGATTGGGATGATGACGATGGCTGTCTGTCCTGGACGGATGAAGTACGGGTGGAAGACCTGCTGCTGGATGAAATTGTATTCAGCGATGCCTCGGTGCAGGATGAGGATCAGCTCGGCCGCCTCAAGGTGATCACCACCGAAGGCGACACCGACAGTGATGGTGATTACGACGAGCTCTATGCCTTCGGTACCCGCTCTTTCTCCATCTGGAATGCGGACACCGGCGAGCTGATTTACGATTCAGGTGACGATTTCGAACAGATTACCGCCGAACAGCTGGGCTATGACGGCTTCAATAACGACAACAGCGAAAACAAAAGCGACAGTCGATCCGATGATAAAGGTCCCGAGCCGGAGGCTCTGACCGTCGGTGAGGTCAATGGTCATTATTATGCGTTTATCGGTCTGGAACGCACCGGCGGCATCATGATGTACAACATTGATGATCCCAGTGCGCCCAAGTTCGTCGAATATCTTCTCAACCGCGATCTGGAGGTCGACATCGAGGAGGATCTGGAGTCCGCCGGCGATCTGGCCCCGGAAGGGATGGCCTTTGTTGACGCTGACGACAGCCCCACCGGCAATGCCCTGCTCATCGTCGGCAATGAAGTATCCGGCACCACAACCGTCTACGAAGTCAAATAACTCTCTGTCTCTCCGTGACCGCCGTGTTATCAGACACGGCGGTCACAGTCTCTCTTTGTGCAAGAAAAATGATCAGGCGTCTTTCGGGTGATGGACTTCAATATCTTTGAGGCGCTCTTCGATTTCGACCACCTCATCGCGATGGTCAAAAAACAGATCAAGCAGTCGCGGATCAAATTCAGTCCCGCGTCGTTCACGCATGTAGGTGAACACCTCGTCGTAACCCCAGGCATGCTTGTAAGCCCGTTTCTGCAACAGGGCGTCAAATACATCGGCAATAATGACGATGCGTCCGCGTAAATCGATCTCTTCACCGCTCAGCCCCTGGGGATAACCGCTGCCGTCCCAGTGTTCATGGTGCTGATGGGCAATCACCGCGGCACAACGCAATAACCGGCGCGTCGAATGCCGCAGAATGTCGTGGCCATAGACGGTATGGGTTTTGATGATTTCAAATTCCTGCGGCGTCAACCGGGCCGGCTTATGCAAAATGGCATCGGGAATAGCCACCTTACCGACATCATGCATGGCCGCGGCCCAGCGGATTTCCTGGCATAATTGGTCGCTGCACCCGGCCAGACGGGCCAACAACGCACTGATTTCAGCCACCCGATTGATGTGCTGACCGGTTTCCACACTTTTGAATTCACACACGGCGCTCATCATCAAAATGATTTCACGCTGGGTTTCCTCAATGTCGCGGTCATGATAGCGCTTCAATTCAAGGTGCGTTTTGACCCGGGCGCACAGTTCGTGGGTATTGAACGGCTTGGTGACATAATCGACCCCACCCAGCTCAAATCCCTGAATCAAGCTGTCGCTGTCGGTTCGCGCCGTGAGAAAAACCACGGGGATATGGCGCGTTGCCTTGTCAGCTTTAAGTCGACGGCAGACCTCGAAGCCATCCATCGGCTGCATAAGAATATCGAGCAGGATCAAATCAAAATCATGCTCTTTCACCCGCTCCAGGGCCTGCGCACCGCTGGTGGCAAAAATCATCTGGTACTCTCCGACTTCCTTGAGCATGCGGATCCCCACCTGAATATTGGTCAGGTCATCATCCACGACCAGAATCGTTGGTTTATCATTGAGCATCGTCAATCACCTCCCCGTTCCGTACCGCCTCCACCAGTTGCGAAAAATCCCCCAACAACGCGTAGACTTCTTTTAAATCAACACCTTCAATGGCCAGACGCAACTGCGTACAATAGTCCGTCAGAAGCTCAAGTCGATAGGGTGTGTTCAACAGCATCAGTTGCTCGACAAAGGAGTCAAATAAAGACAGGTCACCCTGTTCACGAATCTGTTTGGCTTCGTGGTCAAATCCCTCCAGCCGCTCTTCAAGATGGCGTTTTTGCGCGACGCTGTGGAAACGGCAACAGGGTTCATTGTTTTCTACAGTTGTCGCGTCAACCGTTTGAGCCGGCAAAAAACGGGCAATTTCATGCAGCAGATCCATTCTTTCAATGGGCTTGCGCAAATAGCCATCAAAACCGCGCTCTTTGAGTTGATTCAACTCGGTCTCCAACACTGATGCCGTCAGAGCAATAATCGGAATCTGTTGCCAGTCACGGTTTTGTCTCATACGCTCAGCGGTTTCCTCGCCGCCGAGAACCGGCATGCGCAAATCCATCAGTACCAGATCAACGGCATCTTCGTCCAGACGTTGTAACGCCTCGGCACCGTTTTGCGCTTCGACGACACGGATCGCCGTCTTGTCGAAAAGCGCCTGGATCAGCTGACGATTATCGGCCACGTCATCGACAATCATCACGCAGGCCGGTTCGAAAATAACGGCGGTCTCTTCCATGTCGCGCTGGACAGGAACCGTGCTGCCGACATCAATGTTGTGTAAAACGACACTAAAGGTTGCGCCCTGGCCCGACTGGCTTGCGACATGAATTTCGCCATCCATCATGGTCACCAACTTCTGGCAGATCGCCAGGCCAAGGCCGCTGCCGCCGAAACGCCGCTCATCCTGCCCTCGGGACTGCTGAAACATCTGAAAAATCGCCTCATGGTCGCCCTCGGCAATACCGATGCCGGTATCTTCAACATCAATCTGTAGATCAAGTTTACTGCATTGCGCATCTCGAAAGATTTTGCGCACCCGCAGGGCCACGTGGCCGTGCTCGGTAAACTTGATGGCATTGCCGATCAGATTAAGCAGAATCTGGCGCAGGCGCACCGCATCGACCAACAGTGACGGCGGCAATTCCGCATCGACATCAATCACAAACTGAAGATTTTTCTGGCGCATCCGCTCATGAAACAATTGTTCCATATCCTGAAATAACTGTTGCGGATTGACACTTTCGCGGTGCAGCGTCATCTGTCCGGCCTCGATTTTCGATAAATCGAGAATGTCGTTGATAATACCCAACAACGCTTTGCCGCCGATTTTGATGGAACGCAGATAGCCTTTTTGTACCGGGTCGTTAATCAGGGTATCGAGAATATCGGTAAAGCCGATCACGGAATTAAGCGGCGTACGAATATCGTGGCTCATGTGCGCCAGAAACACACTCTTGGCTTTGGTGGCCTGTTCAGCGGTTTCCTTGGCGACCAGCAGAGCGGCTTCGGCTTGACGCCGTCGCTCAACCTCGGCCTTGAGGCGTCGGTTCCACCATAGCGTCGCTGCGAGAATCACCAGAAAGATCGCCGCACTCTGCCACAGCAGACGATAATCGACGTCGGCTTCGTAATCAAAGGCGATCCACCGCCGGTAGATTTCGCGACGCTCGTTGGGGTCAATACTTTGCAGCGCTTTGTTGATGATGGAACGTAATTCGGGCAGATCTTTTTGAACCCCGAAATAAAGGGCATAGGAATAAGGGGTGGCACCGGAAACCTTCAGATTACTCAATCCGGCTTTTTCACTCACATAATCAAAGGTGGGCAAATCAATGATAAAGGCATCGATCTCTCCACGCGACAACGCTTTCAAACCGCTTCGGGCGTTGCTGAAGCCGGTCAGAAACGCATCCGGTACATCTTTGAGAATCTTTTCGCCCACCACGCTGCCATCAACGATTCCAACCTGGTGTTGGGATAATTCCGTCACCCGGCGAAGTTGGCGGGCAGACTGACGCACGACAATGACATGATCGACGCGCATATGTTCGCTGGAAAAATCCATCTGCTTAAAACGGGTCGGCGAATAGCCGGTTACATCAAGCAGATCAACCTGATGCTCTCTGAACGCCTGCAAGGCCGTGGCAAGGTCACGCTGACGCCGGGCTTCAAATTGAATGCCGGTGCGTTGACTGATCTGCTCAAGATAGTCGGCCATGACTCCGGCATAAACGCCTTTGGCATCATAGAATGTCGTCGGAGCGCGTTGCGGATCACCGGCAAAAGTGACGACGGGATGCTGTTTAAGCCAGGCGCGTTCGGCGACCGTCAACTGCACTATTTTATGTTGCGGATCATCAACGGTCAGCCAACGTTGCTCAATCTGTTGCTGTTCCAGCGTAGAAATATCGTCCAGCGCCGCTTGCAGGATCGCGTGGAGCTGAGGCTGTTGAGGTGATACGGCCATGGCAAGCTGCGTATTGACCAGATCAACGGCAAAAGCGGCGCGAATACCGACAAAGTGGTTCTTATTGGCGACAAAATTCACCGCACTGAACGTATCAATATAAAAATCCGCCGTGTCGTTCATCAAGGCATCCAGCGCCTGACTGATGGTATCGACTTCGATAATGGTGACGGACGGATACTTCCGGCGAATCTGCGCAGTTGTCTCGCTGCCTTTAACCATCACCGCTCTATGATGGCGAATATCATCCAGAGCATCGATTCCCCTGTGGTCGTCGCGAACAAACAAAAACTCACGTGCCTGAACATAAGGGCTGGTAAACAGATAGAGGGATTCCCCTGAACTTTGCTGATAAATAGCCGGCAACAGATCAATGTGCCCGTCAGACAATTGCTGTTGCAGTCCGTTCCAGGTATCGGTCAACGAATAATCGAATTTCAGGCCGGTTTTTTCCTGGATCAGATCAAGATAATCGCGGGCCAGTCCACGGTACTGGCCCTGTTCACGAAAATCGTACGGTGGCCAGGCGCTGCCGGTTCCCACACGAACGACGGGATGATCATGAATCCACTGACGCTGTTGTGGTGTCAATAGCACCCTTTCAGCCTCCTGTCTGGAAAAAAAATCCACCCAGCGATGGCGAATGCGGCGGTGGGTCTTTTCATCAATGCGTGACAATGCCTGTTGCAGGGCGGCATATAATTTCGGCTGATCCTTGCTGACCGCAAAACAAAAGCCATTTTCCAGAGCATCGACTTTAAAGGCGACCTGCAGATTGGTCAGGAAGTTTTTTTCCAGAAAATAATTTCCCACAGCCAGATTGCCGACATGGGCATCCACCTTGCCCAGAGCCACCAATTCAAGGGCTTCTTCATTGGAACGGGTCAGCACCAGTTTGACGTGGGGATAATGAGTGACGAAATAATCGTGAAGAAAATTACCTCGCGGCAGGGCAACGGTTTTCCCGGCCAGATCGCCGAGACGATGGATTCTCTCATCGCTCTTGCGGACGAAAACCGCGCTATCGATATAGATATAAGGCTGGGTAAAGTTGAGGTAGGACGCGCGTTGTTCGGTACGGGCGGCACAGGCCAGCATATCAAGCTCACCGCGTTTGGCCATTTCCAATACATCGTGCCAGTCATCGGGCACATATTCGATGTCAAGGCCCAGATCCTTGGCAACAAGGTTCAAATAGTCCGAAGCAATGCCCTGATGGCCCAATGCGGGATCATAATAGTCAAAGGGGGGCCAATTGGCATCAATACCAACCCGAATCGTCCGGGGATAATCATCGATTCTCTGTGCCGACGGCTCAACGGCAGCAGCAGCTATACTGTAAAAAACCAGCAGAAAAATAAAAAATACATGACGGTGCATCGTACATGTCTCCGATAATGCGACCTGCCTGGTTATTTCTCCTCGAGGTAACGTTCTCTTATCATAAAAGTTTTTCAATAAATAACAATGCAAAACAGCTCTATGTTTAATCATTTAAACAGCAACGTCATTGAACCTTACCAAGCCCCGATTTTATGCTCACGTAAAACTAACGAAGCCTGCTGTGAGAAACCTCTACAATGCCATTATTGCCGTTCATAGCTTCAATTGTGTGCTTTTTGTTACTGCATCGTTCTTGTAAGCACCACTTTTGCGGAGTATAGTAGTACTAAACCGTATATAGGAAAAATTATTAGTAATAGCAAGATCCGCTGTTCCCCGGATGTTTTCCTCCCCGGTTTCAGCACGGTCTCCCCGCCACTTAAGGAGCGTCATCATGACCGCCCGGCAGTCCATGTGTTGTTCACTGTTTTTAATCCTGACAACAGTGTTGTGCCCGGCGATGTCACTGGCAGAAAGTCCGGAACCGGTCTCCATTCAATTGAAATGGCATCATTCGTTTCAGTTCGCCGGCTATTATGCCGCCATTGAAAAAGGTTTCTATGCTGAAGAGGGCCTGGAGGTGCGGCTCGTCGAACGTAACATGAACGGCAAGCACAATATTCAATCCGTCGTTGATGGAGACTGTCAATACGGTACGGCGGATATGGGGCTGCTGCTCAGTTATACGAAAGGGGCGCCTGTCGTCTGGCTGACACAAATTTTCCAGCACTCGCCACTGATTTTACTCACCCTGAGTCAGTCCAATATTTTCAGCCCTTACGAACTGACCGGAAAAACCGTGGCCTACGATCTGGAAAGTGCCGGAAATGCTCAGATCCAGATGCTGCTCAACCGCACCTTAGGCACCGACAGCCATCAATTTAAAGCGGTTCCGATCAATTACGATCTCAATCGTCTGATCCGTGGTGACATCGATGCCACGGCGGCCTATCTGAGCGATCAGCCGTTTGCCCTGAAACAGCTGGGCCATGACGTCAACATTATTGATCCACGCAGCTACGGCATTGATTTTTACGGGGACAATCTGTTTACCAGTCACGACGAGTTACTCCATCACCCACAACGTGTTGATAAAATGATCCGGGCAACTCTGAAAGGCTGGAATTATGCTCTGGATCATCCGCAGGAAATCATTGATCTGATCCTGACCAAATACAATAGCCGACACCTCACCCGAGAGCACCTGAGCTACGAAGCCAAGGTGACGGACCGCATGATCATGCGCGAGCTTGTCCCTCTGGGCAGCATGGATCCGCGGCGAATCGAAGCGATCTTGCGCGCTTATGTCCAATTGGGTCGCCTCCCGGACAGTCATATACCACAAACGCTTTTTTACGGTCTTTCCCCGGCGAAAATTAATCTGACCAGCGAGGAAAAGCAGTGGCTGCTGCGGCACCCGCACATCAGTTTTGTGATGGGCGAAAGCCTGGAGCCGATCGTGATTAAACAGCCTGACGGTTCCTTTGCCGGCATCATCCCTGATTTTTTGAATTATCTGGGTGACATGATCGGTCAGAAATTATATCTGGTCACTGAAACCGACCTGAAACAGACGTATCAACGCGTTAGTGACAGCGATCAATTCGGTGTTGCCGTCACTCTGGACAGCCCGGAAAGACGACGGTCATTTCTGTTTACCGATGCGTATTATCAGACCCCGTTGATTGTGTTCACCCACAAAAACAAAGTCGACAAGATTGCAGAATTGGCTGACCTGAAGGGAAAAAAAGTGGCCCTTGTCCAAGGTCATGCCTCGACGGAGCACTATCTGCAACAGGTCAAAGGGGTCTCGATTGTTTACACCAGCACCCCGGAAGAACAACTGCAGCAACTCCAATATGGCGAAGTGGATGCGATTGTCGGTTACACGAATTATCACTATCTGATTGAAAAACACCTCTACACCAATCTGATTCCGGCATTTTCCACCGAAGAACAGTTCCCCATTTATATGGGCGTTAAACCACAATATGCGCCCTTGGTGGGTATTCTCAACAAAGCCATTGCCACGATCGGCGACCAACAGCGTTCACAAATTATCTCCCACTGGCTTAACCAGCACATGCCCGTTCAACAGGATAAAAAGAACCTTCCCTTGAGTGATGAAGAGAAGCTCTATCTCTCCCGACTCAGGTCGATCAGGGTCTGCGGCCAAGTCAATTCCATGCCCTATGAACAGATTGATGACGAAGGCAACTATTACGGAATTGTCGCTGACTATATGAATCTGTTTTCCGCCCAGCTTCAGGTGCCCATCGAAGTGGTTGCCACTGAAAATGATCTCGACAGTCTGTCCGCACTGAGTCAAAACCGCTGTGATGTGGTTGCCGCTCACGCACTTGAAGACAATGAGCCTCCCCATTATCTGGCGACACAACCCTACCTGGATTCACCGCAGGTCTTTGCCGTGCCCAGTGCATCACCGCCGGTAAGTGATTTCAACGCATTGACCTCGGGTCGCATCGGCGTTGTAATCCATTCCGCTGAAGCATCTTTTCTCAGTGAGACCTATCCGCACATCAACCTGATTACGGTGGCCTCAATCCGGCAAGGCCTGCAAATGGTCGCCAATCATGAACTGGATGCGTTTGTCGGTGTGCTCGGCAGCATCAGCTATTCCATCCAGAAGCTGGCATTATCCTCGGTTAAAATCGGCGGAGCCATTCCGCGTAACGAGAGTCTGGCCATCCTGGTCAGTCAGGATCAGGCCCCGTTACTGTCAATTTTCAATAAGGCAATTCGCCATTTAAGCCCACAGGACCGTAAACAGATTATCAGTCGCTGGATCAGTGTCACCTACGATAACGGCCTCAATTATCGAACCCTGGCCAAGTTCGGTGGCGCGGTCTTGATGATTGTCGGTTTTCTGCTCTATCGTCAGTACCTGATCCGCCGCAGCAACTTGGCCTTGATGGCCGCCCATCAGGAGCTGGAGGAAAAAAACCGCGAACTGAACCGACTGTCCATGACGGATAAACTGACCGGTTTGCTGAACCGGCATGCCATTGAACCGATTATCGACCATGAGATCGGCCGCCACAAACGGTCCAATCATCCGGTCAGCCTGCTGATTGTCGATCTGGACCACTTTAAACAGATCAACGACACTTACGGTCATGCCGCGGGAGATTCCGTCCTCAAAGCAGTGGCAACAGCCCTGGCTGCCGTGACCCGCAGTTCAGACAGCCTGGCGCGTTGGGGCGGCGAGGAATTTCTGATGGTGGCGGGAGATACACGAATTCTTAAAGCCACCGCCATGGCCGAAAAAATACGCCAGACCATCGCCGGACTGGATATCGACGACATCCCGATTACCGCCAGCATTGGTGTCGCGGAATTCAATACGGAGGAGACATTCCATCAATGGTACGAACGATGCGACAAAGCCCTGTATCAGGCAAAAAGCTCGGGACGCAATTGTGTCAAAGTGGCCCAGTTGGCTCGGAGCGAGGTCAGTGCGCCAATGTCGATCAGCAATGTTCTGCAATTGTCGTGGAATCATAAATTCTGCTGCGGCTATGATGCGATTGATGAACAGCATATGGGTCTTTTTACCTTAGGCAATGAACTCATCGAAGCCTTTCTGATGTGTCAGGAGAAGAGCCGTGTTCATGCCAAGCTCGAAGAACTGTATCAAAAGAACTGTGAGCATTTCCGTTTTGAGGAACAACTGCTTGAAGAGGTGCACTATCCCAACCGGACTGAGCATCGTCATGAACACCGGCTGATGGAAGAAAAGCTGTTGCAATTGCTGGAAGACTACCGTGAGAATCCAGCGGATTACAGCGATCTGCTGCACTATATCTCCATTGACCTGATCTCCGGGCATCTGCTCTGTACCGATAGTGATTATTTTCCCTATCTGCTCAACCACACGCCCCATCCACTACGTATCCCCCGTTCCTGAACGGCTACGAGTCAGGAGTTGTCATGTTCAGTGTGATTTTTCTCAGCGTGTGTACGCTGATGCAGCTGTACATTTTCCGACGCATCCATAGCGTACTCAGTCTGTGGCACCTTCGGCCGCATCGCTGGTTATGGTGGGCCGGCGGTCTGATCTGGGGGCTGTTTACGATATGCTGGCTGCTCCACTCCAAAGCCTTCATTTTCCACCACTGGTCGGAATGGCTGTGGAGTCAATGGCTGGGCGTCATGTTTTTACTCTTTGTTCCCCTGCTGCTGATTGACCTCATCACCCTGTTCGGCATGCTGCTGCGCCGACGGCAACGCGCCATGCGCACAACCGCCCTGGTCTTGGGACTGCTGTTATGCATTGTCGCCACGGTCCAGGGCACCCGCGCCCCGCTCATCACCCGCCATGACCTGACCATTGCATCTTTGCCCGACAACCTCGACGGCATATCCATTGTTGCGGCCAGCGATCTCCATCTCGGCCCGATCCTCGATCATCATTGGCTCGAACAACGACTGGCGCAGATTCGAGCATTATCACCGGACATGGTGGTGTTTGTCGGTGACATTTTTGAAATGAATGGTGACGAAGCCGGTGCGCTGATTGACCGCTTTAACACGCTGCAGGCGCCACTTGGCGTGTGGGGTGTCAGTGGCAACCATGAATATTACGGCAGAAACAAACTGGCATTATTCGAACAAGCCGGCATCCAGCGCCTGCAAAACACCTGGCAATCGGTCGTTCCCGGACTGATCATTGCCGGAGTTGATGATCTGACCGTGGCGCAGCGCCGTGGCCAGGTCGACAATTTTGTCGAAACCGCCCTAAACGGCCGTCCGCAAGAAACAACCATCCTGCTCAGCCACACACCCTGGCAGATTGAACAGGCCGTGGCCAACGGGGCGGATGTCATCATCAGCGGCCATACCCACAATGGTCAGATCTGGCCATTCAACTACCTGGTCGAACGAAGCTACCCCTACATGCAGGGCCACTACCCGATCGGCACCGCTCACTTGCTGGTTGGTCGCGGCACCGGAACCTGGGGACCACGCATGCGGTTGTGGCAACCGGCGGAAATTCTTCACATTGTCCTGCACAGTGCTCAACATGCCCGTGTGGCCCGAACAACCACTGCGCAGTGACAACCATTTACACCGTCCCGCCATTGTCTTATCATCACGCCATGCACCCACAACGCAAAATTATTCATATCGACATGGACGCCTTTTATGCATCTGTGGAACAACGCGATCATCCTGAATTGCGCGGCAAGCCGGTCATCGTTGGCGGGCCACCGGATTCGCGGGGTGTTGTGGCCACCTGTTCTTATGAAGCCAGACAATTCGGCATTCACTCGGCCATGGCGTCTTCACGTGCGTACCGATTGTGCCCCCAAGCACTTTTTGTTCGCCCACGCATGGACGTGTACCGGCAGGTTTCCGCGCAGATCCGCGCCATCTTCCAGCACTACACCGATCTGATTGAGCCGTTATCCCTCGATGAAGCCTTTCTCGATCTGACCATGAGCGACAGGCAGCCCAACTCCGCCACCTGGATTGCCCGGGAGATTCTCAACCGTATCCACCGGGAAACGGCGCTCACGGCTTCGGCCGGGGTTTCCTACAATAAATTTCTCGCCAAGGTGGCGTCCGACTGTCACAAACCGGCCGGATTAACGGTGATTACGCCCGATCAGGCCAGCGCGTTTATCGGCCAACTGCCCATTCGCCGTTTCTTCGGTGTCGGTAAGGTGACGGAAAAAAAAATGCACCGCCTCGGCATCACCTGTGGTGCGGACCTGCTCTCTTATGCCGAACCCGAACTGGTTCGTCTGTTCGGCAAGCAGGGGCGTTTTTTCTACCGCATTGCCCGCGGTATCGATGAGCGTCCGGTGGTTGCACACCGCCAGCGCAAATCCATCGGCAATGAAACCACACTGAGTGAGGACATCCGTAATCGCGACCAGATGCTCACCATCCTCGCGGCTCTGGCGGAAAAAATTGAAGGACGCATGGCTCACTACCAGACGTCCGCCTACACCATCACCCTGAAAATCAAATTTTCGGATTTTCAGCAGGTGACTCTGAGTTTTACCAACGAACAGCCCCTCCATACGGCTGACGACATGATGGCAATCGCGACAAGTCTGTTGCACGATTCTGCCGCCGGCGAACGCGCCGTGCGCCTGCTGGGGCTGACCCTGTCCAACCTGATATCCCTGGAGGCCAACACCACCTGCGGCCAGCTGACCTTGCCTTTTCACAATCAAGCGCCAGAAAACTCTCCATCACACCATGTTCACCACTCACACGAGGTTTACTCATGATCGAACACCGCATTGTCTTTCTCTCTCCGGCCGGAACTACAGCTCTAAGCGCGGACATGATCGCTGACGCGCTCCGCCGACACCAGGTGCCGTTTAAGGTCGTGTCTCTTAATCATCGCTATCAGGCAGTAAAAAACGGTGAGATCTTTAAAGACTGGCCGAAACAGTGTTGTTTATGGATCGGCACCCCGGTCTATTGTGACCATGCCTTACCAATTATTGACGCGTTTATTGACGCGTTACCGCAAGGAACGACGGGCTACAGCATACCCTTTGCCACCTGGGGCGGTGTGACCAGCGGCACCACGTTGATGGAATTGGCACAGCGGCTTGAAAAGAACCACTATCCAGCCATTGCCGCCGCCAAAATCCTCGCGGTGCATTCCTGCATGTGGAAATGTGACAGTCCTTTGGCATCCGGCCATCCCGCTCAGCAGGAGGCGGACTTGCTGGAGTCGTTAGTCCGTCAAGTGGTGAGCCACCTCACGCAAAGCAACGTAGCGCCACTTCCTCTCGAACAGCTCGATTACCTGTCAGACACACTGAAGCAGGATGCGGCACAAAAATCCCTGGCCAAAGCCAAAGCGGCCTCGCCGCCGCCACAGGCAAACCCTGCGGCATGTATTGCCTGCGGAACCTGTGTCAGCAAGTGTCCCATGGATGCCATTGTGATCGATCCCATTCCGCAGATCTCTGACGACTGTATCCGTTGCCTGATGTGTGTGCGTTCCTGCCCACAACACGCCTTCCCGTTCAATCAACAGGCGTATGAAGAGAAAATCCGTGCGATGAGATCGTGTAGTGATGAAGCGATGGAATCAGAAATTTTTTTATAATCCCAGCAGTCATCCAATCGAGATAAATTTTCGATCTTGATTGGATGACTCGAAATACAAACTTTCTAGCGTCTACCGGCTCCCATCCGTGCCAGACATCGTGCCCGCACCCGCTCCAGAGCTGCAATTGTCGCGGTCTGCACCGTATCGCCGACGGGTCCGCGTCCGGTCCAATCCTGATCCAGGCGAATATACAGCGCTTTCAGCTCCCCTTCGATCTGTTGCAAGGTTCCTTGGGGATCTTTTTCGAGACGATCTTCAAAAAAGCCGCTTAAACCCTCCAGTGTTTCCTGATACTTTTCATTTTGCCATGTCATCTCGTCCTCCATGACCATGCTGGAAAAACAACCACCCACAACAATGCAATAATTGCACAAAGCAAAAACTGCCATTGTCGCGCACTATTATATCTATATTTTATATAGTTATATATTTGTCCTGGACAAAATAAAAGAAGAAATTAAAATAAAGAAAACCGTGTCAGTTGCACCGAGATCACGTAAAAAGGACGTGTAAAAAATGAAAACGTACATTCTTGAAAGACAACAAGAACTGCCCCTGACGATAAACGCCTGTTGGGAGTTTTTTTCCAGTCCGCAAAACTTGTCCACAATCACTCCCGACTGGCTCAACTTCTCCATCTGTTCCGATCCGGTCGATGAGATCTATGCGGGGCAGATGATTGAATACCGTGTTACGCCGCTAGCCAATCTATCCTGGCGCTGGCTTACTGAGATCACCCATGTTGCTCCGCCGTTCTTCTTTGTCGATGAACAACGCAGCGGTCCTTATCGTCTTTGGCATCATCAGCACCATTTTAAAGCAACAGAAACCGGGACCCTCATGACAGATATCGTGCACTATCAACTTCCCTTCGCTATAGTGGGACAATGCTGTCATGGTCTGGTCGCCGGAAAATTGCAGCAGATTTTCGATTACCGAGCCCAGAGCTTGAGCCAACGTTTTCCAAAAAACGAAGAGTTTCCTGACTGAGGAAGCGTTATTGAAGGGGAAAGACACCGATGTCCTCGCAACCATGCACTGTTTTAATTACCGGAGCCACCGGCTACATTGGTCGTCGGTTGAAAGACCGTTTGCTGAGACGTCAGGACCTCAGCGTGCGTCTGCTGGTTCGCAACGCCAATAAGGTTCGCCCGGATGTTCGTCATAAGTTGACCGTCGTTCAAGGGGACACGTTTGACGAGGCCTCTCTGGACCGTGCTTTAGACACGGTTGATGTGGCGTTTTACCTGATTCATTCTATGGCCGCAGGAAAAGATTATGCCGAACGGGACAGGTCAAGCGCGGACAATTTTCGTAAGGCGTGCATTCGCGCGGGCGTTAAACGGATCATTTACCTGGGAGGTCTCGGCGATAAACAGACGGCCAGCGAACACCTGCTCAGCCGTATCGAAACGGGGGAACACCTCAGTGCCGAGCCTGATAAAATCCAGACCCTGTGGTTTCGTGCCGGAGTCATTATCGGAGCCGGCAGCGCCAGCTTTGAAATTATCCACCATTTGACGCAAAAATTGCCCATCATGTTGACGCCGCGCTGGGTCACGACCAGAACCCAGCCGATTGCCGTCGATGATGTGCTCTCTTATCTTGAGCAGGCGATCTGTGTCGAGATTCAGGGCAATGCCCAGATCGACATCGGCACGCAGGCCACGGATTTTCGTGGGCTGATGGAACAGGCCGCGCGCAGCATGGCGCTTCAACGCCAACTGATCCGTGTCCCCCTGCTCAGTCCGCGACTTTCCTCCTACTGGCTGACGCTACTCACCCCAGTTCCCTACAGCGTCGCTTCTGCACTGATTGAAGGCTTAAAATCGGAAACACTGGCGCGCAATGACAACGCACGGCGCTACTTTCCCGATCTTCAGCCGATTACGCTGGATGACGCCTTTAAACGGGCTCTACAGGAGATCGAAGAGAATCACGTTCTCAGTCGCTGGTGCGACAGCAGTGCCGAAGGAACCTGCGATATTTCAGGAAAGGATTCAACCAGTCAGGCGTTACTACGCGACCGACGTATCTTTTCTTTTGATCCGGCCCTGCAACACGATGTGTTTGAAAGCTTTTGTTCCATTGGCGGCGACAGCGGCTGGGGGGCCTACGATCCTCTCTGGCATGTGCGTGGATTGATCGACAAACTGCTGGGTGGCGTCGGACTGAGCCGGGGGCGGCGTGAACCGGTGGCCCTACGTATCGGCGATGCCCTGGATTTCTGGAAGGTGGTCGATCTCCAACCGGATAAGCGGCTGTTATTGGTTGCCCAGATGAAGCTGCCGGGAAAAGGCTGGCTGGAATTTGTCATGGATGACGGCACGCTGATTCAAACGGCTTATTTTTATCCGGAAGGATTATGGGGAAGACTCTACTGGTACAGTGTCCTGCCGTTTCATTTTTTTGTTTTTCGCGGTCTCGGGCGCCGGATCATTGCCAAAGCCAAAGCCAAATGACCGCGGAAGCAGGATGTTATAAAACATTGTGGGCTCCACAGGCTGTTCTCAATGGGAAGGATGAACAACGCCCTTGGGAAGCGTCTCTCCAATTTTGTTCCGAGGCTTTTGCAAGAAACCGCAAGAAACCTTATGCCTCACAACAAAATCATCATTGTGATAACGTCCGGCTCCTGATAAAACACCCCCATCATGAAAATATCTGTTGAGAATCATAAAGCGCTCTATATTACCTACCTTGCTCTCCTGGCAGCGACGCCTCCTCTATCGACAGACATGTACCTGTCCGCTTTGCCGCAGATCGCAGCCTCCTGGGGTGTTGGTAAGGATTTGATCAACCTGACTCTGGTGCTCTGGTTTGCGTCGTTCAGCGTGTCTATCCTGATTTCAGGCTCACTGTCGGACAAGTATGGGCGCAAGCCAGTCCTTTTATGGGGGTTGGGACTATTTGTCGGCACCTCGTTTCTCTGTGCCTTTGCTCAATCCGCCCATCAACTGATCCTGTTTCGGGTGTTTCAGGGCATTGGCGCCGGTGCGCCCTCCTCCATTGTCCTGGCGATCATCCGTGATCGTTTTACCGGAAAAGAACGTCATCAGGCCATTGCCTATGTCATGACCATTGTTGCCGTTGCACCCATGGTGGCGCCGATCATGGGTGCCATGCTGCTCGAATTTTTCAACTGGCGGTTCATTTTCATCATGCAGGGAATCATGGTCTCGATCACCCTGCTGATTACATTTACGTTTAACGAAACGCTGCAGGACCGACTCAACATCAGCCTGAAACGGCTGATGACCCGCTACAGCATCCACTTTCGCAACAGGGAGTTCATGTTCGCCAGTATCAGCATGGGCATTCTGGTGCTGCCTTTTTTCGGTTACATCGCCTTCTCGCCGATCTATTACATCAGTATCCATGGCCTGTCGGAAAAAATGTTCAGCCTGCTGTTCGGACTCAATGCCCTGAGTTCCATGTCGGGAGCGTATGCGTCCTCCCACATTGTCAAATGGATCAGCGATAAAGGGGTGATTACCCTGTCAATCTGTGGTTGTCTCATCGGCGGAATCGGCGTCACCCTGTTGGGGTCAACGCATTTCCTTTACTTTTTTGCCTTTATGGCGCTGTTTTCCTTTTGCACCGGCATCAGCCGACCGATCAGCGGCAACCTGATTCTCGGTTTGGTGAAAACCGATGTCGGCTCCGCCTCTTCTTTTCTGGTGTTCTATCAGTTCATCTCCGGAGCCTTGTGCATGGCTTTTGTCACTCAGCAATGGAGCCACCCGGTCGCGGTCTATGGCGGACTGATCGTGGTTGTGTCGTTTTTGGTGCTGATACTCTGGGCACGCATTGCCCCACAGATCAATCCGATTCATTGATGACGTCTTTCATGCAGACGTTTTGCAAAAATGAGATTTAAAAAACCTTACAAGCGAGCCGAGCGAATCGCGAGGATAATGAGCGAAACCGGTTAAGTCTGCTCGCCGGGTTATGATTGAATGAACCTTTTGACAAAAGGCACATTCAATCATGAAAAAGCTCTGGTACATGTTATGGTTAAAAAAGAGAGATCGATTATCACTCTCATAGTCCTAACCAATCGAAAGGAATAAGTCATGCATCTTGTCAAAACGTTTGCGCTGGGTATTCTCTTTGCCGCTATTATCGCCTCACCTGTCTGGGCGGAGGAAACTCACATTACAATCCGGGCAAAAGCTCATGATGCAAAATTTATCGGCACCTCCATGGGTGGTGTCGCAGTCACTATCCGCGACAGCCGTTCCAACCAGCTTCTTGACCAGGGGCTGATCACGGGTGGGACCGGCAACACGGATATCCTGCTCAAAAACCCCATCTCCAGAAACCAGCAGATCAGTCAGGGCGGTGCGGCAGCTTTTACCTCCACCCTGGATATTGATGAACCGACTCAAATTGCTATCACCGTTGAAGGACCTCTGTCCGCCGGAGCCTCGGCCACCAAACAAACGAAAACCGTCTGGGTGATTCCCGGACATCACCTTGATCAGGACGGCATTGTCTTTGACTTCTACGGCTTAGTGGTTCTGGGTCAGACCCCCTTGCCGAACCAAAAGGTCAAGGTTGGCGAAACGATTCAGCTCAAAGCATTTGTCACCATGATGTGTGGTTGTCCGATAGAAAAAGACAGCCTGTGGCCCAGTGCCCACTATTCAGTCACAGCACAGCTCCTCCTCGATTCCGGCAAATCATGGCAGATCAAATTGCCATATTCCGGAACGGGTGGTGAATTCAGCACCTCATGGAAAGTTACTGACCCCGGGGCCTATCGCATCATCTTCAGCGCTTCAGAAGACCATCAAAATAATCATGGTGTCGCCTATGGCGGCTTCTCTGCCAAATAACCTCACTCAGGTGCCGTTCACCGCAGGATGAACGGCACCTGCACCCCCATTGAACCATTGCTGTCCGGCAGTTCATCAAGCAGAGTTTTCTATGCTGCAAGCAGCACTGAAAAGACGTTTTTACCTTGACAAAGCGCTTGAAAAAAGCAACTCTATTCGTAATTATTCTTATTTACGGAGTTGGCTATGTTACATCACTCTGAAAAAAACACGTCGTTTGAAATGGCCTGCCGCCAGAAAAACTTGCGTGTTACACCGCAACGCATTGAAATTTACAAAGAACTGGCCAAGGCAAAAGATCATCCAACGGCGGAGACCTTACACAAGCGGCTGCTTAAACGGATGCCGAGTTTGTCGCTTGATACCGTCTATCGCACTTTGGGGACTCTGGCCGAACATGGCCTGATCCATAAAGTGGATACAACGGAAAGCCAGGCGCATTTTGAAGCGGACCTGAGCAAACACCACCATATCATTTGTTCACGATGTGGCCGGATTGTCGATTTCGACTGGCCGGTGGTGGATGAAACCGAGCTGCCGGAAGAACTGCGTAACTGGGGACATGTCGAGAGACGCAGTCTTATTCTTCACGGCATTTGCCGTGACTGCCAGTCGACACATTGACATTCGTCGGCCATGAATCTCACGTCAGCGGAAATGTCGTACAAGAAGCATTAAACAATGCCCATATTTTTTCTTTATATTTTTAGCCCTTGCTAAGTTCGTTTAAGGCACCTGCTTACATAAACCCAATGTCAGTATGTGATGATAAGAAGATGTACACATTCATTTCATGACTCAGTAATGAAATGATCATGACAGCAACAAACCGCCGTAATGGCGAGACTTCTAACCTAAACCCCAAGGAGAACATCATGTCGAAAAGCGTCAAAGGAACGGAAACTGAAAAAAACCTTCTGAAATCCTTCGCCGGTGAAAGCCAGGCCCGCACCCGCTACACCTACTTCTCCAGCATTGCCAAAAAAGAAGGCTTTGTTCAGATTGCCGATATCTTTGCCGAAACCGCAGATCAGGAAAAAGAACACGCCAAGCGTTTCTTTAAATTCCTCGAAGGTGGCGATCTTGAGATTACCGCCATGTTTCCTGCCGGCCGCATGGGTACAACCGCGGAAAACCTGCTTGCCGCGGCTACGGGTGAAAACGAGGAACACACCGAACTCTATCCCGCGTTTGCGGATGTTGCCCAACAAGAGGGCTTTCCGGAAATTGCAGCCGCCTATCGCGCTATCTGCGTCGCTGAAAAACAACATGAAAAGCGTTATCGCGACCTGCTGGCCAACCTGGAAAGCGGCCAGGTGTTCAAGCGCGGTGAAACCGTGGTATGGCGCTGCCGCAATTGTGGCTATCTGCACGAAGGGACGGAAGCACCTCATCTGTGCCCGGCCTGCATTCATCCTCAGGCGCACTTTGAACTGCTGGGCGAAAACTGGTAATCGTTCAACGTTTACGTTGATCAACCACAAAAAAACCGGCCTTGAGGCCGGTTTTTTTGTGGTCATTTTCAATCAAACTTTTTGCCGGATGTTACATCGAAACACCTTGAGCCATCAACTTGGACAAAGCGCGGGAAAAAGCCACCGGATCACGGGGCTTGTCACCTTCGAGCAACAGGGCCTGATCATAGAGCAGACCAACATACTCTTTGAGTTGTTCGCTGCCACTGTTCTCAGCAAATGCTTCCTTCATGCGCCCAATCAGCTCATGACCAGGATTCACTTCAAGAACCCGCTGCCCCTGCGGCACGTCCTGGCCCATGGCTTCGAACATTTTAGCCATTTTTGGATCAAGGTCGTGCTCACCGGCGACGAGACAAACCGCCGAATCTTTCAATCGTCCTGAAATCCGCACATCGGAAACGACATCCTTCAGCTCCTCTTTCATCAGTTCAAGCAGGTCGCCGAAGGTCTTCTTCTGCTCTTCCTTATCGGTTTCACCAAGGTCCAGATC
Organism: uncultured Desulfuromonas sp.; assembly: GCF_963676955.1. NCBI lineage: Bacteria > Pseudomonadati > Thermodesulfobacteriota > Desulfuromonadia > Desulfuromonadales > Desulfuromonadaceae > Desulfuromonas > uncultured Desulfuromonas sp. The sequence continues at coordinate 2,501,931 of NZ_OY781461.1, read as the reverse complement.
CCCTTTGATGGCCGACTGAAAGGATTTTTCCTGATAGGCTCCCAGACCGGAGATGATGATATCATCAAAATCATCGGTCATGATCAGCACTTCAATACCCTTCTCCTTAAACACTTCCAGATAGGGAGACGCTTCCGCGCCGGCACGATCACTACCGGTAATGTAGTAAATCTCTTTCTGGTCTTCACCCATACGCGCAACGTAGTCTGCCAGGGTGGTGGTTTTACCCGGCTCCGTTGTGGTGGATTCAAACAGCAGCAGATCAGCGATGGTTTCCTTACGCTCAAAATCGTGATGGATGCCCTCTTTGAGGATGCGACCAAATTCGGCATAAAATTTCTCATACGCCTCAAGGTCATCCTTTTTCATCTGCGCCAGGGTGTCGAGAACCTTTTTGATCAAGTTTTTCTTGATAACGTTGACCACCTTGTTTTCCTGAAGCATTTCACGGCTGACATTCAGCGGCAGATCCGAGGACTCGACCACACCTTTGACAAAACGCAGGTAGGTGGGCAGCATCGCCTCGCAGTGATCCATGATCTGCACCCGACGCACATACAGAGCCGGACCGATTTTGTAATCCTGGTAGAAAATATCGTAAGGGCGTTTTTCCGGCAGGTACAGCAACGCGGAAAATTCGGTGGTTCCTTCCGCCCGGTAGTGGATCACTTTGGCCGGATCGGTAAAATCGTGAGAGAGGTGTTTGTAAAACTCGTTGTATTCCTCTTCGGTGATGTCCTCTTTACTCTTCAGCCAGATCGCTTTTTGCGAATTCAGCGTCTCTTCCTTGGTCTCCGTCACCGACTTTTCACTGTCCTCGGGATCAGGTGTAGTGCGGGTGACCTCCATGACAATCGGATACTCAATAAAATCAGAGTACTGCTTGACGATCTTGCGCAGTTCCCACTCTTCCAGGTATGAGGTTTCCTCGTCTTTGAGCTTGAGGATCACATCCGTACCCTTGCCGGACTTTTCGCCGTCTTCGAGGGTATAGGTGCCGTCGGCGTCCGACTTCCAGACAATCGCATGATCCGCATCCGCCCCGGCTTTACGGGTGATGACCGTCACCTGGTCGGCAACCATAAAGGAGGAATAGAAACCGACGCCGAACTGACCGATCAGCTCGGGATTGTCTTCCACCTCGCGGCTTTCGAGCATTTTGATAAATTCTTTCGTACCGGAATGCGCAATCGTACCCAAGGCTTCAACGGCCTCATCACGGGTCATGCCGATGCCGTTATCACGAATGGTCAGGGTTCCGGCTTCTTTATCGGCAATCAGTTCGATTTTCCAGTCCTCACCACCTTCGGCAATGGATGCGTCGGTCAGCGATTCGTAGCGGGCCTTGTCGATGGCATCGGATGCGTTGGAAATCAGCTCACGAAGAAAAATCTCTTTGTTGGAGTACAGCGAATGAATCATCAGATCGAGGACTTTATTGACCTCGGCCTTAAAGGTGTGTTTGTTGTCCGACATGGAACGTAAACCTCCTGGTTGGAAATAAAAAGAATTAACGGCACTGAAGATAAGTACCCACCATGACAAAGTCAACCGTTGCCTGACAGGTTTTTTATCAGTCAATTAATCCAGAGCAATATAGCTGACCTCGACAATTTCATACTCCTTGTTGCCGACCGGCGTTTTGACCGTCACCACATCGCCTTCACAACTGCCGAGTAACGCCCGTCCCATGGGCGACACCCAGCTGATTCGGCCCCGTGTCGAATCGATTTCATCCACACCGACAATGGACAGAATCTTTTCATCGCCTTCTTCACTTTCCACGGTCACGGTGCAGCCGAACAGAACACGCCCCTTAGCCACTGTCGCCTGGCCAACCGGGTCGATAATGATGGCCGCATCCATCCTCTTGGTCAGATGACGAATTCTCCGGTCAATTTCACGCAGCCGCTTTTTACCGTAAATATAGTCGGCATTTTCCGAGCGATCGCCATTGGAGGCTGCCCAGGCAACGGTCTTCACCATCTCGGGGCGCTTGACGTAAAGCAGATCTTTGATCTCCGCCTTGATACGTTCGGCACAACCGGTGGTCATATAATTTCCCTGCGCTGACAGTTTTTTTTCGCTTCCCGCACGACCTTTTGACAACGACGGTGTTGGCATAAATTAACTCCATTAACATCGTTTTGAGAAAATGCCCCTATCATAGCGGTTCTTCTGACAAGATCAAAGCAGCTTCGAGCCGTTGCGAGACCCCCGTACTCAAACATAAAAAAAGGATAAGAGGTAAACAACTGGGCCAACAGCAAGTCTAACCCGCATTTCTGACAAGCGACCGGCTGCGAAGCAGACATGGTCCTTTCCAGCGTCTCGCGACGATCTTTGTGAGAAATCCGGGCTAAAACAACACATTCGCACCACAAACAAAAAGCCCCGCTTCATAACGAAACGGGGCTTTTTGTTTGTGTCTGTCCGATCAGAACGTCACGGACTCTTTTTCAACAAAGGGTTAGTGACCGGCAGTGATATTCACCTGCAAAACAGGCTTGGGGGTTGCCTTGGTGCTCGGCGGCAGAACCGGATGAACCACTTCCGGCTGGTCACCGGTCAAACCCTCAAGGAAGGCGACAATCAAGGCGACTTCTTCATCATTGATCTCCATGCCGAGTTGGGAGGTACCCATAACGGCTACGGCCTGTTCCAAACTCCACACTTTACCGGAATGGAAGTAAGGAGCGGTCAAAGCAATATTACGCAGTGCCGGAGAACGGAACACATATTCATCAGAAGCTGTGTTCGTGACTTTGAAACGACCTTTGTCATCCGCAGGCAGAATTTCAGCACCCGGCTGCTCAACAACACCAAACGGGAAGTAATCCGTACCGCCCAGGTTGATACCATCATGACAACCGACACAACCTGTGTTGACAAACAGATCCAAACCTTTTTTCTGGTCAGCACTCAACGCCTTGTCATCACCGGCCATGAAACGATCCAGAGCATCATTCGGAGTCAGCAGAGTCGCCTCATAAACCTCAATAGCATCCGCCATGTTGTCAAATGTCACCGGATCTTTCTGACCTGGGAACGCCTTTTTGAACAGAGCGACATATTCCGGAATCGATTTCAGGATTGTAATGACGGCTGCGGGAGTGTTATTCATCTCAACAGAAGCCTGAACGGGTCCTTTAGCCTGTTCCGCCAGGTCTTTCGCGCGGCCATCCCAGAATTGCGCGGTATTGAAAACTGCATTATAGGTTGTCGGGGCATTACGCGGTCCTTTTTGCCAGCCGTGACCGGTTGACGTTTCCTGCAAGTCCGCACCGGCAAGGCCAACGTTGTGGCAGGTCTGACAGCTGATCAGTTGCGATGCCGACAGGCGCGGTTCAAAGTAAAGCATGTGTCCCAGGCGAACCTTGTCCGCTGATGTCGGGTTGTCCTTCAGCTGAGGTGCGCTTTGGGGAATCGGCTCAAACATCCCTTGGGCCAGCCCACGCAGTTCCGCATCCGAAGCCGAAACAAAACCGGCCAGCAACATGACCAGCGCAACCGAAAACAACGACAGTGTGATCCCTCTTTTCATGTGTATTCCTCCTTGAGGTTGGATTAAAATGCGATGTCAGGACATTTTCACCAGGTTCCAAATCCTGTCCAACTCTGCCCTCACACCGTGATGCAGCTATAATACACACTGGTAACAAAACCGCAAGACTTTTTCGTTTAAAATCCTACCTAATAATAATTATTATTTTCTACACCCCAAAAACACCTGTCTTCTCAAATAGTTCAATCTCGACTCATCAGAAAAAATAATATTGATACAATAATTATCCATCAGCAGAAGAACTTCTTCTAGCCTTAACAGAATCGTTACAAGACCATAACAATCTTCGATTTTCAAGACATGACCAATTATGTTTTTGAATTGGACTTGCACTTATCAAGGCGCTATCTTCCATCGTATTTATTTTTGTCTACTATAGGATATAACCATAGTAGATACGTACTCAATCATGGAAGAAGGAGGAAACATGAAGAAACACCGCAACACTCATGCTGTTGCCGGTGGGATCAGCGCTTTGCTCTTGTCACTGCTCTGCGCCTGCTCCCAACCGGGAACGCAACTGGACGCGACGATCCCCCAGATCGCCGATGCCCAAGCTGTCGGTTCTAGTGCCTGCCTCGACTGTCACGAGGAATTGGGTCAGGACTTTGAACACAACATCCACAACCTGTTGGCTGATTTTGAATATCTGGCCAACGGCATGGACAACCAGGGCTGTGAATCCTGCCACGGACCGGCCAGCCAGCACATTGATGAAGGAGATACGGATAAAATTCTCGGTTTCTCTGGCCTCAATGCCGCCCAGGCTTCAGCTATCTGCCAAAACTGTCATACCGAGGGTGAAACCATGGAGTGGAACCATTCCACCCATGCCGCTTATGGCATCGGCTGTACTGACTGTCACGTCGTCCATGACGATGGTGCGAACAAAGCCATGCTGAGCAAACCGGAAGACGAGCTGTGCTACAGCTGTCACCAGGATGTGCGGGCAAAAATGCACATGCCTAACCATCACCCGGTAAAAGAAGGCAAAATGGGCTGCAGCGACTGCCATAATCCCCACGGCAGCCAAACCCGTCCGATGCTACGTACCGATGAACGCAAAAACGAACTGTGCCTGACCTGCCATATGGATCAATCCGGGCCTTTTGCGTTTGAACATGCGCCGGTCATGGAAGACTGCACCATCTGCCACAACCCCCACGGCACCGTGGCGGACAATCTGATCAAACAGAGTGAGCCATTCCTGTGTCTGCAATGCCATGAGCTGCATTTCCATACCAACTTCCGTCCCAACACGGATGCATTGGCCGAATATGCGCAGCTGGCGTCTTCGTCGGATCCGGCTCTGGCGGCCATCGGCAGCAGTGCCCAGTCGACTTTGAACACCATTGTCAATTCCGGCATTGATGACAAACACGCCATGCAAATGGCCATGATGACGCGTTGCAGCCAGTGTCACCCCAGTGTCCATGGCTCCGATCTGCCCTCTCTCTACACCCCGGGCGGCGGTAGCCGTTTGACGCGATAGCCAACAAGGAGGCATGAAAATTATGAAAGTACTTCGTACCTATGTTTTGTTGGCATCCATTTTGGTCCTGATGATGGCAACCAGCGGCGTCGCCGCCGACTGGTCGGAAGCATCCATCAATCTGGGCTACACCGGTGTCAGCAGTGATGACAGCTTAAACAAAACCGCCGAATATGAATCCATGGATTCCTCCATCGGCGGCGGCCTTGAACTCGATGTCCGCCAAAACGGCGTCGGCATTGAACTGGAAGGTCAATACACTGACGAAGAAGAAAGTGAAGCATCCGCCCGTTTCGATATCAAACGGGTACTGCGCGCAAAGTACAACTATCAAAAATTCATTCATCGTCTGCGCCATGATCTGTTGTTTGAAGACCAGCCACACTATTCAGTAACAGGCGGCCCCGGTTACGGCAGTTTTGAGCCGAGCATCAACGCCGGTGGCGAACACGACATCTACGACGGCATCATCGCGGCTAATGCGGTTCCGCTGCTCACCGAAGCAGGAACCGTCGGGCTGGAAGGTTTGCAGACGGCCACCTTTAATGATCTGGATCAGGGCCGTGACTATATGATCGAACGTCGCAAACATGAAGCCAGTGCCAAACTGCAACTGCCGGCATTTCCCTACCTGGTTCCTGAAGTGAAATTCAGCCATGAGGAAAAACACGGTTGGCAGCAAACCACGCTGATGACCGGTCAATGCACACCGTGCCATACCGTTGCCGTGGGTCAGGAAATCGACCAGACCACGGAAGAAGTCAGCATTGGCGCCACCTTTAAAATGGCCGGGCTGACCGCCAGCTATTTCCACACCGAGCGTGAATTCGACAACCAGAGCGATGATTATGCGCACGAAGGTCGCGTCGACAATGACTACTACTACGACACGCTTGCCAAACCCTACTTCGATCGTTTGCTGTTCGAAAACGAGTCACAGGAAATCGGCATCACCGCAGATATTGAAAAGAAAATGGATACGGTAAAACTGCGCTATGATGCTTCAGCCGCCACCACGCTGTACGGCAGCTATGTCAGTGCCGACACGAAAAACAACTACAACGATCTGGAATACGATTCCGACACCCTGTTTTTCAGCGTCAGCAACCGCAGCATTGCCGGTCTGCGTCTCAAAGCGTATGCCAAACAATACGAAATCGACAGTGATGACCTGTATGTCGACATGAATGCTTACACCGCCGACACTTCGATCGTCTTTGGTGCCGATACCATTCCGGTGTCGGATTTCAACTATAACCGTCCTTCCAGCGCCAGCCGTGACGTCCTCGAAACGGGTCTGGATGCGTCCTACGTTCTCGGTGCCGGCACCATGCTGACCGCGGCGTATACCTATAAAGTGGTTGATCGCGACAACGACACCTACAAAGAGTACGACAGTACTCTGCTCGATGAAGCGTATCTCGACGATGAAGAAACAACCTACAACACCTTTGAGTTGGGCATCAGCTCACGGCCGATGTCTTCCGTCAATCTGCGCGCCAAATACACCTTTGAACACGCGGACACACCGTTCAGCTTCAGTAACGGTCTGGGTTACAACGATCTGTACCAATATGGTTGGACCCAGTTGATGGACAGTGATCCCGATCCTCTGGACATGACCACCAACTCACCGTTCTATGAAGTTCTGCGCAGCTGGAACCGCACCACCTCCGGCAGCAATGTCGCTGAAAACCATCATCAGTTCAAAGCCAGTGCCACTTGGACTCCCAACGATATTTTCTCGTTGAGCGTCAACGGTCAATACACCTTTGAGGAAAATGATGAAGCGTATAACGACTGGGAAAACAACAGCTGGAACGCCGGGATCAGTATGTTCATGATGCCGACCGAAAAACTGACGTTCAGCGCCGGTTACGATTACCAGTACGGCAAAACCACCAGCAAATACGCTACGGCACTTTATGTTGGTTGCTTCTCGGAAAGCATGGGCGAACAGATTGCTTCGGTCTATGACGATGTCGATTACGACACCACGGCTCAGGTGCTCTACCTGTCCACCACCTACCAGGCGACAGACAAATTGACCCTCAGTGGTGACCTGACCCTGACCAAAGCGGAAGCATCCGCGGACAATCCGGATTTCGGTGACAATATCTATTATGAAAACTATCTGGATTACGTCCTGTCCGGTATGACGGAAGAAGAGTATGTTGCCTACCTGGACGCCAATGATCTTCCCTACACCCAGACCTTCATGATGAGTTACCTCGACTACAGTGGCTCGGATGATTATTCCGATCTCGATTATGAGACTCTGGATCTGACTCTGGGAGCGGAATATCGCTTCAATGAGGCATTGACCTTGGCTGTCAGCGGTTTCTACCGCTGGGTTGAAGATGGTGAAGCCTATCTTGGCGACGACTATGATGGCGAGCTTTTCCTGATCAACACTTCAGTGAGCTATCGGTTCTAGGCACGTTGCCTCGCCTGGAACAGATGCCCCCGTCATCCTTGGATGACGGGGGCTTTTTTATGCGCTAACGGTTCTCTCTCCTATAAATTCAAGGTAGAATAAAAAATAGTCGTCGTGTTCAATCCGACACCTATCAACCCTGAAATCAACCAAGGAGCCCAAGGTGCGCCCCCTTTTCTTTGTCTTTTGTTGTCTTTTCGTCACACTGTCTTCTTCCCCATGCTGGGCCGCTCCGGAAAACAACGGTGGCGTCGCTAACGAGCAAACGGCCACACTTCCGAACGAAACAGCAGAAACGACCGCACAGGCGACAGTGTTTCCCGGCGTCTCTGAAGTGGTTTCACGTCTGGCGACACTCAACAACAACACTGCGGCGACAATAACACAACTGGATGAGATCACGGCGCTGGAGCAAACAAAAGATAACCTCGACAAGGTGATGGATCGACAAGAGACGTTGGATAAACGTCTGAAGGAACTGGGTGATCCGGAGCAATGGAGTTTTGAGCGTCTGCTGGAAACACGCAGTGTTCTCATCGGCCAATTGGGGAACCTCAAGGCTATTTTTGATACCCTTTCCGCAAAATTGACCACGCTCGATAACTTGCGCAATCAATGGCAACAGCGCAAAACCTTTTGGGTGGAGTGGAAAGCCTACCTGACAAAAGAAAAAACCGAGTTCCCAGCCGAAGAATTTGACCGTGCCGATGAAAAAATTGTCGCGCTGCTCAAACAGATTGCCGATGCCAGTGGGAAACTCATTGCCGTGCAACAACAGGTGGTGCTGATTCAGGACGGCAATGAAGCCACCGTACGACAGATTGATACGGCATTGAAAAACCTGCGCGCGCAGATTTTCAAAAAAACCGCTCGGTCCTTTTCCAGCAGTGCTTTTTATCAACAGTTCAATGCGGAACTCAGCCAGCAGGTCAAAGACAATTTCAACCTGGTGCAGTGGTACCGCAAAAGTTATTTGCACGATTATTGGTGGGTCACGGTTATGCAAATGATCCTGGCTCTGGTGCTGGCAGTCAATCTGCGCAAACACCGCAAAAAAGATGATGCCTCTCAATGGAACATTCTGTTCCGCCATCCTTGGGCCGCCGGATTATTCGTGGCTTTTGCCACCCTCAGTCCCCTGTACAAGGCACCTCCACTGGCCTGGACTTTTTATCTGCTGGTAATCAGCGTTATTGCCGCCAGCATCCTCGTTGCCGGCATTGTTCCGGAACGTCGCCATGCCATGCTGGTCTGGCTACTGGCTTTTATCTACCTGATCTCCATGTTCCTTCAGGTGATTGGGCTGCCGTTACCGCTTTTGCGTCTGTATCTGGTCGTACTGTCCCTGATCGGCATCCCGCTGCTGGCCTGGATGTGTCTGCTCAGCCGCCGCAACAAGGATTCCTGGCAGCTGATCATTGGCCAACGGATCGGCATTATCGTACTGCTCATTTCCCTGATTGCCCAGTTGGGCGGCTACAGCACATTGTCCATGCGCCTGGTTGATTCATCGATCAAAACCGTCTTTGTTCTGCTGATGGTCTATATGGTCATGCGTCTCACTCAGGGCGGCATTGACTATCTGCTCAGCCACTCCTGGGTACGGAGCTGGAAATTTTTTAAGATTTTCGGAGCACGCCTCGCCCGCCGCATCAATCATTTTATCGTCGGCGCCCTGCTCATTTACGGCGCTCTTTATACCGTACAAATCTGGGGCGGCAGTGACAGCGTAACCACCACTTGGTTGGCGGTCAAGGATTTGGGAATCACTGTTGGCGAAGTCGAGCTGACTCTAAGTACCTTGATCATGGTGGTGATGATCATGTATCTGGCGTTCAGTCTCTCCTGGCTGATGCGTTCGTTGTTTGATGTCGAGATTGTCGGACCACGCTACATGGACAGTGGCTTGCGCGATTCGCTGAAGACCCTGTTGCACTACATCATCATCTCCTGCGGTCTACTGCTGACGCTGGGATCACTGGGCATCGGCCTGCAAAGCTTTGCCGTGGTTGCCGGGGCTCTCGGTATCGGCATCGGGTTCGGCCTGCAGAATATTGTTAACAACTTTGTCAGTGGCCTGATTCTGCTGTTTGAGCGCCCCATCAAGCTCGGCGACCGGATTATTCTCGATGGTGAATGGGCCATCGTCCGTAAAATCGGCTTGCGCTCCACGGTGATTGAAACGTACAACCAGGCGGAAATCATCGTGCCCAACAGTCAGCTCATTTCGGAAAAGGTCACCAACCTGACCCATAGCAATTCACGGGCACGCATCACGATTGATGTTGGAGTCGCCTATGGTGAGGATATCGAACGGGTTCTCGCCATTCTCAAAGAGGAAGCTCAGAACAACCCGACGGTCTTGAAATATCCGGAGCCGTCCCCCCTGTTTGTCGCCTTCGGAGCCAGCTCTCTGGATTTTAAATTGCGCATTTGGTTGGAAAATTTTGACCAGAGTCTTGATGTAAAAAGTGATCTGAGTATCGCCATTTACAAGCGTTTTGACCGGGAAGGCATCGCCATCCCCTTCCCGCAACGCGATCTGCATTTAAGGTCGGTCTCGGATCAGGTCTGGCGCCAATGGCACGGCCAAAAACCACCGGTCGGCTCAGAACCAACGCTTCCAGTGGAACAGGAACACCAAGCCGATACCAATGCCCAACAGAGCACCACAGAAGATCAGGAAGGCCGCGGTGGAATGCGCCCCGGGAATGCCGCCGAGGTTGACGCCGAACAGCCCGGTAAAGAAGGATAACGGCAGAAAAATTGCGGCAAAGATATTGATGATATACATGCGGGCATTCAGCTGATCCGACACTTGGGCCTGCAGTTCTTCCTGTACAATGACAGTCCGGTCGCGCACGGCATCCAGATCCTCCATGTGCCGTTGCAGACGGTTACGGATCTCCTTAAGATGCATCAAAGTGCGCTCGTTAAACCAGTTGGGCGGCTCAGCGGATAATTGTGACAAGGCATCACGTTGCGGGGCCAGATAGCGACGTGGTGTGACCACGCGACGCCTGAGCATGGAAATCGCTTCACGGCGATGGAGGTGTTCCTGTGCCAGATCACTTTGTTCGATCAACTCGACCTGATCTTCATAATCGTCAATCATCTGACTGACATACCATTCCAGACGGTCGCACAATTCTGAAAACAGGCCCTGAGTGTTCTTGGGACCACGCCCTTGACTGAGCTGTTGTTGAATATCCCGCACTGATGCCAGCGGCTTGTTGCTCAGGGTAATGATTCTCTCGGGATCAAACCAGACCCGCAACGACACCATGTCCTCCATGGCCTCGCCGGGGTTCTTATTCACCCCGCGCAAACCAACCAGCGCCCCGGGAGAAAACAACGCCACCCGCGGGCGGCTGTCTTCGGCAATCAACGCCTCAATCACGAGAGGATCCAGATCCTGTCGGTTCAGCCAGTCCTGAATCTGTGGGTCTTCATAATGACAATGAATCCAGGCCGTGGCCCGACTGGCACCGTTTTGCAGCTGAGACCATTCCAAAGACCGAGCCGACCCATTGCCATCAAGCTGCACAGCAAAGTGAAACCCCTGAGGGCTATCATTTGTGGACATGAGTTCTCCCATCCGTTGAAGACGCCGTTTTTTCTCTCAGACTACCCTGCCCGTTAAAAAAGAACAACCGTCGCCTACCCGTCACCCATCCTTTTCAGCGACAGCCTCCATCAGGATTTTGTCGCGATAAGTGGTATAATAAAACACGAAATACCATCCCTGGCGAATCTTTGCCATGAATCAGGCGCAAGATATCCGGCGCCCCCAGCCCTTCTCGTCGTGGCCCCCCAAACAGCGACGCAACGGGTGAGCTCCTGTCGTCGGCGCCTCTGTTATGGAGTAAGACATCATGACGGAACTGTTGTTGATCCTTGTCAGTACCGTGTTGGTCAATAATGTCGTTTTGACCCAGTTTCTCGGCGTATGTCCATTCATGGGCGTGTCGAAAAGAACGGATACCTCACTGGGAATGGGCGTGGCGATCATCGTCGTCATGACCATCGCCTCGCTCACCACCTGGCTGTTTCACTACCACGTTCTGCTTCCACTCGGTATCGGCTATCTGCAGACCATCGCCTTTATTCTGATCATCGCCAGTCTGGTGCAATTCATCGAAATCATGCTGCATAAAGTCAGCCCTGCCCTCTACCGGGCACTGGGAATCTTTCTACCTCTGATCACCACCAACTGCGCGGTACTCGGTATCGCCGTGCTCAACATTCAGAAACAGCATACTCTGCTTGAATCGGTCACCTTCTCCTTTGGAGCCGGTCTCGGCTTCACCCTGGCGTTATGGCTCTTTGCCGGGTTACGCGAACGGCTGGAACTCAGCGCGCTGCCCAAGTGTTTTCAGGGCACGGCCATCGCTCTGATTACAGCCGGATTGTTGTCTCTTGCCTTCATGGGATTTTCGGGACTGGTCAAGGTCTGACAACCGTGAGGAAACGATGGAACAGGAAAAAACGATGATGGCAAAACACGATTATGAGCACGGGCCATGTTATCAGCGATCCTGAGTCTTGGGTCCATCGCCCTGATTGCCGCCCTGATTCTCGGCTGGGCGTCGAGAAAGTTCGCCGTGGTGGTCGACAAGCGGGAAACCGAGATCGTCGCCATCCTGCCCGGGGCCAATTGCGGTGCCTGCGGCTTTGCCGGCTGCGCCAGTTACGCCGCCGCTATTGTCGCCGGACAGGCCGCGCTGAACCGCTGCTGCCTGGGGGGCAATGACATGATCGTGCGGATCGCCGCAGTGATGCAGATGGACGCCCACCCGCCCCTGCCGCAAAAAGCCGTGGTCCTGTGCCGGGGCGACAACCGGGCCGCCACCCTCAAGTACCGTTACCTGGGGCTGCGCGACTGCAATGCCGCGGCACTGCTGGCCGACGGCCCCAAACAGTGCCCGGACGGCTGCCTCGGCCTGGGCTCGTGCGCGGCGGCCTGTCCGTTCGGCGCCATTGAGATTACCGCCGGGGAACTGGCGGTTGTCCATCACGAACGCTGTGTCGGCTGCGGGCGTTGCGCCGCCGCCTGTCCGCGTCAGGTCATTGCCCTGGTTCCGGTCACCGCCATGGTCCACGTGCTGTGCCGCAGTCACGACAAAGGCGCCCAAGTGCGCCGCTACTGCGACAACGGCTGCCTCGGCTGCGGCCTGTGTCAAAAAGCAGTGCCCGAAGCCTATGTTATCGACCGCTTTCTGGCCCGGGTGGACTATGACCATGCCGACCAGGCGGCACAGGCCGTGGCGGTGTGCCCCAATCACTGCATCATCGATTTAGCGACGCAACAGTCTGAAACAACGGAGGCACACGCATCCTTATGAAGACGGCACCCACATTTCGCGGCGGCATCCATCTGCCCGGCCATAAGCGGGAGACGCACCAGCCCATTGAGGTCTGCACTCTGCCCGACCAGCTGGTGTTGCCCCTGAGCCAACACGCCGGCGCACCGGCCCAGCCCTGCGTGGCCGTCGGTGACCGGGTGGCCAAGGGGCAGTGCGTGGCCACGGCTGAAGCCGAGGTGTCGGCCCCGGTTCACGCTTCAACCTCCGGCACTGTCGTGGCCATTGAACCGCGCCCCCATCCGAGTAGCAGGGCTCTCCCAGCCATCGTCATCGAACCGGATGGCGAAGACCGCTGGGCCACCGACCTGACACCGTTGGACCCGCAACAGTGGAGCCCGGAAACCCTCAAACAGCACATCCGCGACGCAGGCATTGTCGGCATGGGCGGCGGCACGTTTCCCACCCACGTCAAACTGACGCTCATGGAACAGCACGCATGCGATACGTTGGTGATCAACGGCTGCGAATGCGAACCCTGGCTGAGCGGCGATGATCGCCTGATGGTGGAACAGGGCGACAAAGTGCTGGACGGGGCCGATCTGCTGCGCCGGGCGCTGGGTGTGCAACGGACGCTGATCGGCATTGAGGACAACAAACCCGAGGCCATTGTGTTGTTGCGACACGCCAGCCGCAAATTTGACGCCATGGAGATTGTTTGCGTGCCGAGCAAATATCCTCAGGGCGCGGAAAAACAGCTGATCGACGTGCTGCTGGGGCGGCAGGTGCCGTCCGGCGGACACCCGGCGAATATCGGCGTGGTCGTCGATAATGTGGCCACGGCCGCAGCCGTCAGCGATGCCGTGCGTTACGGCCGCCCGCTGATCGAACGGGTGGTGACCGTCGCGGGTCCGGCCTTGGCCACACCGAGAAATCTGTGGGTGCGTCTCGGCACGCTCCTGCGCACTCTGGTTGACCAGTGCGGCGGCAGCCGCGAGGAGATCGGCAAAATCATTGTCGGCGGCCCGATGATGGGCCAGAGCCAACTCGGTCTTGACGTGCCGGTGGTCAAGGGCACCACGGGTCTGCTGCTGTTCGGCAGCCAGGATGTGTCGCTGTGCGCGGCCGGTCCGTGCATCCGCTGCGGCCGCTGTATCGCCGCCTGTCCCCTGCACCTGTTGCCGGCCACCATCACCGCCTACGCCGAGCGCGGCCGTTTTGACGGCGCCCTGAATTACGGCGCTTTGGAGTGTATGGAATGCGGCTGCTGCACCTATGTGTGTCCGGCTGCGCGGCCGCTGGTGCAGATGCTGCGCTATGCCAAAGCGGAGATCATCGCCCGTCAAAAGGAGTGCCTGACGTGACCCCATCACCGACGCCATCCTCTCTCTCATCGGCCGCTCCATCGCCGACACCACTGCTCTACATGTCCTCCTCGCCGCATCTTCACGGCTCGGACAGGACGGAGAAAATCATGCGTCGGGTGATCTACGCCCTGCTGCCCGCCGTGGCCGTTTCCGTGTATCTGTTCGGCCTGGCGGCGCTGAGCGTTGTGTTGCTGGCCGTGGTCGGCTGTCTGGGATGTGAGGCGTTGTGCTGCCGCCTGGCGGGCACGCCGCTGACGCTGCGCGACAACAGTGCCGCGCTGACCGGCGTGCTGCTGGCCCTGAATCTACCGCCGTCCGCGCCGTGGTGGCTGGTGCTGTTCGGCGCGGTGATCGCCATCGGTATCGGCAAGCAGGTGTACGGCGGCCTCGGCCATAATCCGTTCAACCCGGCTCTGGTGGCTCGGGTGGTGCTGCTCATTTCCTTTCCGCTGCACATGACCCACTGGACAGCCGCAACGGCTGCCGAGCCCGCGGTCACGGCCATCGACGCCATGAGCGCGGCCACGCCGCTCGGTGCTATGAAAGACGCCCTGCGCCTCACCGGCCAGTTGCCGCCGTCCGCTTATGAAGGCTTTGCCAACTACTTTGTCGGCCGCATGCCCGGCTCCCTGGGAGAAGTCTCCGCTTTGGCGCTGTTGCTCGGCGGGTCCTACCTGCTGATCAGCAAGGTGATCACGTGGGAGATTCCGGTCAGTTATCTCGGCAGTGTTGCGGTGTTCGGCGGCATCCTGTGGTGGAGCGATGCCGGCCGTTATCCCAGCCCGCTGTTTCATCTGCTCACCGGCGGCCTGTTGCTCGGCGCTTTTTTCATGGCCACCGATCCGGTGACCACGCCCCTCACCCGCAGCGGTCGGCTGCTGTTCGGCGTCGGCTGCGGGGTGATTACCGTGTTGATCCGTCTGTTCGGCGGTTACCCCGAAGGGGTGTCCTTTGCCATTTTGTTGATGAACGCCGCCACCCCGCTCATTGATCGCTATACCAAGCCGCATATTTTCGGCCGACCGCGCAAAACCGCTCCGGTCAGGGAGGTGTCCTCATGAAAGAGCTGAGCCGCCTAGTCGTCACCCTGACCCTGATCGCCACTACGGCCGCGCTTGTGCTGGCGCTGGCGGAGAATGCCACCCGCGCGCCCATTGCCGAACAACAACGGCTGCGGCAACTTAACGCCATCGCGGCGGTATTGCCGCCGTTCGACAACCATCCGGATCAGGATGTGATCACGCTGAGTGAAACGGACGCGAGCTCGGGACAACTGCACTCCCTCACCTTTTACCGAGCCCGCCGCGCCGGAAAGATGGTGGGAGTCGCGTTTAACGTCACCAGCCGGGATGGGTACAGCGGCGACATTAAGATAACTGTCGGCGTCGACGCTCAGGAACAGATCATTGCCATCGAAATTCTCTCTCAGGCCGAAACGCCGGGGCTGGGTGCTCGAATCACGGAAGCCTCGTTCACCGACCAGTTTCAACACCGCGGTCTCGACAACACCGATTGGCGGGTACAAAAAGACGGCGGCGATATCGACCAGCTGACCGGCGCCACCATTTCGCCGCGCGCCGTGGTCTCGGCGGTGCAACGAGGACTTGAATTTCTCCACCGCCACCGCGAACAAATCATGACTCCCAGGGAGATCACCCATGAGCTTGGCAGCTGAATTCACCAAAGGGATCTGGGCCAAAAATCCCACTTTTAAACTGGTTCTCGGAATGTGCCCGGTGCTGGCCGTCACCACCAGCGCGGAAAACGGCCTCGGCATGGGATTGGCCACGACCTTTGTGCTGATCTGTTCCAACAGCGTCATCTCGCTGATGCATCGCCGCATCCCGGATCAGGTGCGGATTCCGGCCTTCATCATCGTCATCGCCACCTTTGTCACCGTCGTTCAGCTGGTCATGGAAGCCTGGGCGTTTCATCTGTATCAGGCGCTGGGCATTTTTATCCCGTTGATTGTGGTCAATTGTCTGATTATGGGCCGCGCGGAAGGGTTTGCCTCGAAAAATCCCCTGGCGTCGTCCATCGCCGACGGGGCGGGTATGGGGCTGGGTTTTACCCTGGCCCTGTTCATCCTCGGCGCCATCCGTGAATTCGTCGGCGTCGGCACCGTTCTCGGTTTCAGTGTGTTCGGCGACAGTTACCCGCAGGTGATCCTGCTGCTTCTGCCTCCCGGTGGTTTTATTGTGCTGGGATTGGTGCTGGCGTTGCTCAACCGCTTGAGCGGGCAGACCCGATGACGTGTGCGCCGCACGGCACGGTAACGCTTATGAGAGGTTGAAAATTAAGGAAATGTCGGGGATCGGCGGCAAAGAACGTCGCCTAAAAATGGATCATAATTCCGGCATAAGGACCGGAAAATTCAAGATTGACATCGACATCGGATTCATCCACGGCCAGATCAAAATAGCGGTAGCCGGCAAACAGGCCACCGTGTTCCACCGGCAGGTATTCCAATTGTACATTGGCATCGAACAGATGGTTCTCGTCGTATTCAATGTAGCCGGCACGACCAGTCAACGCCACATTCTCGGTCAAGGCGATGCAGGTGCGCATGCCCAAGGTGGGCAACGGAGCGATCACGGAATCGTTTTCATGAATCCCGGCAGCTTCGTCACTGAACTCAATTTCGATATCCGCCAGTTTGATGGCAAACTCGACACCGAGACGAAACGGCGTCGGCACTTCTTTCATATTGATTAGATAAAAGGTGTAGCCCACATCATAGAGGTCAAACTTAACATCACTGGAAACATGGTCACCAATATTGAACGCCTGACCATTATAATAACCATCAATGGCCATTAAACTATCACCGGAAAACTCAATCGGCAGATAAGAGAAGCTCAGTTGGGAGTGGCCCCAATCCAAAGATAATTCTCCGAGCATTTCCCGGCTGTCATCCCAATCCAAGTCATCATCAATATCCAGGGAGGTATCAAACGTTGAACCGCTCCCGGCGATATCACCGCTCGGTTTGAGCATTTGATACCCGGCACGCAGCGAAAACGACGTCTCGGCAAGCGCGGAAGTTACGAAGATCAAACTGAGTAGAACAACAAAACTGATGCGTGTAACCAGGGCCATTCTTGCCTCCTGCTGTTTCCCCATTCTATCAAGCCGGGGCATTTCCAGAGGATAATTATAACCGCCACAGTCATATTTATCCCCTACTTTCAGCTACTTACACTGCAATCAGCATACCAGCATTGGAAAAGAACCAAGTTAAGACAACTTCATCGGCCTGCAACATTAGCGACCATGCAGAAAAAAATTTCCGCAATTCTCATAAACCAACAAAGTTCTCCTTGGAACAGCATAAAACCGGGCCTTGAAAGAGGCGTTGCCGGAAAAGAAAAACTCAATGAGCGGCAAAATCTAACGATGGAAAATAAAAAAATTAAGCAAATGGCTGAATTTTTTTGTGTGACTGAGAAGAATTTGCGCGCTACTGAATGGAATTATGCCGATAAATGAGGCGGTTACACCACATAACGTGTCGAAATAGCCACGAATCCGCCAAACCACCAGAGCGTCACCACTGATCAATCGCGTATTTTTCCAGACGATACAGCAGAGTATGACGCGGAATACGTAAAAAGGCGGCAGCCTGACTTTTATTGCCGTGACAATAACGCATGGCCTGCATCACGGCCTGTCGTTCGATCTCTTCCAGGGAATAGCCTTCCGGCGGCAGGTAGAGTACGGACGAAGAGTCCGGCGAACGCGTGTGGATATGAGTGGGAAGGTCGTCAAGATCGAGCAGATCATGCCGGCGCAGGATCAGCATCTGTTCGATCACATTATGCAGCTCGCGGATGTTGCCGGGCCAGGCATAGTCGGCAAGTGCTCCGTATAACGCCTCAGAAACCTGAACACCCCGCCCCTGGGGATGGTGGGCGATGAAATGCGCGACCAGCAGGGGGATATCCTCGTGCCGCTCGCGTAATGGCGGCAGCGACAGCGGCACCACGGCCAGACGGTAATAGAGATCCTGGCGAAAATGCTGTTGAGTAATCTCTTCCGGCAGATCGCGATTGGTCGCCGCGACCAGGCGCACATCAATGTGCCGAGGGTGTCCGCCCAGCGGCTCAATCTGCCGTTCCTGCAATACCCGCAGCAATTTTGGTTGCAAGGCCAGCGGCATTTCGGCAATTTCATCGAGGAACAGGGTGCCACCGTCGGCCAGTTCAAAACGTCCTTTCTGATCCTTGATCGCGCCGGTAAACGCCCCTTTGACATGGCCGAACAGCTCGCTTTCCAGCAGGTCGTGAGGAATGGCCGCGCAATTGATGGCGACAAACGGGGCCATGCGCCGCGACGACGCCTGATGAATCCGGCGGGCGACCAGTTCTTTTCCGGTCCCGCTCTCGCCCGTGATCAACACCGGTGCCTGACTCAACGCCACCTTGTCCACCTGCTCCAGCACCTGATGCAATGCAGCGGATTGGCCAATGATCGGCTGCTGGCCCTCTTGACGCTGAAGCACTTCGTGAAGCTGGCGGTTTTCGCGATGCAGCGCCCGGTATTCAAACGCGCGCGCCACGGCCAGGCGCAACTGCTCGCCGCTGAACGGCTTGGTCAGATAATCATAGGCACCGCTCTTCATGGCGCCGACCGCCTGCTCCACGGTACTGTAGGCGGTGATGATCATCACCAAAGTTTCAGGGGATTCGGCAAGAACCTTTTCCAACACCTGATAGCCGCTCATCCCTTCCATGCGCACATCGGTAATCACCAGGGCCGGTTGATGCTGACGGAAAACCGGAAAGGCCTGTTCGCCGCTCTCGGCAGTCAACACCTGATAGCCCGCTTCTTGCAGGGTAAATTCGATCACCCGGCGCATGGACGCATCATCGTCGATCAGCAAAATAGATTCAGCCATGAATAATCTCCTCCCTCGCGGTCAGATCAGCCAGCGGCAGGCGTAATTCAAAGCAGCAGCCCTGCTTCGGCAGGCTCTCCACCTGAATGATCCCGCCATGATTATGAACAATCCGTTCCGTGATCGCCAGCCCAAGTCCAGTCCCTTGAGAACGGGTGGTGTAAAACGGTTGAAAAATTTTCTGGCGTTGCTCTTCGCTCAATCCCGGGCCGGTGTCACAGAAACGCACCACCGCTTTGTTGTCATCGGTCGTTGCCAAAATGGACAAACAGCCGCCCTCGCCCACCGCTTCCATGGCCTGTAACGCATTGAGAATCAAGTTAAGAAATGCCTGCTTATACTGGCTGGCGTCACCGGCAATGGGATTGGTCACATCAATGTCCACATCAACATTGATCTGATTTTTACGCGCCTTCACCGTTGTCAGCTGCAACACTTCATCGAGAATCGGCGCTAGAACAAACTGCTGTTGCTCGGTGACATCCGGGCGGGCATAGCGCAAATAATTTTCCAGCACCTGATTAAGGCGATCCACTTCCTTGATCAAAATCGTCGTAAATTCATGGTAACGATCCTCGGTCGAAAAGGCGCCCTGCAGAATCTCCGCTGTGCCGCGAATCGAGCCGAGTGGGTTGCGAATCTCGTGGGCCAGCCCGGCGGAGAGTTCGCCGAGGGTGGTCAAACGGTCCGCCTGGCGTAATTGCTCCTCGATCTCCAGAATCAGGTCCGCCTGCTGCCGCAACTGATCATAGCTTTCCTGCAATTGCAGCGCCGCAGCTTCGGCCCGCAGGCGTTGGGCATGTTCCTTGGCCATCAGGATTCCGGTGACTGCGCCGATCACGTTGTACATCATGATCTCCAAGTAACGCTCCGGAGCGGTCCACGGCAGGTGGCCCCACTGCATCAGCACATGAGGTAGATAGGCGATTGAGATAAACAGTGAAGTGCCCAGACCGCCGCGCACCCCGAACCAGATACCGCCAAGGATAATGGGGATGTAGTACAGACGGCGATAGACATCATGAAGGTGGGAATGATGGGTCGTCGTTGTGTAATGCAACGCCGAGATTCCCGCTACCAGAATCAGCAGAAAAATCACGCGAAAAGATGTCTTTTTCCACATCATAGAAGTATCCCGAAGTTTTTGTAGAATATTCTACAGTTTAGCGTAAGGTCAGCACTTGTCCATTTGTCGCGATAGCGTAGTGGTTCGCAGCACGCGACGCACTGCACAGGCCATTTTTTCCGTTCTCGTTGCTTAGTCCCCAGGTGACGTGGGCTGCTAAATAACCCTCTGTCTCAGGGTGGGCACCGGCCACCCGTTTTGTCGGTGCCACGAAAAAGATGGAGCGAACCGGCTGATTGTTATCAACGTTTTACGCCAAAGCTGATGAAGCGCAAGATTCGCCGACCTAAAGGGCGGCGAGCCGAATCCGTAGGGCACGACGGAAACAGACACAGTGCAGGTTAAGCTAGGTTCAGGAGAAGTTCAGCCGTCTTTTGCATCCTTTTGGGCGGCTTGCCAAAAGGATGTCGCCTGCCGGGGCGAGTCCCGGCGACCTTGACTTTGATCTTGGTTTTGCCTTTGCCGTGCTCCGCATACCGGCGCAGCTTGCTCCGGCGAACTTCATCCGTTCGCATTGTTGGTGCCCACATGACGCGGGCTTCCGCGCCCGCACGTCTGTCCGGGTCAAGTACATAGGTAACAGAAAAGTCCACCTACATGGTTTACACATTGAGGCTGATATAGCCGTTGCGATCCGTTGTTATGTCACTCATGTCGAAGTGACCAAGTTTGATATTTGCAAAGTACACATTCCATTGTGTGTCACTGGTCTGCTCCAGCCCTACTTTTTCTCCCTTGAGCAGACACGCGATGTAAACCCGGTGCTTCAAGTGATAAATGACGCCATTGTGATTGACCAGGCAAATATTGAAATGGGCAGGATAGTCCAGCTCAGGCAACTGCTCCGGCATGTTTTTCGATGACGTCACATAAACTGTCGCTGGAGTTTTTTGGCCCAGGCTTTCGTGGGGCCGTTTATGGTTATAGGTGTCAATAAAGTGGTCGAACGCTTTTTGCTGTTGTTGGGCATTACCAGCGGCAGGCGTGATGGCAGCCTTTTTGAGGGTGGAATGCATCCGTTCATGACGTCCGTTCTGTTGCGGCTTCCCTGGCATAATGCGTTCCGGGGCGATCCCCAGACGAATCCACCACTTGGATAGGTGGGATAATCCGGCAAGCCCACTACTGGCAAACGGCGCACCATTATCGGTGCGAATACGCTCCGGCAAGCCATATTGCCGAAATAATTGATCAAAGATCGCCATGGTATCATCTGTTGTTGTCGCACTTAACGTACGACAGGCCAGTAGATAACGGCTGTGATGATCCATGATGGTAAGGGGATAACACCATTTGCCATCAGCGGTCTTGAACTGCCCTTTGAAGTCTGCAGACCAGACCTGGTTAGGTTTATCAACCGGAGCAAAAGGTTGCGGGTGAACAGGAACGCGCCGACGAGACTTGCTGGGCGTAATCAGTTCAGCCTCCAGGAGGATTTTATGGATGGTTGTCTTCGATGGGATATCCCAATCAGGGTGTTCTTGTTCAAGCAACACCTTGATCTTCTTTGCTCCAGGAGGATCTTTGTACTCGCGACGGACCTTGATGATCGCCTCTCGAACACAATAGGGCGTTTTTAAGGGGTTGGTTTTAGGGCAGCGCGATTGATTCTGGAGACCATCAAGTCCCAATTGGCGATAACGATTGAGCCACTTATACCCTGTGCGGCGACTGATGCCATAAGATTTGCAGAGCGTTGAGAAGTTAGCGACACGCCGCAGGTGATCGGCGATAAAGAGCAGCTTCTGTTCCATAGGTTTAACCTCTTTCCAGGGCATAGGCACCTCCTTGTGAAGTGTCTATGAGGATACAAAAGTGTTACCTATGTACCTGGACCAAAGTGTTACCTATGTAGGTTACCCGAACACGTCGGGTCACTTTTGCGTCGACAAAAGTGACGCAAAATCGACTCCCGACCATTGCGCCCTACGGGTTCCCTCTCTGCGTTCACTAACACCGCGATGTCGGCAAAACTCGCTGGCGCTCAAACAGTTGCCGACAACCATCGCGGTGACCGTTCTCTTCGTTCGGCGCTGCTGAACGGGAGAGCTTTGGTGGTGTGCGAGCTACATAATTTTATTCGGGTAACACTGTCTTAAAGGTGAACACCCGCTTCTGGCCATCGGCCAGGATGCTGCCAATAGTAAAGGTGTACTCGCCCGGGGTAGCCAGGGTCACATCAGCACCGAAATGCCCCTGCATTCCCATCAGCTTTTTGGCCGGGAGCTGCTGTCCGGTCGGCAGAGTCACTTTCACCGCGACGGAGCCTTGGTCGAGATTTGCATCTGTGGCCTGATCATGCAGCATCACCATAAAATGATGGGTGGTGGTCATACCCGCTTCAGACATGGCCTGACGCACATCCTTGAGATGCGCCATGGCGCGTACACCATTGATCTCCTGCTGGCCTAGCATCACGTCATTGCCGGACATGTGCATACTGTCCATCTTCATCGCGCCACTTGGGCAACAATCACCGGCGAACGCAAGCACGGGCAATGCGAGGAAAACTAACAGCATCAACGTCATTTTTTTCATCATTCATCTCCTTGTTATTCATTGGGTTGTTCGGTGGGTTCAGCAAGATTTTTGGATTTCCACACGTACCAGATCACCGGATACACCAGTAGTTCCATCATCGCCGAGGTCGTCACGCCGGCGACCATGGGCGCGGCAATCCGTTTCATAATTTCCGAGCCGGTGCCGTGACTCCACATGATCGGAGCCAGACCGAGAATGACTGTGCCGACCGTCATCACTTTGGGGCGAATGCGTTTCACGGCGCCGTCAAAAATCGCCAATTTCAGATCATGTCGGTTCTTCAACCGTCCTTCATCGCGCCACTGGTCTTCGGCCATTGACAGGTAGAGCATCATGATGACACCGGTTTCAGCATCGAGACCGGCCAGGGCGATGAGTCCGACCCACACTGCGACTGACAGGTTGTAATCGAGCGCATAGAGACACCAGAACGCGCCCACCAGCGAGAACGGCATAGCCAGAAAAACAATGGCGGTCTTCATCGTGCTGCGGGTGCTGGCATAGATGAGAATAAAGATCACCACCAAGGTCAGCGGCACGATCATCAGCAACCGTGACCGGGTCTGCTGCATATATTCAAACTGCCCGCTCCACACCAGACTGACTCCCGCCGTCAATTGGACCTGCGCAGCCACCGCTTGCTGGGCCTGCTGCACATAGCCACCGACATCATCGGTGTTCAGGTCCACATAGACCCACAGGGTTTTGCGGGCATTTTCACTCTTGATGGCCGCCGGACCCGATTTCACCGACACCTGAGCCACCTCTTTAAGCGGCACCGAGCGCCCGGATGGCGCGGCAAGCCGCACCTGATCCAGCGCGTCAAGATCACTGCGGTAATCACGGGCATAACGCACATTCACCGGGTAACGCTCCGCCCCTTCAACGGTGCGGGTGACGGTCACGCCACCGATGGCGGTTTGGATCACATCCTGAACCGCCCCGACGGTCAGACCATGGCGGGCGGCGGCAAGCCGGTCAATGTCAATATCCACGTAGCGTCCGCCCATCACCCGTTCAGCATAAACACTCAGCGTGTTGGGGAGTTGACCGACGACGGCTTCAAGCTGTTGTCCCACCTGGTTGAGGGTTTCCAGATCATTGCCTTGGACTTTGATCCCCACCGGCGTTTTGATGCCGGTGGACAGCATATCGATGCGGGTACGGATCGGCATGGTCCAGGCATTGGTCAACCCGGGAAACTGAATGGCCTGATTCAGCAAGGTGACCAGTTCCTTGCGGGTAATGGGGCGCTGATCCGGCCACAGGGTACGTAACGGTTTCTGCAGGACTTCCGGCCAGTCGCTGTAAAAACGCTCTACGGTAATCCGCCGCCAATAACGCTGGTCTTTCAATTGAATGGTTGTCTCCAGCATGGACAAGGGGGCCGGATCGGTTGCGGTTTCCGCGCGACCGGCCTTGCCGAACACATTCGCCACTTCCGGAAAAGCGGCAATGATCTTGTCCGTCTGCTGCAGCAGTTCCCGCGCTTTATCTGTGGATAGCCCCGGCAAAGTGGTCGGCATATAAAGCAGGTCACCCTCATCCAGCGGTGGCATAAACTCCGACCCCAGATGGGACAACGGATAGATCGACGACAACACCAGCACCAGCGTGACCAGCAAAGTGGTTTTGCGCCAGCGCAGCACCAGATCCACCAGTGGATGGTAGAGACGCGTCAAAAAACGATTGAGAGGATTGGCCTGCTCCGGGCGGATATGTCCGCGCACAAACCACACCATCAACGCCGGCACCAGGGTCACTGCCAGCACTGCGGCAGCGCCCATGGCATAGGTCTTGGTATAGGCCAGCGGTTTAAACAAGCGACCGGCCTGATCGGTCAGAGTAAAAATCGGCAGGAACGACAGGGTGATTACCGCCAGGGAAAAAAACAGCGTTGGTCCAACCTCCTGGGCGGCGCGCAGAATCACCTGATGGTGGGGTTCGTCACCGTTTGGATGTTCCAGATGTTTATGGGCATTTTCGATCATGATAATGGACGCATCGACCATGGCGCCGATGGCGATAGCAATGCCGCCCAGACTCATGATATTGGCGTTGATCCCCTGCCCGTTCATGATCAGAAACGCCATGAGAATCGCCACCGGCAGCGTCAGCACCACCACAGCAGCACTGGGCAGGTGAAACAGGAACAGGACAATCACCAACGCCACCACCACCCACTCTTCAATCAGTTTGAAACTGAGATAATCGATGGCCCGTTCAATCAGAGCGGAGCGGTCATAGACCGGGTGAATGGTCACCCCCTGCGGCAAACCGGCCTGTAATTCTGTGAGGCGCTGTTTAACGCGCTCAATGGTCGCCAGGGCATTCTCACCGGAACGCATGACAATGATGCCGCCCACGGTTTCCCCCTCGCCGTTGGATTCGGACACGCCGCGCCGCAACTCGGGACCGATCTGAATCCGCGCAACATCAGCGAGCAGGACGTAGCGCCCTCCAACTTCGCGTAACGGGATCGCCTCAAGATCAGCCACGGACTGGATATACCCCAGGCCACGCACCATGAACTCGGTTTCCCCCATCTCAAGCAGACGGGCACCGACATCCTCATTACTCGCGGCAATCGCCCGACGCACCTCGGCCAGCGTCAAACCGTAACCACGCAGCCGGTTGGGATCGACCCGCACCTGATACTGTTTGACATAGCCACCGATGCTCGCCACCTCGGAGACCCCTTCGACGGCGGTCAACTCATAGCGCAAAAACCAATCCTGAATGGAACGCAGTTGCTGCAGATCATGCTGATCACTGGTCAACTCATACTGGTAGACCCAGCCGACACCGCTGGCATCCGGACCCAGACTGGGGACCACACCGTCCGGCAACTGACCGGCAGCGGTATTGAGGGCTTCGAGCACGCGTGCTCTGGCCCAGTACAGATCGGTACCGTCCTCAAAAATCACGTAGACAAACGAACTACCGAAGAACGAATAGCCACGCACCGTCTTGGCCTGGGGTACAGACAGCAGACGTGTGGTTAACGGATAGGTCACCTGATCTTCCACCACCTGGGGGGCTTGCCCGGCATAATCGCTATAGACAATCACCTGCACATCGGACAAGTCGGGAATGGCGTCCACCGGCGTTGAGCGGAGCACATAAATACCGGCCATCACCAGCACCAGAGTGATCAGCACCACGAGGAAACGATGACGTATGGAGGCGGCAATCAGTGTTTTCAGCATGACACGCTCCTTTCATCACGGCGGTGCTCGGCACACACACGCATCAGAATAACTCCTCCAGATCGGCGGATGGTTCAGGTGCTTTTTCTTCTGCTTTGTCCATGGTCATCTTGCGCAAGGCTTCACGCAGTTGCGTCTCGGAATCGAGCAGGAACTGGGCGGAGACGACAACCTTTTCCCCTTCAAACAGGCCCTGCTGAACCGCGACACGCCCCTGATCATCACGTTGGCCCAGACGGACCGGACGCGGTTCAAACGTGCCGCCCGGATGGGCGATAAACACCAGCTGACGCTCGCCACTGTCCACCACGGCATCGGCAGGGATCAGCAGGACATCATTCTGCGGCTCCAAATCAATCACCACATCGACAAAGCGTTGCGGCTCAAGGGAGCCATCGGCATTATCCAGGACAATGCGCGCCTGCACCGTCTGGGTCAGGGCGTCGACATAGGGATAGAGATAATCAATCCGGCCGCTGTAGCCGCGTGTGGGACGCGTATCGCCAGGAATGGCCACTGTCACCGTCAATCCTTCACGGACGCGGGAACGGTCCTGTTCATAAATCTCGGCCTGTACCCATACCTGGCTGAAATCGCTGAGTTCCAGCAGCGTCTGCCCGGCCTTGACTGCTTCCCCTTCGCGAATGTTCTTCATCGTCACCACACCGTTGTGCGGCGCATACAGGGTCATGTTTTTCCGCACCTCATCGCGCTTCAACAGCGCATCAATCTGAGCGGAGGTAATGTCCCAGCGTTGCAGGCGAATGCGCGCCGAATCAAACAGGCGATCCGCCGATTCGCGTAATGCGCTGTCGGCTTTGGGGTCCAAGTTTTGAAGGTAAAGGGCGGCCAGCAGTAATTCCTGCTGGGCAGACACCAGCTGCGGGCTGTACAGCTCCAGCAGCGGTTGACCGGCCTTGACCTGCTGACCGGTGGTATTGACATAGAGCCGTTCCACCCACCCGGCAATCTTGCTGTTAACCGTGTATTGGCGTTGTTCATCAATATGCACCCGACCGATGGTGCGCAATGTGGCACTCAACGTGCCGCGCTCCACCGTAGCCGTGCGGATGCCCATATTCTGGACCATCACCGGATCAATGTGGATCACCGAACCGTATGTGGCATGGCCTTCATAAACCGGCACCAGAGCTGCCCCGGCAGGGGATATCCCCTCTTCATGACGGATAAAGGTCGGATCATCTGGATCAACCCAGTACTTGATGCTGGCCGAGGGTGTTTCTGCGGGTTTCCCTTGTGGAGACTGAATCAAGGGCGTCAACTCCATCCCGCAGATCGGGCACAATCCCGGCTCATCACGGATCACCTGTGGATGCATACCGCAGGTCCACTGCTGGTGTTGTTCCGTTTCATCGTGCTGATGAGCGGCCTGCTCTTGTGAGGGATTCCGAGTCCCGTTTACAACGAACACAGCAGCAAGGGCCGCAATCATGGCCACGCCGATATACAAGACAGTTCGCTTCATCACATCTCCTTTTTGATTAACGGCAAAGAGGACACCATGTCATCACCGGTCAGTTCTATCAGGGTTGCCAGAGCCACTTGATGATCACGCCGCACAGCATCGTAGTCCTGTAAGCGTTGCCGCCAGGATTCGAGACTTTTCAAAACGTCGGTGAAACTTTCCAGGTCGTTTTCGTAGGCGCTGAGACGGGAACGATAATGCAGCTGGGCCTGAGCTAAAATACCCGACCGGTACAGTGCCTCGCGCCGTTGCGTACTGCTTAATTGGCTGCGTAACTCAAAGACCTTCTGGTCCATCCGCTGCTGATACTCTTGCCAACGGTCAACCGCGCCGCGCTGTTGCGACTGGGCGGCAGCAATTTGCTCACGCTGTTTATCCTGAAACACAGGCAGATTAAACCGCAGCTCCGCGCCGACAAAGTCGGTGCCGTCATCGATGGCGGTTGCCTGACGCTGACGATAACTGACGCCAACGGTGAAGTCCGGGTAACGATCCAGATCGGCCAGAGTTTTCTGGTGTTCGGCACGACGAATCTGCGCCTGATACTGACGGGCGCGCGGACTGGTTGATCGCGCCTGCTGAGCTACCTGTTGCCACCAGTCATTGTTGTTTGCCACAAGAGTCAGGGGGAGTGTTTCCGGCACGGCCACACCATATTCCGGCGGACGGCTGCGCAGTTGGTTTAACGAGGCCAGTTGTTCGCGTTGCTGCTGTTCAAGCTGAATCAGCTGGTCACGCAAACGGGAAACGGTCAACTGTGCGTCAACAACGCCGGCCTGAGATTCAAGACCGGAACGGTAGCGGCTTTCCGCCAACGCCATCAGATAGTCCAATTCCACCAACTCATCTTCGATCCGCTGACGGGAACGATCCACATACCACAGCGCATAGTAGGCTTTGCGCCCTTGGGCGACGCTACGCGCAATCTGATCTTGATAGTGCGCTTCCGCCGAATTGGCATTTTCCTGAGCAGACTTACCGCGTTGGTCGCGTTTGCCCGGATAGGGAATGGGCTGAAACAACCGGATTTCGTTGCCGGTCATGGCACTTTCATCGCCACGCAGGCTATCGACCGGGTAGTTGCTCAGGGCAAGGGACAATTGAGGATCATCGAGGGCACGCGCTGGAACCACCTGATGCTGCAGGGCTTGCCAGTCATTGAAAACACTGCGAATGAGGGGATTGCGCTGACGGATATCCTCGGTGATGTTTTGGGGAACACCAAGAGCATCCAGTTCACTTGCCCGGGAGTTACCGCCGACACCACAGAAAATCAACAGCACAGCGAGACATGGCACGATCATTATTTTTGACACCGTTTGATTCTTCATGCCCAAAAGAAGTTACAGGAAACATGCCACGCAAATTTATCCTATAAAATTAAGCAGTTAGTCCAGATTACGTTAATTAGGAATACAAAGCATGTAGAATATTCCACAGCGACATGAAGAATATTCTGCAGTTGATAGAACAATGCTTATTCACGCAACGGCAATAAGCGGCGATCTTAGAAGGGGCTTTTGGTGAGGAGAATTTCTTCAGATTTTACCCGTTTTCAACATTTACTCGGTTGACAGCTGTTCACAGTTCATGTTCTTTATGAACTATGAAAAAACTCACTATATTTATTACGGGGGTAGCCTTGCTCTGCGGCGTCGCCATCAACTCTCCCCCGGCCGTCGCACAAATGGAAGCGACACTGGGTGAAACCGAAGAACAAATCCCGGAATCGTTTGAAAAAGAAGAGGAGCAACCTGCCCGAGAAAAAAAAGGGAACATCCTCAATATCATCCTCGATAAAACTCCGGCCATGTCAACGGAACGCGGTACCCTGGTCATTGACGCCTACATAGACAGCAACAGCAACAGTCTGTGGGATGCGGATGAACCCGACCTGAAAGGGGAAATCGTCTGCACCATCGATAACCTTGATTATCCGGTGCCGGCTTTTATTCCAGGTCTCGACTACAATGCCCGCTATAAAATCAGCTGTCAGGGTGCGGGTCACTACCAACCAACCGCCTCACAAAAAAATGTGCTGATCGCCCGGCGTGGCCAAATCATCAAAATGACCATTCCCTGTCGTAAAACCTCTCTCGCTCAATAAGCGACGACAGTTTTCTTGTGTGACCAATTTAGCACCGCGTTGCCGGTGCTAAATTTTTTATTGCGCAAAATCAACACCATGGCTACAATTGTTAGCACTCAACCAAGCAGAGTGCTAACAAAAACAAATACGAATCAAAGAGAGGATTGAAGATCATGTCAAATCTCCCCTTGGTTATTGACGGTTTTGATCATTACATGGCTCAGATCAGCCAGTTTGAACCTCTGGACCGTGAGACTGAGTATGAGTTGGCTCAACGCTACCGCAAAAACAATGATCTGGATGCGGCCCATAAACTGGTGTGTGCCAATCTGCGTTTTGTCGTCAAGATCGCCTATGAATACCAAGCTTACGGCTTGAAAATGATCGACCTGGTTCAGGAAGGCAATATCGGCCTGATGAAGGCCATCAAGAAATTTGACCCGGATCGCAATATTCGCCTGATCAGCTACGCAGTCTGGTGGATACGGGCCTACATTCACAACTACATCATCAATGCCTGGTCTTTAGTCAAAATCGGCACAACCCAGGCCCGCAAAAAACTGTTTTTCAAGCTCAAACAAACGCGTGATGCGTTGCAAAAGATGGGAGGCGATGCGGATCATGCGGAAATCGCCCGACAACTCAATGTTTCCACCGATGAAGTGGCGGAGATGAGCGCCCGTCTGGGAGGCCGCGACAGCTCGCTGGATGGTCAACTGACGCCCGACAGTACCACCAGCCACTTGGATAACCTGATCGACAACGGCATGAATCAGGAACAACAGCTGATTGAGCTGGAACATGAAACCCTCACCAACCATCGCGTTCATCAGGCCCTGACACAGTTGAACGAGCGGGAGCAACACATTGTGCACAGTCGTATTCTTGAGGAAAACAAAGCCACACTGCAGGACCTCGCCGATCATTACGGGATCAGCAAGGAAAGGGTTCGTCAACTGGAGAAACGTGCTCTTGAAAAGCTTAAAACAGCTCTTATTGAGCACGTGATTGACGATGCATAATTTATAATCACGCTGATATAATGCTTGAGTCGGAGATAGGGTTGATTTACTATTCACTCCTCACTATTCACGCGCGTTATCAAATGTTTAAAAGGACATCTTCATGCAACGGACACTTATTCTTCTTTTGACCCTTCTGGTCCTTTCGGCTTGTTCTTCCAACAAGTCCGCTACTCAGACGTCAACACCCGCCGACAGTGAAGCCATGCGGGAGCTGCAGCTGGGTGAAGCCGCCATGGAGAAAGAACATTACCTTGCGGCCATCGAACACTGGCAAAAGGTACGCGACAGTTTCACCTCACCTGAACTGACCGCGTTGGCTGAACTGAAAATCGGCGATGCGTATTATGCAAATGAAGATTACATTTCCGCCGTCGCTTCCTACGAAGACTTTCTCAAGAAGCATCCTGGGCATACGCAGACGGCATCCGTCATGTATCGTTTGGGCAAATCACACTTTGAGCAGATGCTCAGTGCTGACCGTGACCAGACAGCGACACGAAACGCTTTGGCAACGTTTGAACAAT
Organism: uncultured Desulfuromonas sp.; assembly: GCF_963676955.1. Classification (NCBI taxonomy): domain Bacteria; kingdom Pseudomonadati; phylum Thermodesulfobacteriota; class Desulfuromonadia; order Desulfuromonadales; family Desulfuromonadaceae; genus Desulfuromonas; species uncultured Desulfuromonas sp. The sequence goes on along the minus strand of NZ_OY781461.1, from coordinate 2,470,870 downwards.
TACTGAAAAACTATCCACAAAGCATCAGCGCGCAAGAGATCAATAACTACATGGAACAATGCCATAACCGTCTCGCCGCCAACGAAGCCTATATTGGTCGTTTTTACCTGAAAACAAAGCGCTATACGGCCGCGATCAGTCGTTTGGAAAATATTACCAGCACCTATCCTGAGTACCCGGAACTCACCGGTGTTCTCTTTGACCTGGCTCGTGCTCAAAAATTTGACGGCAAATCGGATCAGGCGTTGGCGACGCTGGGCCTTCTCCAGCAACGCCCTGTGGATGAAGAGCTTCAAGAAGAGATCAATGATTTCCGCAAAGATCACAACATCTAACCAAGCACATCTTTCCAGTTAAGATATAAAAAAGCCTTCACTCGTGAAGGCTTTTTTTAGGCTCAAAAAACCACTTCCGCATCATTCCATCATATGATTTCCATAAATCAATCCGACGTTCACTTTCAGACGCTTACAGAGAACTCCGTTCAGCGCATCCAGACTGTTCGGCAAAAAGCCCCAGACACTACAATTGTCCTTGATTCTGGACACAAGAAAAAATCATATTTCGTCTTGCACCGTTGAAAAAAAAAGCCTGGATCAGATCAACATCCCGCAAAAAAGCAATCCGTAAGACAGCCTTGTCCGATGCTCCGGCAACACAGCGTTATCCATCACAAAACGGGGCACTGTATACACATAACTCATTAATATGTATACGGTTTCAATTTATAAGAAAATTTCAACAGATCAAACGTAACATTAGAAACACAACCAGTGTAGCACTGTATAGAACAGTCCTGAATTTTATCCAAAATTAAAAATAAACAGGACGATAACCGATAGACAAGCTAAAAATATCAACACATTGCCTGAATCCTAGCACCACAAGACCCCAAAAACAGTTTTCATTCTGAATAAATTTTTTAAAACCGCAAATCACATTTTATGCCACATTTCGTTTGACTTAATTTTTCACATATATTATATCTTCCGGTCATAACATGGTTTTAGCTTCGCATTTTTTACCTCATCTGGTTATCAACAGCACCCGCCCAGGCAAATGCGACCCTTCAAAACCATCTTCAATTCTTTATTTTATTTGGGACGATTTTTCACACACGTTAAGGAGGAAGCACCATGTCTGAATTCGGAACGCTCGACAGTCGTGTGCACCGTAAGGCGCTGCTCGACAAAGTAGTTTCCGCTGAAGAATGCATCCAGTTCTTCAAAAGCGGTATGGATCTTGGTTGGTCTGGTTTTACCCCGGCCGGTTACCCCAAAGCGGTACCCATTGCCTTGGCTGATCACGTTGAAAAAAATAACCTGCAAGGCCAATTGAAATTCAATCTGTTCATTGGCGCATCTGTCGGTGCTGAAACAGAAAACCGCTGGGCGGAACTGGACATGATTGACCGCCGCTGGCCGTACCAAACCGGTAAAAGCATTGCCAAGGGCATCAATGAAGGCCGCATCCGCATGGGTGACAAACACCTCTCCCTGTTTGCCCAGGATCTCGGCTACGGCTTTTACACCCCGAAGATCGACATTGCCATCATTGAAGTTTCTGAAATCCTCGCTGACGGATCATTGGTCCCGACCTCTTCCTGTGGTGTCATCGGTGAAATTCTGATGATCGCCGACAAAATCATCCTGGAAGTCAACACCGGACAACCTTCATTCCGCGGCATGCACGACTGCATTATCCCCCAGACTCCGCCGAATCGTCAGCCGTTCCTGATCACGAAAGCCGGCGACCGCATTGGTACTGAATCGTTCCCCTGCGACCCGGATAAAATCATCGCAGTTGTTGAATCCAAATACCGCGACAAAGGTCGTGCATTCGCTGATATGGACGCAACCTCTGAAGCCATTGCCGGCCACATCATGCAGTTCTTCTCTGATGAAGTAAAAGCTGGTCGTCTGCCTGAGAACCTGCTGCCGCTGCAATCCGGTGTTGGTTCCATTGCCAACGCGGTTGTTGGTGGACTGGCCAAAGGTCCCTTCAGCAATCTGACGGTTTACACGGAAGTTCTTCAAGACACCATGCTTGACCTGTTTGATTCCGGAAAACTGGATGCCGCCTCTTCTTGCTCCCTGTCTCTGTCCGAAACCCCGGGCTTCCCGCGCTTCTTCGACAACTGGGACAAGTATGCGGACAAAATCACCCTGCGTCCGCTGTCCATTGCCAACTCCCCTGAGCCGATTCGTCGTCTGGGCTGCATTGCAATGAACACACCGGTTGAATTCGACATGTATGCACACGCCAACTCCACATTGGTTGGTGGCACCCGCATGATCAATGGTCTCGGTGGTTCCGGAGACTTCCTGCGCAATGCCTACCTGTCCATCATGCATACACCTTCAGCACGTCCGAGCAAAACCGATCCGACCGGTATTACCTGTGTGGTACCTAAAGCTCCGCATATCGACCACACTGAGCACGACCTCGACGTTCTGGTTACAGAGCAGGGTCTGGCTGACTTGCGTGGCCTGGCTCCGAAAGATCGCGCTCAAAAGCTGATCGATGTCTGCGCACATCCGGACTACAAGCCGATTCTGCAAGAGTACTTTGACATGGCTAAAAAAGAATGCCTGGCCAAGAGCGTTGGTCACGAGCCTCAACTGTTTGACCGCTGCTTTAAAATGCAACAGAACCTTGCTGAAAACGGCACCATGAAAATCAAGAACTGGGACATCAAGGTTGATCTGTGTGAATAGAAAAACGTATCGACATTTTTTTGACACTTAGAGCAAACGTCAAAAAAGAAGTCTTTACAACAAAGACCATGCTGTTTCGGATAAAACCAGCATCAAAAGAAAACGGCACCTCAACAAGCCCGTCATGCAAAACATGGCGGGCTTGTTTATTTTTTTAAAAGCGCCCTTCCTATGCAAACACGGGAAACCAGCTCAGTCACTTCCTCCACTCCGAGTCAAGCATCCTATCAATACACTCCCATTACAGATAGTGTCTCACACCGCTGAATCACCCGGCAGGCAACTGAAAAAAGAACAGCTCGCGGAACCCATGGACGCGACTTTTACAACAGCCTGAGAGTAAACACATCACTCAATCATGAAAACCGGGGAGGAGTAAAACGAAGCCACCTGAGAAGATATCATGCTAAAAAAACCAGTTCCCATTCGCCATAAAGAAAACGACCGCCATATTTATCTACCCGAAAAAACACACCTGAAAAAAGTACCCAATCATCGTTACAACCAGCTTGAAAATATTTTTCACAAGTAACGACGCAGACCTATTTTTTGGCAGATTCGCGGCAGATTTTCCGTGACAAAGCCAGCCTGAATCACGCCTGCAAGGCGGCGTTACTCAACAGTTAATAATGAGAGACCGACCGACAAAAGAATCAGACGCCACACCCAGGTCTCGTTCTAATAAAATAAAACAAGGTCTTTTTTTATTAAAACTAAAACCCTTAAAAGCACAATAAAAGTTACCAAAACAGGTAAATCGGGAGTTAAACAAACGTCGCAAAAACAACAAAATAGCCTTATAAAATCAATGACTTAAGAAAATACTAACCAAATAGATCACAGAGATTAACAACACCCAATCGAGCGCACAGAATGCCAAATTTCGCTTGACACGATTTCCCACATATATTATACGATAGATTCAAAACACGGTTTTAATTTCGCATTTTATACCATATATATACTTTGGCTTAATTTTGTATACGGTAAACTTTTTTGCAGATAACGATAAAGAGCAAGCAAAACACACATCGTTCCTGCACATACTCCCCACGCTCACATGGTGGGAAATGACTATCCAATCGTATCGTATCAAGGAGGAAAAAAATGGCAGAGTACGGAAGTCTCGAAAGTCGCGTTCGGCGCAAGGCCCTTCTCGACAAAGTCAAAAGCCCTGAAGAGTGTGTTCAATACTTCAAATCCGGCATGGATCTGGGCTGGTCTGGTTTTACCCCGGCAGGCTATCCTAAAGCGGTACCCATCGCTCTGGCTGATCATGTCGAAAAGAACAACCTGCAAGGCAAAATGAAATTCAACCTGTTCATCGGTGCATCGGTTGGTGTTGAAACTGAAAACCGTTGGGCTGAGCTGGACATGATTGATCGCCGCTGGCCTTACCAAACCGGTAAAAGCATCGCCAAAGGCATCAACGAAGGCCGCATCCGCATGGGTGACAAGCACTTGTCTCTGTTCGCACAGGACCTCGGCTACGGTTTCTACACCCCGAAAATTGACATTGCCATCATCGAAGTTTCAGCCGTTACCGAAGAGTGTGGTCTGGTTCCGACTTCTTCCTGCGGTGTTATTGGTGAAATCCTGATGATCGCGGACAAGATCATCCTTGAGGTCAACACCGGACAACCTTCTTTCGAAGGTATGCACGACTGCCTGATCCCTCAGAATCCTCCTAATCGCCAACCGTTCCTGATCAACAAGGCTGACGACCGCATCGGTACTCCCAGCTTCCCCTGCGATCCGGACAAGATCATTGCCGTTGTCGAGTCCAAGCACCGTGATAAAGGTCGTGCTTTTGCCGACATGGATGCGACCTCTGAGGCGATTGCCGGTCATATCATGCAATTCTTCGGTGACGAAGTGAAGGCGGGTCGCCTGCCTGAGAACCTGCTGCCCCTGCAATCCGGTGTTGGTTCCATTGCCAACGCGGTTGTCGGCGGTCTGGCCCAAGGTCCTTTCTCCAACCTGAGCGTCTTCACGGAAGTACTTCAGGACACCATGCTGGACTTCTTTGACTCCGGCAAACTGAACTGCGCTTCCGCATGCTCCTTGTCGCTGTCCGAAGAGCCGGGTTTCCCCCGCTTCTTCGACAACTGGGACAAGTATGCGGACAAAATCACCCTGCGTCCTCTGTCGATTTCCAACTCTCCCGAGCCGATCCGCCGCCTGGGTTGCATCGCCATGAATACGCCGGTTGAATTTGACATCTATGCACACGCTAACTCCACACTGGTTGGCGGTACCCGCATGATCAACGGCCTGGGTGGTTCCGGTGACTTCCTGCGCAACGCTTACCTGTCTATCATGCACACCCCTTCGGTTCGCCCGAGCAAGACCGATCCCGAAGGCATCACATGCGTGGTTCCCAAGGCGCCGCACATCGACCACACCGAGCACGACCTCGATGTTCTGGTTACCGAGCAAGGCCTGGCCGACCTGCGTGGCCTGGCTCCGAAAGATCGTGCCCAGAAACTGATCGACACCTGCGCACATCCTTCTTACCGTCCGATCCTGCAAGAGTACTTTGACATGGCCTGCAAAGAAACTCTGAGCAAAGGCGTTGGCCATGAGCCTCAGCTGTTTGATCGCTGCTTCAAAATGCAGCAGAACCTGGCCAAGAACGGAACCATGAAGGTTAAGAACTGGGATATTGAGGTTGATCTCTGTGAATAACAGATCACTGTTTCAACCATGAAACGACAAAAAGCCCCGCCGATTTCGGCGGGGCTTTTTTTGTACTTACTTAAAATCTGAACTTTCCTTTATTTTCAACCCCCTCTCCAGAATCTGAAGCATTCTTCCCTCCATGGCGCATTAAAACACACCCAGTATCAATAATAAAACACCATATCTGTAACCAGACTAAAATTTAATATTTTTCTTAAAAAATAGAACATACGTAAGAAAATTCATTCTACTAAAATAACTAATATTTTCATCATATTACGCAACAAGGTCTCAATATTATTTAAAACTAATTATATATCAACAAACCAAAAGGCTCATTTTTTTCGCTTGACTAAAAAAACACTCCATACTATACGTGATTTTCATAACGCTATTTTATTTTTTATAAAAATAAGATCGATCTTGGCCTCTAAGGAGATTTGACACTGTTTTTTAGGCGAAAAATGCCTTTTTTTATGAACGGGCGCGGCGCTTGGCACCGGGCCCTCTGTATTGAGAAACCACATCCCAAACAGGAGGAACCAAAGCATGGCAGACACGTTACAAGACAGAGTTCGCTGTAAAGAACTACTTAACCTGGTCAAAACCCCTGAGCAGTGCGTTGACTACTTCAAGGACGGCATGAATGTCGGCATGTCCGGCTTTACACCGGTCGGCTATCCGAAAGTTGTTCCCATCGCCCTGTGTGATCACGTTGAAAAAAACAACCTGCAAGGCAAATTGAAGCTCAACCTCTTTATCGGCGCCTCTATCGGTGCAGAGGTCGAAGACCGCATGGCAGCGAATGACATGATCGACCGCCGCTGGCCTTACCAGACAGGTAAAGAACTAGGCAAAGCCATCAACAGCGGTAAGATCCGCATGGGTGACAAGCACTTGTCCATGTTCGCCCAGGACCTCAAGTACGGTTTCTACACGAAAGACAGCGGTGGCGGACTCGACGTTGCCGTTATCGAAGCTTCAGCCATTACGGAAAACGGTGACATCATCCTCTCCGGTTCTATCGGTACCTCTCCGGAAATTATTGATATTGCCGACAAAATTATTGTTGAGATCAACACCGGCCTGCCCTCCTTTGAAGGCATGCACGATATCTACATGACGGACCTGCCTCCGTTCCGCACCATTATCCCGATCACCGACGCCAAACAGCGCATCGGTACGCCTTGGGTTCCTACTGACACCAGTAAAATCGTAGCCATCGTTGAGTCCAAAATGCCGGACAACGGGCGCGCCCTGCGCGGCACTGACCCCGTTGCCCAGGCCATTGCCGACAACATTGTTGATTTCTTCGCGACTGAAGTAAAAGCTGGTCGTCTGCCGAAGAACCTGCTGCCCTTGCAGTCGGGTGTCGGTTCCATCGCCAATGCCGTTGTCGGTGGTCTGACTCAGAGCCCCTTTGAGGACCTGATCGTCTTCACCGAGGTTCTCCAGGACACCTTCCTGCCCTTCCTCGACTCGGGTAAGTGTAAATACATCAACTGCACCTCACTATCCCTGTCCAACGAAGCCTTTGAAGAGTGGTGGGAGAAGTTCGACAAATACAAAGACATGGTTCTCATGCGGCCGCAGCAGATCTCCAACAACCCTGAGGTCATCCGTCGACTTGGCGCTATCGGCATGAACACGCCGCTTGAGTTTGATATCTTCGCTCACGCCAACTCAACTCATGCCGGCGGTACCCGCATGCTTAACGGTATCGGTGGTTCCGGTGACTTTGAGCGTAACTCCTACATCTCCATGATGCATTGCCCGTCTTGCCGTGCGAGCAAAAACGACGAGTTCGGCATCTCCGGTGTTGTTCCTCAGGTACCCCATGTCGACCACACAGAGCACGATATTGATGTTCTGGTTACCGAGCAGGGTCTGGCTGACCTGCGTGGTTTGTGCCCGGTGGATCGTGCCCGCACCATCATCGACAAGTGTGCTCACCCGGCCTATAAAGACTACCTTACCGACTGGCTGGATCGCGCCATCAAAGAGACCGGTGGTCACCATGAGCCGATTCTGCTTAAGGAGCCTTACGATCTGCACATCAGTTTTGCAGAGAACGGCACCATGCGTTTCTGGGAGAAGTAAGCCCAATCAGGTCAACAAAAAAACGCCCCTTATCAGGGGCGTTTTTTTGTGACGTATAATTATCGAGAGAGCGCTCGGGAAATTTAGCATGGCACGTCCTGCCCTCTCCCTGCTGCCAGGAAATTAAAAAGGCGATTTTTTATACAAAATCAGGTTCTCAAATAGAAAATCACCCTTGCCTTTGACGGCAACCAATTGTTTTATGGTCGTTTTTCAACAGACGACTAGCCCTCCTCCGGCGGTTTTTGTCCGGGCGGGCCGGAACTTTTTTCCCCATTCCGGTTGGCTTTTTTACTGCGCGGGTGAGTCCGATCATATTCTTTCATCATCCGATCGGTACTGACCTGGGTGTATTTTTGAGTCGTCGACAACGAAACATGGCCAAGCATGTCCTGGATAGCCCGCAAGTCCGCCCCGCCATCAAGTAAATGGGTTGCAAAACTATGGCGTAAGGAGTGCGGTGTTGCCGTCGTCGGCAAACCCAGCTGGAGCAGTTTCTTTTTCAAATTGCGCTGAACCGTCCGGGCGGACAAGCGTGTGCCTCGGCGATTGATCAATAACGGCTCATCACGCTCAACCGCTCCGCGCCGCTCCAGGTAAGCGGTCAACGCCTGCAACGCTTTTGACCCGACAGGAACAATTCTCTGCTTGCCCCCCTTACCCAACACGCGCACCAGGGCCTGTTCAAAATCAAGATCGCCGATATTTAAAGCGACAAGCTCTCCGACACGCAAGCCACTGGAATAAAGCAATTCGAAAGACGCACGATCGCGCAACGACTGCAACGTGTTATCTCCCGGATCATCAAGTAGATGGTACATATAATCCACATCCAGCGTCGTCGGCAGATAGCGCTCAACCCGTGGCAAACGCACCAGCTCTGCAGGATTGTGCTCAACCATTCCTTCACGTTGCAAAAAATGATAAAAGGAGCGCACTGATGAGACCTTGCGGGCTACCGTGACTTTTTTATTGGTTTTGAGCAAGTGTGCCATCCACTTGCGCACGGTATGTTTCTCAATTGTCGGCAAGACTTTGTCAAGCTGAGCCAAATCGCCATCACAGACAAAGCGGCAGAAGGCTTGCACATCGCTCAGATAACTGATCTGAGTATGTGAAGACAGGTTGCGTTCAACGCTCAGAAAACGTGAAAATTGATCAAGCCACGTTGTCATACCGCCTTTTCCTTCCTTGAGTACAGCGACTATTCCTGCCCACTACGGCGCAAAGTTTGACACACATTAACGATGATTACGCTACCATTTTGCCCTGAACAACACCATCCTGATCTGTTCAGGATGACTTCTTGATTTCCTGGCTGTGCCGGCAGTTGTCGGCGGCATTCTCTTTTTGTTCAGTGGCGTGCTTTATTGATAGGAACGGTCGACAGCCACCAACATTGCAATCGCCAACTACGGCCATATCGGTCTGTGGTATCATGCACACCATCCGCCAAATTCGCCTGATTTTATTTAACGGGAGCACTCATGATTGAAATTACCAGCCAACGACGTGACCAGATGATCAACATCACCAGCCTCGTTGCCCAGCATATCCGCGAACAGAACTACACCACGGGCGTTATCGTTCTGTTTGTCCGCCATACAACAGCGGCTCTGACCATCAACGAAAATGCGGATCCGGATGTGATAACGGACTTATTGACCATATTGGATAAAAAAATTCCCTGGCAGGATAATTATCGCCATGCCGAAGGAAACAGTGCCGCACATTTGAAAACCAGCTTGATGGGATCCAGTGAGACGATCATTGTCCGCGATGGCGAATTGCAACTGGGAACGTGGCAGGGAATTTATTTTTGTGAGTTTGATGGTCCGCGACGACGCCGGATTGATCTGCAATGGCTAGCCGCCCCCGGGTAATCTCTGCCAAGCGATCGACCATCGCATCTTCAGCGCAGATGTTATTCACCATGACTTCATTGATTCAGATTAAAAACAACACGAGGGGCTCACCATCTGATGACCCCCTCGTGCAAACATGATCAAATAAAAACTTTTATGGTACCTGAACAACCTCTTTTACACCGGGAACTTTTTCCAGCAAAATCCGCTCAATGCCCATCTTCAACGTCACTGTGGACATCGGACAGGAGCCACAGGCACCAACCAGTTTAACACTGACAACGCCATCGTCACTGACGTCAACAAGTTCAACATTACCACCATCAGCCAACAAGGTCGGGCGAACTTCATCCAGTACTGTTTCAATTTGTTCTTTCATTGTCTTCTCCCTTTAGATAGTTACTTTATACAGATAAATCAAGCAAAAGCAGCCGAAATATCACTAATTTTGCGCTGGCAAAGCAAGTCTGGGCGACCAACTCCTTTACCCTGAATCAGCACCTTAAACGTTTCCCCCATGCCGCCATCAGGTAAAATCAAATTTTTCAAAGTCATCCGCAACGCCATGGCTTTCTTCGGATCAGTCTCCTCAGCCTGCAAACGGACTAATTCCTCAACAAAGCCCAAGCCCATCAAAAAACGATATTGTTCGGTAAAATGAAGCGTTTCCAGCCCCACGATTTCACCACACTTCTCAAGCAATGTGAAATCAACATGGCTGGTGATATCCTGACAACCAACATTCTGATACGGGTTATCATTAGCGGTATGTTGATAATAGCACAACAGGGTACCCTGTCGACGAAACGGCGCATAAAGCTCTTGCGCCGGATAACCGTAATCAATGGTCAACACAAAGCCACGCTCAAGTTTTGCCGCAACCGACTCCATCCACGGCTGAACCGCCAGACAAACCTCGCCGCGGCACCCCTCGACAACGCCTGCGCCAACCAAATCAAAATGGCGGGCAAATTCAGCATCATCCGTCGGACGCAACTCTTCTTCAAAGCCCTGTTGCCCCTGAACGACATAAACTTCCTGTAGCTGCCCATCGTGTTTTTCAACCATATGAACGGCAAAGGCATCAATCAGCTCATTACTCAAAAAACACCCGGCAAAGCTGCCAAGCGTATCAAAGTCCTGCCACGACACCCGATCAGCATGAGTCTGCAAATGTTCCTGTTGCCTGCAACGATTGTCGGCACTGACATCAATAAGAACATAGCGGATACACGCATACATCTGCGGATAGTCACCCTGGAGAGTATCAAGAATATCGAGGGCAAGAAAGCCGTCACCCGCGCCCTGTTCAACGACAGTAAAAGAACCACTGCCCAGCAGTTGCCACATCTGATGCAACTGGCGTGCGATTAGAGCACCGAATAAGCGATGAACGGACGACGAGGTGAAAAAATCCCCCTTGGCGCCAACGCGCTGGCGAGCCGCCATATAATAGCCATGCTGCGGGTGGTAAAGACAGCGCTGCATATATTCATAAAATGAAAGACCACCCTGTTGTGAGATAGCATCGGCAATGATCTGCTCTAACAAGGGATTCGAGGAGCCGTGGGGTTGTTCTGTCATAGTTCTGTCGTTTTAAGGGCTGGAGGGAGTGTTCTAAAAAATCGAACATAATTAGCAATTGTCTCAAACGCTCAACCGTGGCATCATAACATCCCTTGAAAGATCAATTCCAGCAGGATGTAACGATCTTGCCAATCTTTTGCAAATTCATGATGTCTTGTTCTTAAACACATCCCCCTCAAACATTCAGGAGTAATGAAATGGATAGAAGTCTGGCTCTGGAACTGGCCCGTGTCACTGAAGCTGCTGCCGTCGCCTGTGGGCGTTGGGTTGGACGTGGAGACAAGATTTCCGCGGATGATGCGGCGACCACAGCCATGCGCCAGACGTTGGGGATCATGGATATTGACGGCACCGTTGTCATCGGCGAGGGGGAAATGGACGAGGCACCGATGCTCTACATCGGTGAGAAAGTCGGCAACGACAGCGGGCCCAAAGTTGATATCGCAGTTGATCCTCTGGAGGGAACGACATTGTGCTCCAAAGGCGGTCCCGGTGCGATTGCCACTATCGCCCTGGCTCCTGCTGGAGGCTTTCTCCACGCACCGGACATGTATATGGAAAAAATCATTGTCGGCCCTGAAGCCAAGGGGTGCATTGATATTAATGATCTCCCTTCGAATAATCTGAAACGGATGGCCGAAGCGAAACGCTGCAACATTGAAGACCTGACGGTTGTTTTGCTGGACCGTCCTCGTCACGATGACGCGGTTGCAGACATTCGTCGGGTGGGCGCCCGAATCAAGCTGATCAGTGATGGTGATGTCGCCCCTGCGGTGGCGACAGGCATTCCGGACAGCGGGATTGACATGGTTCTCGGCGTTGGCGGTGCTCCGGAAGGGGTGTTAGCTGCGGCGGCCGTCAAGTGTTTCGGCGGTGACATGCAGGCCCGGCTGATTTTCACCACCGACGAAGAGCGCGAACGTGCCCCTAAAATGGGCATCACCGATTTTGACAAAGTTTATACGGCCGAGGAACTCGCCGGTGGCGATGTCTTTTTTGCCGCCAGCGGCGTCACGGGTGGTGACCTGCTCAGAGGTGTGCGCTATTTCTCCGGCGGGGCCAAGACGCACACAATCGTGATGCGCTCCAAAAGCCGTACAATCCGTTTTATTGACTCTTACCACTATCTGGAGCACAAGCCCGGGTTTGAAGCCTAGACCAGAGTCAGCAGATGAATCGCCGACAGAGAACACACGCTTTTAAAGGGTCTGAGCAACAACAGTGTTTCATTATGAGTTAAAATAATGCCGCTAAACGCGTTGCATCATCCGATGCGCACGTGGATGTCACTAATAACTTGTCAATATCATGTGCAATTGTTAGTATTTTTCCTGTTTTGTTTACACTAAAATAGCGATGCGATATCTGGTGAAAAAAGACCCATTCCAGTTGAGAATCATTTCTCTGAACATTCTGATTTCTAACATGTTTTCAGAAAGCAGCAGAGTCATCGCACGATATTTTGGTCTTGTATTGTCTCAGGCTCAGTCCTGATTCTGTTGAAGGCTTACGTCATGGTAACGCACCAATGATCGGGATGGCCACATCAGGACTGTGTTTTATGAACTCAGGGGAGAATCATGGCAATCATTACTATCTCGCGTGAAATGGGCAGTGGAGGCTCTATTATTGCGCGCAATCTGGCTGACAAATTGGGCTACGACCTCATTGACGGCGAAGCAATTCTCAAAGTTGCCGCCTCGTACGGTCTAACCGCCGACAATGTTGAAATGGCGGACGAAAAACCGCCGGCATTCGTTGAAAGCCTTGACGAAAGTCTTGAGATTGATATGCATCGCATCGAGCAGATCATTCTTGAATATGCCCTCAAGGGCAACGTCATCATCTATGGTCGCGGTGGACAGGACCTTCTCGCCGGAATCAACACGGTTTTTCGTACCCGCATCATTGCCCCGTTCGACATCCGCGTGGAGCGCTGGGCGGAGCGGGAGTGGCTCGATCCTGATTTATCCCGTATTCTGGTGCGCAAAAGCGATCAGCAACGTGCCGGATTTATCAAATATTACTTCGACCGCGACTGGAACGATCCTTACGATTACGACCTGGTGATCAATACCGTCAAAATCTCCGAAGAGATGGCCGTTGAGCTGATTTGTAAAGGCATTGAAGAAAAAAATCTTCAGGACAACAATGAGCGCTGCCGACAAAAACTGATCGATCTGATTCAGTGCAAAAAAACGGAAATCGCCATCTTGCAATCGGACCAAGTCGATGGCTATCACCTGCAAGTTCATGTCGATGGAGGTGTCACGGTTCTTGAAGGCCATGTCCACAGCGAAGACGAACGCCGCGCCATTCATGCGATTATCAAGGATCTGGCTCCCGGTCAGGAACTAAAAGACCAGCTTAAAGTGTTCGCTTACCATATCAACCCCAAGGAGGGCTAGGTCTCTCGTAGAGACGAACACGGCTGACGTGATTCTTATGACTGCCATGAACAACCCAACCACAGAGTCCCTGGGCATCAGTACCCTGGAGGACATCAGCGCACTGATTCTGCAGTCGCATGACCTCAGCGAGACATTGAACAATATTGTCAGTCTCGTTGCCAGACGGATGCATTCGGAGGTGTGTTCAATCTATCTTCTTGATGAGGATGGAGAAACCTTGTGGTTGCGCGCAACGCAGGGGCTCACCCCGGAAGCGATCGGCATGGTCAGCATGAAATTGGGTGAAGGTCTGGCGAGCATGGCCATTGAACAGGGCCACCCCATCTCCATTCTCGAACCCGAGGAACACCCACGCTATCTCTATTTTCAGGAAACAGGTGAGGAACAGTTCCACTGCTTTCTGGCTGTTCCCTTGATGGATCGACGCAATCCAATCGGTGTCATCACCCTGCAAAGCACCGAAAAACGGGCGTTCAGCCCGACAGAAATCAGCACTATGACCACCATCGCCTTCCAAGTATCGACGGTGGTGACCAATGCTCAGTTACTCAATTCCATTCAGGAAAACAAACTGCAACCCCAAACTCCGGCGCTCGAAGCTGACGAACACCCGCAAAAACAAAGTGCCATTCGAGGCACGGTGGCCTATCCCGGCGTTATCTCCGGTCCGGTCTATGTTTTAGACGAACAAAGCGGCTTTGCCGACATTCTTGATGAAGAGAATATCGACATCCATGAAGAGATTGATCGTCTCAACAACGCTCTCGAAGAAACAAGGATTCAGACCCTGTTTCTCGAAAAGCGCGTTGCCACACGACTTTCCGAGCAGGATGCGGCCATCTTCCACACCCATCTGATGATCCTTGAAGACCGTGGCTTTATCGATCAGATGACCGGTGAAATCCGCAGCGGTCACAGCGCGCCTTATGCACTGAAGAAAGTGATCGGCGAATACACAGAAGCTTTTGCGCGCATGGAAGATCCCTATCTGCGTGAGCGGGCCAGTGATACCGTCGATATCGGCCGAAGGCTGTTAGCCAACCTGACCGGGCAGCAGGAAAAAACCCTGCAATTCAAGCGTCCCGGCATCCTGTTCGCCAAGGAGATCCTGCCTTCGGACATGGCAATTCTCGACCACGAGAAGCTGCTGGGGATTGTTACTGAAGCGGGAGAACAAAATTCCCATGCCGTTATTATGGCGAAAGCATTAGGCATTCCGGCCCTTGTCGGCGTCAAAGGCGTGACAAAGAAAGTGTCCTCCGGCGCGAATGTTATTCTTGACGCCAACTCAGGCTGCCTGTTTATTGATCCTGTTGAAGGCATTATCGAAGAATACCGGCGCCTTGAAGAGGACAGTGGCAAGGAGCTGCACCGACTCAGCGAATTTCGTGACCGGCCGGCGGTCTCCAAAGACGGCGTCCATGTGACATTGCGTGCCAACATCGGCCTGCTCAGCGATGTCGCGGTTGCCCTGCGTAACGGGGCTGACGGTGTCGGCCTTTATCGCACCGAATTTCCCTACATGACGCGCAGTAATTTCCCTGACCGCAACGACCAATATCAGTTATGCAAAAAGATTGTCGAGAGCTTTGATGGCCCGGTAACCATTCGTACCCTGGACATCGGTGGTGACAAAGGATTGCCCTACTTCAGCCCCCCTGCCGAGGATAATCCGTTCATGGGCTGGCGTTCGGTTCGCGTCTCTCTCGATAATCGGGATATTTTTCGCACTCAGATTGAAGCGATTCTCATGGCGGGTTGTCATGGCAAGGTCAAGCTGCTGTTCCCGATGATTTCCGGTGTCGAAGAAGTTCGGGCCTGCAAGGAAGTGATTGAGGAAGCAAAGAACAATCTGCGCCGTGAAAATATCCCCTTTGCCGAAGATATTCCACTCGGCGTCATGATTGAAGTTCCTGCCGCTGTTCAAATGTGTAAATTTCTGGCCACAGAGGTTGATTTTTTTGCTTTGGGCACCAATGATCTGGTTCAATATATGTTGGCCGCAGACCGCAACAACCCCCTGGTCAACAAATATTACAACCCCCTTCACCCAGCCATTCTTCAAGCGATCAAATATGTCAGTGATACCGCCAACCGACTCGGCAAAGGGGTGTGTCTATGTGGCGAGATGGCGGCTGACCCACTGAGCTTTTTGGTGCTCCTCGGTATCGGCATACGTGAATTTTCCATGGTTGCACCATTCATTCCCCGCACCAAGGCGTTTCTCTCCGACCTGAATTGCTCTGACGCCACCTATATCGCAGAAGAAGTCCTGCAAATGGGCGGCAGCGAACAGATTCACGATTTTCTTGTTGCGGCGGTCAACGACCTACACAGCTAGTGTCCTGTTTGGTTCGTTCTTTTAGATAATTCTGCGTCATTTTGGTTGCTGTCGAGGCGCGCCGACGCAGGCCCAGCCTAAGCCAAGCCGAGGAGGTGCAATCCTGAAAGCGACCCAAAGGACCGGAATTAATAAGGCATAACCACTGAGGACACCAGCCCGGATCTCTTACAAAGATCGTTGCGAGAAGCCGGAAAGAGCCGTTGGTGTAAGGCAGGCGAAGAAAAATACTCGCAGGCATACTTACAGTCGTCGAAGCAGGTTACTTGTGAGAAATGCGGGCCAGTCAAACCGTCGAGCCAAAGAACCGCTGGTCGCGTCTTCGATCCTGAATGAAACAACAGACTGGAAATATTTTGTAAAAATATGTTATGAATTCCCAGCTCATTGATGAGGGGGATGTCTTTGTTTAAAAAAGCTCACAACAACTGGGTCTTTCTCGGCAAGGATGAGGAAAAAGACGTTTTCTCGTCTCTTCAATCAGCCCTGGCTCTGAAAGGAACATGCCTGTCCAAAGACCCGATCAGCTTTGTTCAAAAAGTCACCCTCAAGAACTCAACCTACTATATCAAGGTCTATACCCGTAACGGCAAAGGGCTCAGGCATTATCTGGGACGTGGACGACTGCAGGGAGAATGGGAAAATCTCCTCCATTTCAACCAATTGGGAATCCCTACGCCACGGATCGTCGCTTACGGGCAGCTCAAGCGCCACGGCAGGTTTAAAATCGGTGCGCTGATTACCGAGGAAGTTCCCCACTCTGACGATCTCCTTAATTTAGCAAAAAAGAATCCTATGAAGTTTCAAGACCGCTCCTGGGTCAAAGTCATTCTTCGTCAGGTATCTGACTATACCGCGCGCCTTCATCAGCACGGTTTTATTCACTGGGATCTCAAATGGCGCAACATCCTTGTGTCAACCGAAGATGAAACATACCCCAAAGTCTTCTTTTTTGATTGTCCTCTCGGAAAAACACGCCGAGGCTGGCTGCGTAGCCGGGGAATTGTCAAGGACTTAGCTTGCCTGGATAAAGTCGGCAAGAAAACCCTGAGCCGAACACAACGCCTGAGATTTTTTAAATACTACGAAAAAATCAATCATCTCACTCCGTCTCACAAGCGTAAAATCCTGCAGGTCCTCAACTTCTTTGCGGATGAGTAATAAACTTCTCTGGTGCACTCGAGCCCTGCTCCACTTGAGAAAAATCACGCCTTGAACGGACTCAACTCAATCTGCGCACGGACAAATGGTCTGCAGGTTGATATTCCGGAACGATCTTCTGTAGCAAATCAACGGTCAGTTTAAGATCAAGCTTCCGTGCAGCATCAAATAATTGTTCCAATTGCACTGTGAGGATCATCTCGTCTTCGAGAACAGATCGAGCAATACAGATCTTTTCATGGGTGGTGGGTTTGATTCCTTCCTCTTCAAGGAGGAGTTCCTCATAAAGTTTTTCCCCAGGACGCAAGCCGGTAAATTCAATATCGATGTCGTCATGGGGTGTTTTACCGGACAAACGAATCAGTTCTTCAGCAAGATGGAGAATTTTAACCGGCTCCCCCATATCCAGGAGGTAAATTTCCCCGCCCTCTCCCATACTTCCTGCTTGCAGCACCAACTGGGAGGCTTCGGGAATCGTCATGAAAAACCGGGTGATATCTTTGTGGGTCACCGTCACCGGGCCACCATGGCGAATCTGCTCTTTAAAAATGGGGATAACACTGCCGTTGCTTCCCAAGACATTTCCAAAACGGACAGTGACAAAGCGGGTTTTGCTGCGGCGCGACAACGCCTGGACTATTTTTTCCGCAGCGCGTTTGGTTGTTCCCATCACATTGGTCGGATTTACCGCTTTATCGGTCGACACCATGACAAAACGCTCAACCCGAAACATGTGGGCCGCTTCCGCAACAACCTGGGTGCCGCGTACATTGTTGTTCACAGCTTCGGCCGGATTCACTTCCATCATCGGCACATGCTTGTAGGCGGCCGCATGAAAAACAACTTCGGGCATAAACTCATCGAAAATCGCTTCGACACGCGCACGGTAGCGAATATCGCCGATGATCGGATAGATCAACAATTTTGGATGAGCCTTCCTCAACTCCTTTTCAATGGTAAATAAGGGCGTTTCGCTATTTTCAAATAAAATCAACTTGCTGGGATTAAACCGAGCCGCCTGACGACACAGCTCACTACCGATACTCCCGCCGGCGCCAGTCACCAAGACCCGTTTACCACACAAGTAGCCGGAGATTTGCTGCGTATCGAGTCGGACCGGATCACGACCAAGCAAATCGTCTAAAGACACATCTTTGATCTGCTCAATTGAGACCGACCCATCCAAAAGGGACCCCACACCGGGCAATGTTTTGTACCGCACATCAGCTTTCTGGCATTGATCGACAATGGAGCGGATTTGCTTGCCGGTCGCGGAAGGGATGGCGATAATCACCTCTTCAATCTGCTTTTTTCGACAGACCGATGGAAGATCTTCAGCGGTTCCCAAAACCGGTAACCCAAGAAAACGTTCTTTTAATTTGCGCCGGTCATCATCAATGAAACCGATCGCATGATAACTAAGATTTCTATTGAGACGCAGTTCCCGGGCAATCATCTGGCCGGCATCGCCGGCACCAACGATCAGCATACGTGTTTTGCTGACCTCACTGCTAGGCATGGGATAGAAATTCTCTCGAAACGCGCGGGTAATAAAGCGAATACCGGCAACCAGTAAAAAGCAGAATAAACCATCTAAAAATAAGATGGTGCGTGGGATCATCTCCAGACGGTAAACAAATACCGCATAAAGAACAACGCCTGCAGACCCCAGGACATTGGCTTTACAAATCGCAATAAGATCCGACATTGAAACATAGCGCCACCAACCACTGAAGAGACCATAACGCCAGAACACCAGGAGTTTAATGCCGATTACCGCGGGTAATAAACGCCAAAAAGATACCGGGAAATCGAATGGCACCTGAAAATCAAAACGAACAAGATACGCCATCACAAGGCCGCAAATAATTGCGAAAAGGTTGATGGATATCGTCAAAGGCAAGCGCCTGAATAACAATAGCTTAATCATGTCATCTTTCAAATCGACAACCCACGATAACAAGCTTCGTTTTTTTGAGAACAATCGAAGAAAACTTGAGACGAGAGAGTACGAGGCAAATACGCAACGTTGAATCTATACAGATTGGAGATGTGCGCGAGAAAAAACAGCGCGCTCATCTTGCGACACGGTCCCCCGCCCCTTTTCCGCTTAATGTCTTAAAAATATAGAGAAAATAATCCTTCACCGTCAATGTTTTCAATAATTCCAAATCGACCTCAGCGAGAGACTTCGGAGCCGACATATCAATGCCATTAATTTGTGCCAGCCCAGTAATTCCCGGACGGGCATCCAAAACACCTCTCATTTTCCGCTCACAGATAAGCTCATCCTGATCAATAAGGCTGGGCCGAGGGCCAACCAAGCTCATGTCCCCTTTTAAAACATTCCATAACTGAGGCAACTCATCCAACTTGGTCGTTCTTAAAAAACGACCTAATGTTGTCACTGACGACGCAGGAGCCAGATGGGTGGGAACCGAGGATGTTTCTAATTTCATTGTGCGGAATTTGATCAACGTAAAAGGCTGGCCAAATCGCCCGACACGCTGCTGAAAAAACAGCGGAGAACGTGAATCCAGCCATCCGGCAATCAACACCAGAGAAAAAATTGGCAGACAGATCACTAGCCCGACCCCGGAAAAAAAAATATCAAACAAACGCAGCAAACCCTGTTGAGAGAGGTTATTTTGAACACACCGCTTCAGCCCCTCATCAACAGAGACTGGCGGCTGCCAGCCAATGAGTTGGCGTGCTTTGCTGATATCCACTTGCAAGGACCCCAATAAGCGTTGCGCGACAGCTTCCTTGCCAAGAGCATGAGCACCCCGGATCAACATTCCCGGCGGCAAGGGGATTAACCAGCTCCGTCTTCCCATCGCCCGAGCAAGTCGCTTCAGCAAATCCGTTGTGGAAAGATCCTCGCCATCAGAGACGAGAAAAACCTCGTTGGCGGCTGCAGGATGATCAAGGCATCTCGTAATAAAATCACTGAGATTATCAAGACCGATCAACGAGCGCTGATTGTTTACCGCGCCCAGGGGAAGGGGAAGTCTTGAATCCACCAGCTGCATCAAACGGAAAAAGTTCCCCCTAACTCCGGGGCCGTAAACCAGAGGAAGCCGGATAATAACGACTTCCATTCCGGTTTCCCGAGCAAGCTGCTGCAACGCCTTTTCAGCGTCATATTTTGACTGGGCATACTTGTCAACGGGAGCAACAGCATCCGTTTCCGTCAACGGTTTTCCTGTTTCCGACCATTCGCCATTGACTTTAATGGAGCTTAAAAAAACAAACCGCTTGACCCCCGCCATTGCCGCCTGCCTGGCAAGGTGCAGGGTTCCTTCAACATTTACCAGAGTATAGGACTCCATGGTAGATTCAGCCGAATCAGCCATGACGTGAACACGAGCAGCGGTGTGCACCACAACATCGCATCCCATAACGAGATCCGACCAGTCCGTCTCCGCATTCATCTCTCTGGCAATCAAGCCGGCAGCATTCACCCCAACACAATTTTTATGCGTAACACCGCGGACCTCATGGTTCCGGGAAAGCTCCCGAAAAAGCCGGCGACCGATAAAGCCTGTTGCACCGGTGAGTAAAACAGTCATCGTTTCACAACATCCTCAAAAAGCTTAGAGTATGCCTGCCCCAAGGCAAGAGACGAAAAATTTTCTTCATAACGGTGTCGTGCAGCTCTTTTCCTGAAAAACGCTACAGTTTCACCAGTCAACAATCCGTCCAACCCCAAAGGCATCATGGCCAATTTGAATAAAAAACAGCTCTCTGCCACATTTACACAAAGAAATGAAAAAAGAAGGTGCCACTTCGGACTAAAATAACCCGAGTAAACAACTGACATATAAAACCAGACGGTCTCGCCAATAGCGACGACAACAGCCAATATGATGAAGGACAAAACGCTGGGCACTTTTTGGTCCATCGGCAACAGGCGTTGAAAATGACTCATAACTCATTTGGCAAAGACACGCAATTTTTACAACTTCAGCACGATACCAACGAGAAACAATCATTTTCATTCTCTTTGCCCAAGCACGCAGGCCAAAATTTGCACCAACCTGATTAATCTGGTGCTGCCGATAGAGCAATCCTGGTTCAGGGTCGATATACCAGCGATAACCTCCAGAACGAGCAAGCGCATAAAACAGCCAGTCATGGAGAAAGACCTCCTCCATTTCTGCTTGGCGCAATATGGCCACATTCTGCAATACCTCAAAAAACGATCGTGCAAAAACATAGGTACAGCCCGGCCCTGCCGCTTCAAATAAAAAATCATACTGCCGCTGAGGCTGAGCTTTTTGAATAAGCTTTTTCCGCCCATCAGTCCAAAAAGCAGTAACATTACTGGAATAGGCAGAATAGCCTTGCATCAATTTATCACAGGCTCGAGCAAGTTTATCTTCATGCCAAAGGTCATCCTGATCTGCAAAGGCAAGGTAATCAAATCCAGTGAGATCAACATCACGAAGCAATCGATAAAAATTTTTCGCCGCACATCCAAACGTCTTCCCAGTTGGTAAAAAAATAATACGTGCATCCAGTGCACTACGACGACGGACACAGGCTTCAGTTCCGTCTGAAGAAAGATCGACACTGACAAAGACGGTCACGTCAACAGCGTCTTGACCTAAAATGGTATCCAGCTGCGCATCAATCCACTGGGACCCGTTACAGGCCGCCAGCAAAACAGCATATTTTGGCAGAGAAGAATGTCGCAAACACTCACCTGAACTTTGAAAAAACGGCCTTCGCACTCTACAAAAACCGACGATTGTGGGAAAATTTCATTAGATCATATAGGCATGCACGCTACAATCATAAGCGGTGCCCTCTCCTATTTTGCTTCAAACTCTCACAAGCGAGTCTGAGAAGTTAACCAACAGTGTAACCACTCATCGGACAACGCTCCACGGCACAACGCTTGCCAGCGTTGTGCTTCACGCTCCCACAGGTAAGGTGCGATTGCTGTCACATCGTCCAAAAGCAACGTCGAACTATTCTTAGAATGGGTGACAATAAAAGATGTATCAGAAAAAATAAAGTTGAAGACCCCTTTAATTATCAACAGACGAGATATGCGCCGAATGGGAAATTCAGGGGCCACCAACTCCTCTTCAAACCGGTTTAATGATTCCCCCCCCGACAAAGCAAAATCGCCACTGTCCGCACTGGTCATAATGATATAAAGATGGGCCAGTGTGTGTCGCTGCTCTCTGGACAGGCGATTAAACCAGTCGATGAAAGCCTTTTCAGGCGATCGATGCTCCATTTCCCCTCCTGCCTCAACAACTTCAGGACATAAAAAATAGAGGGCCCCCTCTATTGAAAGCCCTCCTGCAACGCAACAATTATAACAAAAAGATCAACGCATCAGATCGGCAATATAATTCGCGCCTATTCACAACTAAAAAGAAAAACTTTCAGGCAACCCACTTGTTCCAGTAGAGCTATCGACTTTACTCAGCAACGATGACTCAAACTTATTTAGTAACACGCGCAACGTCGACAGCGAAAACAGGTGGGCGTAGATCAGCGGCAACACCCCTTTGTTCCGCAGGGTCATAAAGTCCTCGTCAGACAATGTCTGCAACCGATCCTCATCAACACGCAGTATCCCGCCAAGATTTACCTTTTTATCTTGCTCCTGCATACTAATTTGCCATGGCACAAGCAGATCAAACTCTTTAAGTAAATGACAAAACATTTCGGCACTCGGAAGTTGCTTCTGGAATTCCGAGACAAAGCGCATCGCCTTTTTCAAGAATTCTGTCTGCTGGCCATCATCAAACAAGGCAGCGCCGCCCTCATCAGCAATCAAGCCACTGGCTTCATCAATACACAGCGCGAATTCATCGGGCTTATTCTCAACAGGAGCCATAAGAAAAGGATAACGACGAAAAATTGCGGGGATATACGCTACCAGCCATTTATTTGCAGCATCCAGCAACAGGTTTTTCCCCGGCTTCAATCCCAACAACCCGCAAACCGTCACCTTCTGTTCCTTCTCAACAAACACAATAGGAAAACAATGAGCCGCTTCAGAAAACTCGGCCGGGACAAGGGGAGCCAGATTCTGTTGGGCCACAAACTCCCATGAGGAAATGGGCAACAAATGTTTCTTCCCATAACGCTCAACAGTAATCGGGTAAATCTCAGGCATCAAAAAAACTCCTTAAATTAAAGTCGTAGAGGTCATTGCAAAATGCGTCCTTAGCTTTTTGCAAAAAAGGTTCCGTCGAAAAAAATAGTGGCGCAAGAGAAAGAAGGGAACAACCAGAACGCCAGGTTTCAGCCTGTGTCAAAAAAAACCAGTACAGCGTCGAGTTGCACAGCTAGCCTTAAGCCCATCCATCGTCATTGAGTATGGTTCGCATGGCACTGAGGGTATCTACACCTCCGGCAAAAGTGCCACCCTGGGGATTAAAGATATCAAGATAAAAGGTTTCATCATCTTCGACGACACTGTCACCGATAACCTCAACAGCAATTACGGCCTGTGTTTCATCAGGGTAAAGGTTGAGAGTCCCGCTGACGGGTAAATAGTCCTCGGCAGCAAGAGCAGAACCATTTCGCGTTGCATAGTCGATGGAA
Source organism: uncultured Desulfuromonas sp. (assembly GCF_963676955.1). NCBI lineage: Bacteria > Pseudomonadati > Thermodesulfobacteriota > Desulfuromonadia > Desulfuromonadales > Desulfuromonadaceae > Desulfuromonas > uncultured Desulfuromonas sp. The sequence continues at coordinate 2,447,433 of NZ_OY781461.1, read as the reverse complement.
AGAACCTGATCCACCGAGTCTCGCTCACCGTGAAACTGCACAAGAAAATAAAACAAGCAGGTGCCGTCATTGCCCTCCTCAACCTGCTTTATCACCTCTTCAGGACTTTGCGGTGCGTCAGGATAGCTGGCGCGAACCGTTTGATCGATCCACTGTTGCTCTGAACTGACACGAAACCAAAAAGCCATTTCACCAAAGCTGGAGTTGAGTTCGTTGTCAACATCAGCGGACTCATAGGAGCCCTCGAGTCGTACGGTGTAATTACTGACACCGGCAATCCGGCCATCAATAAACGCAGGCCCCCCACTGTCGCCGGGAGCAATGAGCCCCTCATAGATACCGGTCCCTAAATCAGACAGTCCTGTCATGTGACCGATGATGTCATTGGTCACAGAACCACTGTCAAAATCAGCCAACAGCAATGAGTCGCCATCAGGGACCCAGGCCAAAGAGCGTCCCAAAGCATCTAAAAACTCTCCAGCGCTTATATCAAGCGTATTAAGCGCCTTGTAACGTTCCGGAACCGAAGAGGGATCATAACCTGTCAAGCCGGTACCGCTTCTACCGTAACCAACCAGAATCGCCTGTTGTCCAGCTTCGTCACTCTCACGATAAATCTGATAACGATCAGCACTAACGTCAGCCATTTCAGGTAAGAAAACGATGGCCAAATCATTGTTTCCATCCACGGGGTCATAATCAGGATGGATTCGGTAATTGGTTGAAGTCAGACTGGTCTTCCCATCGCTAGTCTCAAAATACGTGACAGCATCATCAGACAAGTTGCCGTCATCATCCATGAACAGATGGGCTGCTGTGAGAATGGCGTTACCACTATAGAGCAGTGCTCCAGTCCCATAAAACCCATTAGAAACAAGACGCACAACACCATCATAGCCAGTTGCAACAGGCGTTTGATGATACAAATAATTAAGATCCCGAGCGACAACCATAACTCATGTTACCTTCCCGATTTACAACGTAAGCTCTCTATGACCCTCACCATACAGTGCTTTAAGACAATCCTTCGTTGGCATGCCAATTGTTTTTTTTATGTTACACGGTTAATGACAACGTTAATAAGAGTCTTGAGTGCAAACCACCTGGGTACCAGGAGGCAAAAGCTGACCTTGGCAAGCATAACGCTACAAGGTTTATCAGCAAAGTTTTTTTTAGGAAAGGGGCATGTAAGATGTGGATTTTACCAATGATGGCCCCCGTGTTCTGCAAGCATCGGCCATGATACGCAGATCAGCTTAATGTCTTATTTTCAGAAAGCTGCTCGGCACCCGGCCAAGTTGTTTTGGTTCGGGAGATTGGAGAACAACATAATTCCGCTTGATAATTGCTTGAAATTCTGGACTTATCGTCTGCCAGTCGAGCAAATCGATCAGTATTGGCAGATCCGATTCAGAAAAATCATCTTTAAGCGCCCAGAGTAACTGATTCTCAACGGGGTTTGAATCGACAAGAACCAAATCAAGATCGGAATAAGCCGTTGCCGTACCATTCACCCGTGAACCAAACGCCCAGACTTCTATATCCGCTACTCGTGACCGCAATATTCGGAGAATCACTTCAAGCTGAGCTGAAGGCAAATCAATCATTGGTCGCCTGCAGCTCATTCAGCAAAGCATCGGCATCGGCGACCGTACGGCGGCGCTATAAACTTCTCTGGCTTTAACCTCATCATAATCAAGTTCCGTGCCCCACTGTATCGAAACCAAGGCACTGGATCTTTAATCAAACCATATATGGCCGCCATCCGGAAAAGATCTTTGCGACTTCGCGGTTCAGCATCTTCCGGAGATTTATTGAGTCCGATCCAACGCTGAATAAATTTTCAGGATAACTCAAAGGTGAACTCAACGTTCTGTGCCACACCAGCATGAATAAGATTCTGCTGAACTTAGGTCAGACCTGACATAAACGTCTCTCATTCAGCGCCTCTTTCAACGATTGCAAGGCTTTTGCAAAACTACTCAAATCAAGAGTCACGAGACCTCTCCGACAAAAACCAAACGGCCCCAAAAGAGCAACGCCCATTCCTGCAAAAAATGAAAAACTACACAGCTCGCCCAAACAGCGCCTTAGACTTAGCCATACCGCGCAGATACCGTACATTACGCGAGGCGGCGATCTCTATCAAACGCGAAGGAGCACCAACAGTCTGTCCGAAGCAATGGAGAAAATTATCAGCATGCTCAATAAACGCCGACAAAGAGATACCAAGTCGATTTAGAATAGCAGGTGTCTCGTCAGGGATAGAGCCCCTCTTTCCTGGATGCACGGCACGCCCAACAGTATCAAGCAAATCCAAATAATCACCAAACGCGAAAGGGACACTTGTCGGCAGAGTTTCTGTAGGATCAAACGGAATCAAAGGAGCAAAAGGAGTCCTTGGCAAAGAGGGGCCAAGATCTACTGGCGCGTTATAATCTTCTGATGATTCTACAGATTCAAGAAGCTCAACGGTCGACGGCGACTCATTGCGCAGCTCACCAACCCTCCTGAAAACCGATGTATATTCACTTTCTTCTGGTGTTTCCGCAATGGCGGCACGAATGGGATTAAGATCAACATAAGCCATCGCTGCCAGCAAGGCAGGCTCATCCAGAAGCGCCTGGCACTTATAGCGACTCTCCCAGAAATGCCCTCTGACATCTTCTTCGGCGTTGGCACGTCTTGAAATGTGCTCATTGAGATTCTTCATAAACCAGGAAAGGTCACAAAGGCGCTGGCGATAGGTATCAGCCAGTTTCTCTACCTGAAACAACTCACCCTGGGTCATGTGCTCACGCTGGTTCGACAGATAGCGTCGAATAAGCAATGGTCCGCTATAGAGCTTCGACCAACGTTCTATAACTTCTGCCGTCGTCAAATCAGCCACACGCTCATTATCTACGCGCACAACAATATGATAATGGTTATGCATGATCGCGTAAGCAGCAACATCAATGGTAAAGATAGACGCTAACTGTTGAATGCGCCCCGCCACCCACTCTCGTCGATGCTCGTAGCTTTGACCTGTTATATGGTCAACCCCACATAAAAATGCACGTCGCACACACCGTGAGACAACATGATACCAAGGGGTTTCATCAAGATATATTTGTGAGTAACGCGGCTTAGCCATTAGCTTCTCCCCTAACTACACAGACAGGCTACAACAAAGCAAAAAAGCTGTCAATTTTTAAATGCCTGTCCATTTTATTTTCTGCTTTGACCTGTTATATGGTCAACCCCACATAAAAATGCACGTCGCACACACCGTGAGACAACATGATACCAAGAGGTTTCATCAAGATCTATTTGTGAGTAACGCGGCTTAGCCATTAGCTTCTCCCCTAACTACGCAGACAGGCTACAACAACAAAAAAAGCCCCCGCCCCTCAATGAAGAAGGACGGGGGACGTTTTGCTTTAACCTCAAGGATTTAGAGCCTTAAGGCATTGCTACCGCTTAGGGTAGAATTAAGCGATTTCAAGCGCTCCACTAGTAACGTTGAAGGACGCTGTAGACAGATCAACAAGACCTGTCAGCATAATAACTCCATCAGTACCATCAGCGAAAGAGTTGGCACTATCAGCTCCAAGATCTGCAGCAATGAAAGTGTTTCCATTATACTGGAACCATCCCAAGGCATTAGCGCCAAGATCAGTCATTGCTTGATCAAGATACGCCTGAGTTGATTCAGTTGCACCTTGTGCCAATGTAATCTCAGTAGCTGAGAATGAGGTTGCACCAGTAACTACAAAGGTGTCTCCAGAATCCACACCTTCAATTACAGTGTAGTTACTCTTATTTGTGCTTGCCCCAGCAAAGTTAAAGGTATCAGCGCCAGCGCCACCATCAATTGTGACAAGATCAGCACCTGCAGCGATATTGAAAACATCTTTGCCTTCACCACCACTAACATCAGCTTTATCAGCGGTTGCTGCAATGCTGATTGTGTCAATGCCAGCACCTCCGTCGATAACCATTTCTGAATTTGCAGCCGAGAAAGTCAGACCACCCGCAGTCAGAGCTGATGCATCAATGGCTTTCAACGTTGTTGCAGTTGAAGTCAGGTTAACGCCTGCATTCCCTGAGATATTGATTGATGTAACCGCATTACCATTTGCAGTGATAACGTTAGTCGCACCATCAGCGTCTACAGCGGTTGAACTGATATTGAAGGTCTCAATTGCGTCGGCAGTGATCGTACCTGCGTTGTTTGCCGTACCAGGCGTATTATCTGCAACTTTTGTTGCACTTGTCTCATTTGTTGAGGCAAGTACGTAGTTGATAGAGTCTGCAGTGCCTGTTGCGTCAGCGAGTGCAACAGTGTAGACATCATTGCCGGCGTTAGTCCCCACACCCGTGCCAAAAGCTACAGTGCTATTCGCTGCCATATTAGTTAGCGCAAGAGTGTCCGCTTCATCAGCATCCGCAGTACCATTCACAGTCACATAATCGTAAGTTAGATTTGCCAAGTCAACTGTGAACGTAGTAGTGCTCGCTGCATCATTATCAGTAGCAACGTCACTGATAAGCAAACGCTCAAACCCAAGAACCTCAGCGTCAAATGCGGTGCTTGCAGAAAGAGCAGTGTTGATTGCATCTGCATAGCCCATTGACAGAGTATCGGTTCCGTCACCACCTGTTACGCTACCAACGATAGTCGTTGCTGTCGTACCTGCTGCGATGGCAAGGGTATCGTCTCCAGCGCCCATATCAATATTGTCGCCGGTTGCAATAGCGGTGTTACCCAGTGTCAGAGAATCTTTTCCTGAACCGCCTGTAAAGGCAACAGCATTTGTAGCGCCAAGAACAACGGTTACTCCACCGGTATTATCTGCAGCGTTGATGGTTTCAAGAGTAGCAGCATTTGTCGTAGCACCAGTCAAGTCAACTTTAGCTGAACCGTTGATGTCGAATGCTGTTGCTGCGGTGAATGTAGAAGCACCAGACAGATTAGCTTCAGCGTTGATTGTTACCGATGTTGCAGCTGCGGCTGTGATTGCACCGGTAGAAGCAACACCTTCTGTGTTAATGGTCAAACCAGTGAGGGTTGCGCCACCTGTATCTAGGTTTACAGTTCCGTCTACATCGTCGAGGGTAAGAGCAAGAGAACCAGTAGAGTCTGTATCAACAGTTGCACCACCTGCCCCTGAGTTTTTCAGTGTCAAGCTGGTGAGTGCGTCAAGCGGAGCGCCACCACCAAGAGTTGCGCCAGCTGAATAACCGTCAACGGTAATATCAGTAATACTTGCTGTTGCATTATCGTCAATAACAACCGCACCGTTGACTACACCTGCCACACCTGTTACAGCAGGTGTTTTAGCAACACCGGCAACACCTGCGGCTACAGTAGGAGCGGCAGTGATAGTGCTATCGCCACCAGCGTCTGTGAATGCGGTAGCAACCAAGGCAGCATTTGTACCAGCCGTTACTTCAGAAAGAGTGACCGTTGCACCCTCTGCTGCACCACTGGTAAACGCCAAAGTATTAAATGATCCAGTGTAATAACCATTGGCAGTAGGACCACCATCATCCTGGGTATCAGCTGCAGTCAAGTTTTCAAAAGCTTGAGCGACTTCCTGAGCAGTAAGTGCCTTTGATGCAGTAAACGTCAAACCATTTACTGTTACATCATCACCTTTACCCATAGCAGTGAAGGTCACGGTTTGAGTCTGCTTAACAGCATCTACGCCAGCCGCCGCTGCTTTAGCGGTAACTTGATCATCTTGAACAACATTGACGGTAGTTGTTGCGTTACCACCAATTACTGTTACGGCACCTTGAGTTACAACATCTGTAACAATTGCGGCGGTTGCTACATCACCAGAAACAGAGTTAGCATCCTGAGTTACATTTACTGTTGTGCCACCAGTTACAGCAATCGTATCCATTGCAACAGCACCGGTACCGCCAACAATATCAGCACTTGTGGAAGTTACATTGACTTCACCTGTTACTGCAGTGGTACCACCGATTGCAATGCCACCAGCTGCTGCGGCTGAATCAGTTGCAGTAACGGTTACGTCACCGACTTTGTCGATAACGATAGAGTCACCAGCAGCGTCCATCTTCTGGGTTACCGTTGCTGACTTACCGCTTGCGATTGTGGTTGCAAAGTCACCCAAACCTGTTGCGGTAACGTCTGTCGTGCTTGCCGCAGTTAAAGTGACGGCACCACCAGCCTGCTGAACGTTAAGTGATTCAAGGCCAGTCCAGCCAGTCGAGGTTACAGTAACTGCTGCAGCACCTTTTACATTGACGGTTTCAACATTAGCTACATTTGCAGTTGTTGCGGAAATAGCGCTGGTCTGGTCATAAATTGTAAAAGTATCTGTGCCGTCGCCACCATCAATGCTGTCAAGCGCCTTGAATGTTTGCACTTGAGTACCGCTAACGTCAACATCCTCTGCGATGAATGTATCGTTGCCTGCAGTACCTGTGAAATCATCGATACCTGTAGTCAGCGTGAAAGTCTCACCTTCAGTCGGAGTCGTGTCACCGGCATCCACCTGCTCATCCTCGGGTACGGCCGTAATCGTCAGACCTTCATCCATCCCGTACTCTACGTAGTGCTGAATCGCTGTCAGACCGGCATCCAAGAAGGCATTCTGCACGTCTTCGGCAGTCCAGTCCGCGTAGGTCTCAGGATCTTCCGCCTGAAGATCAGCAAGCTTGTCGGCGAAATACTGAGACGCATCAAACGCATTGGAAGGGTTGATGCTCTCGCCGGCACCGTACTGCAAATAATGCAGGTAAGGATCTTGTTGCCAAGCTGTTTCAAATGCCTCAACGGCATCTTCGACACTCAGGTAGAGGTTCTGGTCAAAGAGCTGCTCCGCTTTGGCAAGTTTGTACTCTTCAGCATTGAAGTACTGGTTAGGGGCCAAGCCTTCAGCCCAGCCGTACTGCTGATAGTGCTCTTCGGCGGTGAGGCCGAAAACGTTGTCGAGGGTTGCCTCAAGATCCGCTACGGTCTTGGTGTTCCACTCGGATTCCACGGCTTGCAGAGCCGCAAGCTTCTGCTCAAGATAATACTGTTTGTCAAATCCTGCTAGTGCCATAAGTTTCATCTCCTAACACGTGTTAAGGTTAAGCGGCTCTGTGCCACTCCACAAAAAAATGCGAGCTATTTGCTCATTGCTTACAAAATCCCCTATCTATGGTCTTATCTGTTCCTGGTTCAGTCCTCCTGTTCCACAGAAAAATAATTTTGTAATCTTTTAATCCCCTGACAGGCCGACCCCTCCCATCCGGCTAACAGGCATGGTACGGGTTTTAGGCACTCTGCCCGGATAAACGTTTCGGTTCAAAGCACCTGTATAAAGAAATATCCATTCTTTGTCAACCTGAGCGGAAAGTCTTTTCAGTTTTCCTAAATTGCTCATGCTGGGGATAACCTAGCGCAAAAACACTTATAATTCAACTTTAATGTTCAATAATATGGCGGTTTTTGCAAAAAGCCGTCTGAGACTTTTTTGCACGCAGGCTTTTGAAAAATGTGATTTTCAAAACCTCACAAAATTAACGGGGTTGTCTCCTAAACCGGTTATTTTGACCGCCCAGCCATGGGCGGCATGAAGCCTTTTGCAAAAAGCTCCCAGGGTCTGGATCCCCCCCCTATGGCACAAAAATATTAACGTTACGTTAAGTTTCATGAAAAAAAAGGTGATGCAAAGAACATTTATCACTATTTTCACGCATCATGACTGTGAACTATACATCTCCTCTTTTTTGAGTCAAGGCAATTATTTTAAGATCTTGCGCATTTGTGCGTCGTGTAGACATAAAAAATCACGGCCTGAGACGCAGAGCCGGTTTTTCCACCAAATAACGGGAGAGTAACGCAAACCCCAGAGTGACTGCCGCAGTGAGAATTGTGCCTGCTGTGCCATGAATGCCCTGCAGGGTGCAGTAGTGAAGCACCGGATAGTGCCAGAGGTAGACGGCATAGGAGAGCACACCGAGGAACACCAGTGAAGGCTGGGAGAGGATACGCGCCGCCAAGGCGTTCGGACGCACGAGGACATCGAGAATGATCACGGCGGCCGCTAAGGCGACGAAAGTGTATTGCCATAGATAGAGATCGGCGCTCTGCCAATTGGCTTTATATGCCAGCGCAGCGAGAAAGAGGAATGAAAGCGCTGTGAGCAGTGGCGCAAAAAAAACCGACCGACGCCATGGGTTTAACATGCCGGCATTCCACAGGCAGGCAAGCAGGCAGCCGATGAGCAGCATGTCGGCACGGCAGCCGAAGCCGTTGTAGAGTCGGTCCCACGAGGCGCCATGGTCAAGCAGCCACAACCGCCAGCCCCAGGAGAGAGCGACAAGGCCCACAACCCCGCTAATCCGCATGGCGGTGCCACGGCGCAGCAGAAAGAGCAGAACCAGAGGCCAGAGGGTATAGAACTGCTCTTCAATGGAAAGAGACCAGCAGTGACCGAGGGTATAGGGGCGGCCGAGCTCAAACGCACGGGTCCAGTTGGATGCGTAAAAAAGGGCAAGAAAGGCATCTTGAAGATGGCGGATCTTTGTGGCGGCATCTGGAGAGGCCATGATGAACAGCAGCAGATATACGCCCAACATGAACAGAAGCGCGGGAAGCAGACGCAGGACGCGGCGCACGTAGAACGTTTTAAAGTCAATGCGCCCGCCGGCTTGGTATTCCTGAAGAAGGAGTACGCTGATCAGGAAGCCGCTGAGGACAAAAAAGATATCCACCCCGATGAAGGCGCCGGAAAATCCGGGCACGCCGGTATGAAAAAGGAAGACCAGGACAACGGCAATGCCGCGCAGTCCGTTCAGCCCCGCTACGGTTCCGTGAAGTTGTTGCCGGTTTTGCGGCTGCGAAGGGTTGCTCATGACGCCATCTCTTATCTTTTAGAACGTAACGTATAAAGGGACGTTTTTCACCAAAGTTTTTTTGCCGGCACGGTTTTTTAAAATAGGATGTTCAAAACTTCACAAAACAGCCGGGTTGTAAACGGAGCCGGTTATTTTTGTCGCCCAGCCATGGACTGTGTGAGCCTTTTTTGCAAAATTGTCGCATCAGGGTGGTTTTTATTCCCTGAACTGTCGAACTTTTTAGCTCCCCCGGAAAAGCCGAGGGATGACTTCCAGTGCTCTATCAACACTAAATTTTCGGGTCTGACTTCGCCTCGCACCCTTGCCACGGCGTTGCAAAACCTTGAAGTGGAGTGGCCACTTCGGCGATTTTGCGCCTTGTGTGAACGGCACGATGCTGTGCCATCCTCATGCCATACACACAAATTTTCAGCATTGACAGAACACTGTCTTTACCTGACATCACCGGTGGTCCTTTTCAGCGCAAGGTGGCGCGAAGCTCATTGATGTGTTTGAGGCACTCGCGGTAATGGGGTGACTCGACCAGATTGCGCCTCTGCTCTTCAGTGGTCACGGCGAGGGTATTTCCCGGCCCGACAGTGTGGATATAATCGCCGATACAGTTATCCAGCTCAAGGCTTTGCCAATCGGCATTATCCCGGGTAAAAAGCTGCAGGGTCAGGTAGTAGTCTTCAAGATAGCGTTGCCCCTCTTGATAGGTAAGCCTTGAAACATCGAGTTGGGCCAGGTCGAGGAGAAAGCTGTGCAGGGGCGCATGGTTGCAGGAGAGGAAATCCTCGTAGGTCCGCCCATGGGTAAATTCCCGATAGCGCTTGAGGTAGCGGCCTGTGTCGGGGTCGCGTGTGGTGGAATACACCCGGCCGAAGGTTACAGCCTTGCGGGTCTTGTGGAGACGCTGGAGTAAGGTTGCGTAGGCATGCGGCATCAGCAGGTCGTCGTAATCAAGAAAGGCGGCATAGCGCGTGGTGACCTTTTGAAGGGTTTGCGTGAGCATGCGCGCTCGCAGATCGCCTGTTGAACCGGGGGAGCGGTACGCATCGATCCGGGGCGTCGTCCCTTTTTTCCACGGCACCCGGTTAAGCAGATGTTCGAGGGTACGATGCTGTTCATCGGTAAGGTCCTGGGCTGCGATAAGGGGGTGGACGATGCAATCGCGCATGGCGGCAAGGGAATAAAGTGCCGCGTGCAAAAGCTCGGCTGAAGCCTCTTTGTGATAGCGGATAATGGTGGTTACTTCCGGAAGGTCAGTGGAAGTCAGACAACCCGGGTCGGCAATAAATGCGGAGGCATCGGGACGTAACCGGTAGTTGAGATACCCTGCTGGAGCGGATGAAGGGTAAAGGATTACCGGAGCCATACTGGCCTGCGCAGGCGTAATGGCGCCATTGGGCGCGGTATCGAGAATTAAGGAGTCACCACCATAGACGTTGCCGACCACGCTGGATTCAGGTGCGGCAAGGGCCGTTTGCAGCATTCTGTTCAGGGTTTCGGGGGGAAACAGTGCCGCACGGCGAAACTGGAGAATAAAATCGTATTTTTGCTTTTCCCCGCTTTTGCGACACGGACGTAACCGGGAACTGAGGCCTGGGAGGTTCACGTTGATATCGGCGCAACACTTTTGCAGCAGGCTTGATGAGGCAAGACTGTCGGCAAACTGTTGCTTGAGGGCCGGATCTCTTTCGAGCTGGGCTTGCAGCGGAGGGAGCAGCTCGAGGCGAAGGTTGAGCCCCGGGGAGACTTCGGCCGTGGGGGTACAGTCGGCATCGGGAAAGGCGGAGAGTACGCGGCCGACGGCATTCAGGTAGGCATAGCCGTGGCGGGAGTCGGGTTCGAGATGGGCGCCTTCGGCCCATTCGTTCCAGGCGTTGACCACGACAAAGCGCTGTCCGGCGGGCAGATGCCTGCGACTGTAGTCCACACAGGAACGTAGCCAACGGGAGAAATCGTACGGGTTGGCGTCGTGCAGAAGAATGGCTTTGTGCGCATAGCGGGCGGTGTTGTCAAAATTGGGGACAACGGATCTGAACCAGGTGAATTCCTGCGCCTGTGTCTGACTCATGTAAAAGTCGGCGACCTGTGGATACGGCAGCACACTGCCTTCAAGCGGCTGATCGCAGGGAATGAGAGAGTCCCTGATATCCGCAACGGCACCGGCGGTCCAGTCGTGCAGGACGCGTTCGGCACCGGCATCCATGCCAAAGGGACGCGGGTCTGAGGCTCCCCGGGTGAGAACAGCAACGACGTATGGTTTTCGGAGACCCGCTGCGCTACATTCGGCCTCCCAGATATCAAGATACTGGGCCGGATCGGGGATGGAGGACGGGCGATAAATAAACAGGACAGGCCGGTCTTCGATGCGGATGTAGCGTTGATCCTTAAAGAAAGGGAGCAGATAACGGATGAAAGCGCGGGCATCCGCGGCGGAGTAATCCTGCCTTAAAAGCACATCCTCTTCGTTGCCGTCCCAGCAGCGGGTCCAGTTTTCATTGGCCCAGCAGAAGCAGAACGGCATATCAATATCGGGATGTTCGAGAAGCATCCCGGCAGGTTGCTCGAGAATCAGTTTGCCGGTAAACCAGTAGTGATAAAAAATCTGTCCGGACACTCCGGCTGCATGCATCATCCGGGCCTGCTTACGCAGGGTGTCCGGGGTGTCGAGAAGATAGTATCCGAGATCACTGTGGGGAATATGTTGCTGGTAGTGCCCTTCAAACAACGGATTGGCCGAGCGCACATTGGTCCACTCGGTGAACCCCTTGCCATGCCACTGATCATTCTCGGGAATGGGATGAAATTGGGGCAGATAATAGGATAGAACTTTTACATCATCGGCGACTGACCCTGAATAGTCCTGAGGGGCTTCGTAGTAACGATAGTCCTGGACGGAATCTCCGGAATGAAGACGGTAAAACTTCCCGGGGGCGCTGTCCGCCAAGACGAGAACCAAGCGTTCGAGGGCATGCGCGAGGGTACCGTCGGCGGGAATAGGCTCAAGGGGGAAGTCCTTCCATTGCAGGGGCAGGCGAAGCATGGGTGCCAATGCGTCAGCACGCGCCCAGAACATGGTGCCTTCGGGAAATTCAACAATGGGATATTCGCGAATATCGATATCGGTGTATCGCTGAAGAAGGTCGGCGGCAATCGCATGATTGGCGGCCCAGCCGGAGGCGTCTTTGAGAATCTGAGTCTGCCCTTCGGGATAGACAATTTTAGCAGAATCTTCGAGGAGAGAGACGATTTGCTCAATGTGAGCGGAGCTTTGTTCCTCGCCGAGAAGAAGATCGAGGATGTGATCACACCATAAACTGAGCTGGGAACAATGAGGGCTTTTTTTGGTGTGAAAATGGCCGACAATATCATACGTGCTCAAACGGGAGCCGAACTGAATGACAAAGGGGGCGATATCGCGACCACGGTTGGGGACTTTTTCAACGGTCAGTGTTTTTATGCAAGGAAGTTTTTTAAACTGAGTGCGCGCTTGTGCCTGCGCACTCGAACTGCAGACAGAAACGTACAGGTCAAACGGATAGGGGATATTGGAAAGACGATGGTAAAACAATTCCAGCATATCCGCATAGTACAGATGTAAATGGATGGCGATTTTTTTATCCACCTGTCCGCGCGCAGGATCAGGTGGTAAAAAAGGGTCAAGATAATGAGGAACAATCCGCATCCTTTTTGAGCCGGTCACAATTGACACCTGTGGAGCCAACACGGGGGCGAGCTGCGGTTTGAGGCAACGGCGCAGTCGTTGGTGCAGCCCCTGTCGTCCTTCGGTTTTGAGGACGAAAACAGATTTCTGTATAACCGGGATCAGCCCCCCATGGTTACGCAGGTTATTGCGGAGGGATGCCGCATGAAAACGCACAGCGCGCAGGCGCTGGGCGAGGTTGCGCATCGGTGCAGTGACACGCCAGCTGCGACTGTTGACCATCTGTTCACAGTGGTGCTGCAACGTGGCGAGATCGTCCTCTTTTGTCCTTAACCGGTCCTGCACTCCGGTCAGTTCGGCCTGAGCCTGCTCCAACCCCGACTGAGCCTGTTGCAGTTCCACGCGGGTGTGTTCGAGAAGAGATCCTTCGTGTTCCCTCATTTTTTCAAGCTCGGCGACATGGCTGAGCTGTTCCTGAAGCTCTTGTCTTGTTTCAGAGAGTTCTTTTTCACGTTTTTGCAGGAACGACTGATGCTCAGCAAGGGTCTGACGCAGCTCTGCTTCTGTTTTATTCTGTTGAATCGTCTGCAGCAGGCGGTCTCCGAGGTTGGAGAAATAGCGGCGCAATAAATCCTGGTCATCCCGTGTTGCAACCAACCAATCCAAGGTGTTGTCAGAGCCTCGTGTCCCCAGCTGCAGCACCCCCAAACCATGAGAGTGATAAAACTCCATGGTTGCCGGATAGGTTTGCTGCAGCTCCTGCCAGAATTGCCAGACACCAAAGTCCTCGTCGCGCACATTGGTATCATGAAACAGGACAACCGCACCTGGGGCGAGCTTGGGCAGCCAGGTTTCAAAATCATGCTTTACAGCCGCATAGGTATGAAGGCCGTCAATATGCAAAAGATTTATGGATGCTTCTGAAAATGAATCAGCGGCTGCGTCAAAGGTGGTACGCAGCAAGGTGGAAAAGGCCGCATAATGTTGAGTGTTGTGCCGGCAGACCTCTTCGAAGATCTCTTCCGTGTATTTTCCAGCATGTTCATCCCCGTGCCATGTATCTATTGCATAACAGCGGGTATTCACATCATAGTGTTGAATTGACTGGCAAAAGGCAAAGTATGAATTTCCGGCATGGGTACCGAGCTCTACAAAGATTTGTGGTCGTAGTTGCTGCACCAGCCAGGAGGCAAAGGGAATATGCCCGCACCATGCGACGGGTTCTTTGAGAGAACGTGGTTTGAAGTCAGGCACTGCCAGCAGACCCGAGTCTATGATTTTCATGGTGTTTCCTTTTTCTGCAACTTAATCCTATTCATTGGCAAGCCGATAAGCCCTCCGGCAACACTGGTGGATTCAGATTTGAAGAAAAGGGCGTCATGAATCCAGTGATGTTGCACATGATCATCCTGATTGCCATCGGCGACGGCAACGGTTATGGAATAATCTCCGGCAAGCAGTCGAGGCATGTAAAATCCGAATTCCGCTGTAAGGAATTCTCCTGCAACACATTGAACAGGGGAATCCATATAGGTAAGCCACGTGTTATCGCCAAAGAGGGTCTGGCCAAGGCGATCTTTCACATAAAAACCGATAATTGGTGACCGCAGAGTTTTGTCGGCATAGACTTCGACCTGGAGATAGACCTCTTCTCCACCGACTATCCAGGAGAGCGGATTACGGTCTTTATCTAAAAACCTGACCGCGGTTACTCTGGCGGCTCCTTTGCCAAAAGAAGGAGCGTCGGGATCAAAATCAAAAAGCTCAATATCGTTACGCAAATTGCTGGTATTTATAAAGTCTGCGCGCTGATCTTTCAGAGATACCGGCCCGGAAGTTTCAGGCATTTTTTTTATGCGCGTCGTCGTACTTTTCCCCTGCTGTTCTTCGTAAAAGGCTTCAAGGTAGTTTTCGCAGACAATCTTTGATTTATCGAACTGAACAACCTGCCCTTTTTCCAGCCACAGAGCGTCTCTGCATAGGTTCCGGACTGAAGATGTATCATGGCTGACAAACAGGATGGTGCCGGTCTTCATGAATTGGCGGAGAAAACGCATGCATTTATGGGTGAAAAATGCATCTCCGACAGCCAGGGCTTCATCGATAACAAGAATATCTGCATCCACATGAGCAATGACGGCAAAAGCAAGGCGTACCATCATGCCGCTGGAGTAATTCTTCACCGGTTGGTCGATAAAATCTCCAATGTCGGCAAAAGCGATTATATCATCGAAACGCTGATCGATCTCGGTTTGGCTCAGTCCCAGAATGGAAGCATTCAGATAGACATTTTCGCGCCCTGAAAATTCAGGATTGAAGCCGGAGCCGAGTTCAAGCAACGCCGCTACTCGACCATTGGTTTTGATGTCTCCATGTGTCGGAGTCAGTGTGCCGCATATCATTTGAAGCAGGGTGGATTTACCGGCCCCGTTCCGCCCGATGATGCCTACTGTTTCACCTTTTTTTATCGTGAAAGAGATATCGCGAAGTGCCCAGAATTCGCGATAATACTGACGTCGGTGTCTCCCTAGAAGCGCTTGGAGACGAGGCAGGATAAATTGCTTCAGGCGGTCTCTGGGGGTGGCGTAGACTTGATAACACTTGCTGACATCTGTAACACTAATAGCGACCTCAGAGGACATCGGCAAACCCTTTGCGTGTTTTTTGAAACCACAGAAGCCCTAACCATGCGAATAAGCATGCAGCAAAAAAGTAGACGACAAGACCAGACCAATCCGGAGCGGTCCCCCAGATAAGAGCCTGACGCGTTTGCTCTATTATAAATGTGAGGGGATTTACAAAAAGGTAGGCGCGCAGCTGTTCAGGCAGTGCTGTAGCCGGAAAAAAGATAGGGCTCATAAATAATAATGCCGTTGTCAGGATACCGACGGTTTGCCCCACATCGCGTAAATACACCCCTAATGAAGCAAGAAACCAAGAGAAACCAAGAACAAGCATGAACAGGGGCAATATTATGAGGGGCAAAAAGAATACGGTTAAATGGAATGTGTGATTTACCAGCACATTAAATGTGAGAAGCACCAGTACACTTACAAATGTGTGAAACAACGCGGAACCCGCTGCAACAAATGGCAGAACCTCAAGGGGAAACACCACTTTTTTTACGTAGCTTACATTTTGAATAATCATATCCGGAGCTCGGTTTATAACTTCTACAAAAAAATTAAAGATAATGAGCCCGGAAAACAGGATAATAGCAAACTCGGTTTTGCTTTCAGAATGTGTCGCGCCCCATTTGGCCTGAAAAACGACACTAAAAACGAAGGTATAGATACTCAACATAAATATGGGCTGAAAAAAAGACCAGAATAACCCCAGGATAGAACCGCGATAACGCCCGACAACCTCGCGCTTGGCCATTTGCCATATGAGCTGGCGGTATTTCCAGGCATGAATAATTACGTACGATGGCTTGGATGAATAATGCTGCATAGCTCTTTTGCGCTTTAAAATAAAGAAGTGCTACATATGGCGTAGCTGAGTTCCGCGGTTGCCTTGCGAGTCGCGATATAGGCATCGGTGAGTTTGAGCTCAGCACGGGTAAGGCGCAGCTCCGCTTCGAGAAGATCATCGAGAGAATACATGCCCATCTCAGCAGATTTTTTGGCGACCTGATATGCAGCGACCGCATGTTCAATGGTTTTCCGGGCATCCTTGATGCGAGCTTTGCCCTGGGTGAGCTGCTCGAAGCTCGTATTGACTTCAGTAGCGATGGCATTGCGCTGGCTGGCGAGCTGCTGGCGATAGCGATCGACGACAATGCGCTGCTTGCGCCAGGCAGAGATATTCCGCCCTCCCTGGAAGGGCTTGAGACTCAGGTTCAGCGTTACACTGTAATAATCGCGATCATCCTCGGGATAGTTGGTATCGTATTCACGCTGGTAGTCGGTCCAAGAGGTATCCAGTTCAGCGTGGGGAAGGTTGCGAGCCAGGATGGCTTTGGCGTCCTGGCGGGCAATCTCAATCGTGAGTTGACTCAGTTCAATTTCAGGGCGCTGCTCAAGGGCGGTTTCAATACAGGCCTGCAGATCTGGGCATGGCTCTTCGCCTTGAGTCATCAGGCTACCGCTGACATTGATCTCTTCGCCGGGAGAGAGAGCAAGCCATTCACGTATCTGCGCACGGGCTATGGCCTGGTCCGAAATGGCGCGAGTAAGTTCGTGATGAGCATTGGAAAGCTCAGCAGCAATTTCGTGGAGACGCAACATAGGCGCGAGGCGCTGCTCCACCCATGCGGCTGCGATTTCCTGCTGCTCTTCAAGGCGCTGCACCGATTCTCGCCACTGGCTGGTACGGCGTTGGGCATAGAGGAGATCATAATAGCTGATACTTATCTCTTTTATAAGTTGGTTTTCAATATAACGTAGCTCGGCTTCGCGATATTCCCTGTTGGCACGTGCGCGTTTTAGCCCTGCAACGCCGGAAAAACCGGTGAAGAGAGGCTGGGTCAAACGGGCACTGAAGCTGTTGCTGTTTTGATCGAGATAGTCGTTGTCGCTCTCGTCAGCGGAACCGTTGTTCAGTTTATTATAGCTGTAGTGGAGGCTGAGAGTGGGGAGGAAGGCACCCCAAGCTTCTTCGATACCGCGGTCTGCCTCTTTTTTGGCGAGGCGATAAGCATTGATTTCAGGGTTGTATTGGAGACCGCGCTGAATGCACTCCTGAAGAGTAAGGGGTACAGTGGCAGCATGCACTGGGATGCTGCACATCATAAAGAATGACGCGGCATAAAATATTTTTTGTAATGTGCGCATGGGCTTTCCTGGCCTCTAGTTGTCAAGTTGAGTAATTACCGCTGTTTAACATGATGGTGGATGGTAGCAGATCGTCCGTTTTTTTTTAAGAGCGAATATGTTCGGCACCAAAAGCAATGCCGCGACTTAAAGGGTTGGTGATTTTGTCTGCCATGATGGTAAAGGCTCACACAACGGCTATAGAAATTGCGGGTCGGACCGCAATGACACAAATCAGTAACTCAGCCCTGCCCCGTCAAAAGAGCAGGGTCTGAGTTTTACCGAGAGATTAAGTAATCAGGTTTCGCGTAGAGCGCGATCGAAGTTTTCCTTGAGGGGCTCGATGAGGTAGTCGAGCACGGTACGGGGTTCGGTTTTTATGAACACTGCGGCCGGCATGCCGGCGCTGATGTACAGATCATTTTCATGCAGCTCAACCTTATCCAGCTCTACGTGGACAATATATGTGGGCTGCTCTCCGTATGCGGTTTTACGCAGAATACGGTCGGCGGAGATATAGACGACCTTGCCGTGGATTTTGGGGGTGGTGCGCTGTTCGAAGGCAAGGAGTTGCACGTCGGCTTCCTGCCCTTTATGAACATGCGTGATATCTTTGACTTGGATATTGCATTCCACAATGAGAGGGCTGCCCTCGGGGACAATATCGAGAATGGGTTCGCCTGACCTTATGACTCCACCGACGGAATGAACCTGCATGGCAATAATTTCTCCGGATACAGGGGCAGTGATGTTGAGGCGATTACTGGCATCGATCAGCGGAAGGAGCTGCTGCTGCAGATCGTAGATGCGCTGTTGGTTCTGGTTGTGTTCCTCTGTGGCTTTCTGGCGATACTCGCTTTGCAGGGCGCTCATACGCAGCTCAAGCTCGGCAATGCGCTCACGCAATTCAGCACGAGAGCCGTGAAGCTGGGCCTGGATACCTTCGTGTTCGGCAATGTTACGCTCAAGCTCGAGAATACGGGTTTTGTCGATATACTGGCGCTCATACAAAACTTGCTTGGCTTCGAGTTCTTCTTGCAGAGCAGCGATAATCTTTTTTTCCGCCCTGACACGCCCCTGGAGGCTGGAATCCTGCTCTGTGAGCTGGGCTATCTGCTTTTTGAGCATGGAGATCTGCTCAGTCAACGCCTGACGCCGGGAGGCAAACACCTTTTGCGCCGACTCGAGGAGTTCGCGATATTTGGCCTCGGGAATGCCGGGCTCGGATTTAGGCCACGGCACCTGCGCAGTCATGCCGCGTTCCGCCTGGAGACGGATGTCTGCAAGGCGTGCAGCAGCCAGGCGCAGACGTACCTGCTCAGTCTCTGAAATAATCCGGGAGCTGTCGAGAACAATGAGAGTCTGCCCTTTTTCTACCTTGTCACCGTTGCGGACCTTAATCTCTTTGATGATTCCCCCTTCAAGATGCTGGACTGTTTTACGCTCGGTATCCACCCTCACCTCGCCTGAGGAAATAACCGCGCCGCTTATTTCGGCCAACGTTATCCAAGCACCGCCTATACCAAAAAAAACCAAAATGATCAGCAAACCGGACATAATAATGCGGCGACTGTCGGCAAAAATGACATTAAGCTTAGGAGGCGGGCTGTTTTCATCTTCCATCTGAGCATAATCTTCATCGGTTATCCGATTTTTGTTTAACAGCCGACGCAACCAGTTCTGTTTTTGTTCCATATATATAAGCCTTTAATTTTAACCTTGTAGATAAGCAATACCGGCATCCCCCTATTTTCAAGAGGTCATCTATCCAGCTTTTTGCTGAGCTTGAACTTCCATAAGTTTTTGGAAAACGGCATCACGCGGACCAAACATCGCCAGCTGTCCATTTCTCAACATCAAAATCTTATCCACGCCTGCCAGCAACCCAGGCTTGTGAGATACGACGATAAGAGTCGTTCCTTGTTCTTTAAGAGTTGGCCACGAGGCCAGCAATGCTTTCTCGCCTTCATCGTCAAGATTAGAATTTGGTTCATCCAGAATAACGAGTTTCGGCTTGCCAAATAAGGCACGAGCTAAACCGATCCGCTGCCGTTGACCGCCAGAAAGCACAATGCCCCCTTCACCTATCCGCGTATCGTAACCTCCAGGCAAAGTCAAAATCAATTCATGGACACCAGCTTGTTGAGCAGCAGCTATGACATCTTCAGAACTGACCTCATTTAATCGAGAGATATTTTCTGCAACGGTCCCGGGGAAAAGTTCGACATCCTGAGGTAAATAACCGATATAGGGACCAAGTCTTTCTTGATCCCAAGCATAAACATCCGCCCCATCGAGCCGTACACTCCCTGTGGTTGAAGGCCAGATCCCAAGTAAAAGACGACACAGGGTTGACTTTCCAGCCCCCGACGGACCAATTAAGCCCAAAGATTCTCCCGGTTGAATCTGAAAACTAATATCGCGAAGAATCGTTGTATTCTGAATGGAAAAACTAACATGCTCTGCAGTTAGCTCTCCCTTTGGTGAAGGTAAATCCATACTGTCTTCATTGGTTGAGCGACTAAAAAGAGCATCCAGTCGACGCCAAGCACTTCGCGCCTCTACCATACTCTTCCATGTCGCTATCCCTGTTTGAACAGGTCCAAGAGCCTTACCCATGATAATGGATGATGCAATCATACAACCAGCGGTCGCCTCCCCTTTCAAGGTCAACCAAGCGCCAACGCCATAGATAAACACTTGCATGGACTGACGCAACCAACTTGACAGGGATTGAATAAGCCCAGCTTGACGACTGGATTGCGTTTGAAGTTTCGTGACAGTATCATTATAGCCTTGCCACCGTGAGGTCACACCGGAAAGCATCCCCATGCTGCGCACAGACTGGGCATTGCGACGTGCGGTTTCGACAAATTTCATCGAAAAACCATTCACCACATTTGCAGCATCCAGCGGTTTCCTCGTGACCTTTTCATTGATTAGCGCAAAAATGATCAAAAGGACCGCACCACCAGTCGCGACCAAACCAAGAAGCGGGTGAAGGATGTAGATTACAGCTAGAAATAAAGGTGTCCAAGGGATATCAAACAGGGTAAAAATCGCATTACCCGCAAAGAAATTTCGTAAAATATTTACATCACGCAACGTTGCCTGGTCAGGAGGAGTTCCTGTAATTGCAGCTTGTTTCAAAACGCTATCAAGAACATTGCGACTTAATGCCTGATCAATGGCCACGCCACAGCGAACCAACAACCTTGAGCGGACAAACTCAAGGGAGGCCATAACAATCAGAGACAACACTGCTGCAACGGTAATGGCAAAAAGGGTCGGCATACTGTAACTGGACAGGACTCGGTCGTAGATCTGCAGCATGTAGATAGGAAATGTCAGTTGCAGTACATTTATAAAAAGGCTAAAAACCCCGCCGTAGACGAGATAGGGGCGCCATTGTTTCAAAAATTTTTTCATTGAGCATTATTCTCCTCAGCCAAAAATGCAAATCGTGATAGTTGCACATTGTTGCCGTAGCGTCAAGTAGGCAAAAAACTGGAAATTCTCTTATTTTATCGATGGTTTCACCGCCTGTCGGATCACAGAAACGACCGAGACGACAGAGAAAGAAGGGTACAAGACAATCCTCTTCTCTCGATGTCGGCTCTCTTTCAAGACGGCCACTCCCGCCAAGGAAATTTTCTCTGAAAATCTTGCCCTTGAGTTTTCTCTCTTGGCAGTCTCTGCGTTCTTTGGGCGCGATAAGGGGCTGCACCGTCAACAGGCAGCAACGGTTATTCAGGCGTTGATGGTCGGAGGGGGACGCGAGCACACGGGAGGCCAGCTGCACGCGAAGAACAAACGATCAGCGGCTGAAAATCGCCCGCTTTCTGCTTTCAGGAAGAAAAACTCTGATGTCGGCTCAAATAACCCAGGAACGAACCCGGACGAGGTGTCGTCGAATTCGTCCAGCTCGATGTCATAAGAAATGAATGATCGAAATCCCGTGGACTGGGCAACGTCCACGCTCTTGCATCCCTGAGAAGGTTCACATAAAGGGCAACTGTTTCCGAGCAGCAGAGAAACAATCAGTCCGGAACCGCCGATGATGAAAAAAAACAAGCGCAATAAAAATATGACGGTTTTATCGGAGTGAAGAATCAAAGAACTCGTCTCTCTATCAAAGAAAAAACTGCGGTCGGGCCAGTAAGGTGAATTGTATAAATGGCCCGTCAGCTATCCTTCGAACACCTGAGCAGCACTCAAACAACCACCTTTGTGGTCTTTTGCTGAAAGCTGCGGGTTAACACAAGGCCATTCGATGGCGATATCCGGATCATCCCAACGGATACAGCGCTCACATTCCGGAGCATAATAATCGGTGGTTTTGTATAAAAACTCTGCGACCTCAGACAACACAACGAAGCCATGGGCAAACCCCTCGGGAATCCACAACTGACGCTTGTTTTCCGCCGAAAGACTTACACCAACCCACTGCCCAAATGTTGGCGATGATCGACGGATATCCACCGCCACATCATAGACCTCACCCACCGTACAGCGCACCAGTTTCCCTTGAGCTGCCGGCGGAAGTTGATAATGAAGACCGCGCAATACCCCACGGGATGACCGGGAGTGGTTGTCTTGGACGAATTCACGTTGCAGGCCACTAAGTTCCTGCCAGTGCCGGAGGTTGAAACTCTCATAAAAAAAACCGCGATCGTCCCCAAAAACCCGGGGTTCAAAAATCAAAACTTCCGGGATTGCCGTTTTAATCACGTCCATCAATGGACTCCATCACTTAACACCATCTCCAGATAGCTGCGGTAGCTTGACGGCGGCGTGTTGTTAATAACCTGAGCCATTTGTTCAGCTGTCAGGTAACCCTTTTTATACGCGACCTCCTCAAGGCAGGCGATTTTTAACCCCTGTCGCGCTTCAAGGGTGCCGATAAAGTGGCTGGCCTCCAGCAGGCTCTGATGGGTGCCGGTGTCCAACCAAGCAATTCCGCGCTCCAATTTTTCAACCTGCAACTCGCCACGCTTGAGATATTCGAGATTGACATCGGTAATCTCCAACTCACCTCGTGCTGATGGCCTGAGGGCACGAGTAATCTCGACAACTTTACTATCGTACAGATAAAGCCCAGGAACCGCATAGCGGGACTTCGGCTGCTGTGGCTTTTCCTCCAAACCAATCGCCTTTCCGCCGGCATCAAATTCCACCACCCCGTAACGTTCAGGATCGTTTACCGGGTAGCCAAAAACCTTCGCCCCACCTTCAAACCCAGAAAAGATTTTCGTCAACCCCATCTTGCCGTAAAAGATATTGTCTCCAAGGATCAGACAAACCGGTTCACCGTTGATAAACTCTTCTCCGACGAGAAAAGCCTGTGCAATCCCTTTCGGCTCAGCCTGAACCTCGTAGCTCAATCGGAGACCATAGCGTGAACCATCCCCCAGCAGTTCCTGAAACCGAGGGGTATCCTGGGGTGTTGAAATAATCAAGATATCCTGCACCCCTGCCCGCATCAATGTTGACAGTGGATAATAAATCATCGGTTTGTCGTAAACGGACTGCAGCTGCTTACTGGCCACCAAGGTCAGCGGATAAAGGCGGGTACCCGCTCCACCGGCGAGGACAATCCCTTTTTTTATTCCCGACATGAAACTCCTCGTTAAAATCATCAATTCAAATCGTTACGGGCTCTCCAATGTGGCATCGCCCTAAGCGTTGAATCGCTCCTGCAGATAGTGATGCAAACTGACCTGCCAAGCGGGAACCTTTAAGCCAATTTGCTGCGTGATCTTTTCTTTACTCAAAACAGAATAAGCTGGTCGTCCAGCAGGAACCGGATAATCGGTTGTCGCGATGGGGTTGATCGTTTTCACCACCAGCTTCTGATCGAACTGGTGCAACTGAGAAACAATTTCACAAGTAAAGTCGTACCAGCTGCATACCCCTTCGTTACTGTAATGGTAAATTCCGTATTCGGCTCGTGGCCGCGCTCCATCTGTCAAAGCCAGCAATCGCCAGACCGCATCAGCCAGATCATAGGTGGACGTCGGGGACCCTAATTGGTCGGCGACGATCCCAAGAACTTCCCGTTCGCCGGCCAATCGAATCATGGTCTCGACAAAGTTGGGACCTTCAGGACCATAGAGCCAACTGGTGCGCACAATATAGTACTGGGACAAACCACTCTCGCGAATCGTCTGTTCTCCCTGCAACTTGGATTTACCATAGACACTTATAGGACCTGTCGGGTCATCTTCAGTATAGGGCGTTGTCTTCTCACCAGAAAAAACAAAATCAGTCGAAATATGCACCAGCGTCGCTTGGATCTCCCTGGCGACCTCGGCCAGCACCCCTGGTCCAGCCCCATTCACCGCATAAGCCAATGACTGCTGTGTTTCACAATTGTCCACTTGGGTAAAAGCGGCACAATTGATGATAATCTCAGGAGCCAGATCGAACAACAGTGATCGCACCTGGTCGTGATCGGTCAAATCAAACTGCGGCAGGTCAAACGGGTACAGCTGAACAGTTGGAGGAGTTGTCCGTCGAAACATGCTGGCCAGCATACCGTTGGCACCAATCAGAGCAATTCGCAACGTACCCACAGTCTACTCTCCATCCTGTGTCGTCACAGCGACATTCATCCCCAACCGCTGGCGCTGATAGGAACCATCCTGGACATGCTGACACCACAGCTGATTATCTAAATACCATTGAACCGTCTTGCGCAAACCACTCTCAAAGGTTTCTTGAGGCGCCCAGCCCAACTCACGTTGGATTTTTCCGGCGTCAATAGCATAGCGTAAATCGTGGCCAGGACGATCCTGAACATAGGTAATCAGGTCAACATAATTGGTGATACCTGCCGGTTTTTGAGGAGACAACTCTTCAAGCAAGGCACAAATCGCCTGAACGACTTCAATATTCTTCTTTTCGTTGTGGCCACCTATATTATAGGTCTCACCAATCTCTCCGGTCGTCAACACTGTGTACAGTGCCCGAGCATGGTCCTCGACATACAACCAATCGCGGATTTGCTTTCCAGAACCATAAACCGGCAAAGATTTTCCTTCCAGTGCATTTAGAATCATCAGTGGGATCAATTTTTCCGGAAAATGGTATGGACCATAATTATTCGAACAGTTGGTCACAACAACCGGAAGCCCAAAGGTACGATTCCAAGCACGAACCAAATGATCCGAGCTGGCCTTGCTTGCCGCATAGGGAGAACTGGGCGCATACGCCATATCTTCAACAAACAGGTCGTCGGCTTCTTCAAGGTCACCATAGACCTCATCAGTGGAAATATGATGAAAACGAAACACTGACTTGCGTACTTCGTCCAACTGGCTCCAATACTGACGGGCGACATCCAACAACGTATAGGTCCCGACAATATTCGTTTCGATAAATGCAGCCGGTCCGTCAATAGAACGATCAACATGGCTTTCTGCCGCTAAATGCATAATCACGTCAGGTTGATGCTGGTTAAACACCCGTTCAACTTCGGCACGATCGCAAATATCGACTTTCTCGAAAAAATAGCGACGACTATCAGCAACCTGCTGTAACGATTGAAGGTTACCGGCATATGTCAACTTATCGAGATTAACGACAGAATCCTCGGTATCTTGAATGATGTGGCGGATCACTGCGGAACCGATAAAGCCCGCTCCTCCTGTAACAACTACCTTCAAGTCCCCCCCTATTTTCAGGTGTCCTCCCCAGCTTGGCTAGAGAGAATCAGCGCGTTAGTAACAGTTCAGAAAAGCTCGCTATTTATACACTAAACAGGAGTAAATGTGTAGTTATTCCTTGTCTGAAGCAATAGGAATAAAGACCTTATCAAAAACCTGGATAAAAAGGATAAGAGAACCCGAATCAACACTCCCTTTCAGCTCCTTTATAGACCGAAACTTTTCCCCGATCCGCCTAAAATCAATCGCTCTTACGATAAGGTGGAAACAAGAGTAAAAAAAACAGACAAACATTGCGAAACAAATTGCTCTTTCTTATCGTTCCGTCGACCAATGCTCCCACCTTTTTTACCGTGGAAAACGAAGAAAGCCCTACCAAAAACTGCAATGTTTTCAGTTCTGACTCAGGTTGGAATCCTTGGAGTTCTCGTTTAAAGCATGCCGAAAAAGCACGGGCCTGATCACTTAATCGGTACAAATTGCTCCATGCTTGACGCAATAGCGGTACAAACTGAAAAAAAAGCACCCCTGACAGCTTTTTAGCGCCAATTTGATTGGAGGAATGCTGTCGATACAAAACCAAGGTCTGCGGTTGGCGTACCACCTTGCCGAAAACATGGGCAACAAGGAGCATCCACCAGTCATGCATCATTATCTGCCCAGGAAAAGGGCAGGCTTTTTCAACGAGAGCGCGATTAAAAAGCATCGTACAGCCGGCAGCCACATTCTGGACCAACAATTGGCTAAAACGCTCACCCCAGCTTTCCGGGATACCCTGATAAGCCCAAAAAGAGTCAGCCAAGACCTGCAAACGCGAATCGACAACTTTCAAATCTGAATAAGTGAGAACAGGAATGTGCCTCCCCACGCTACTTTCAACACCAACGACTGCATGCAAGCTCAACTTAATCTTATTGGGCAGCCAAACATCATCTTGATCACAAAACATCACATAAGGAGCACAAGTCAACTTCAAGCCGCGAGAGAAATTGCCGACAACCCCCAAGGGAGAATCCCCACCGGCAAAAAAAGAAATTTTTCCATCACTTTTTGCCAGAGATGAAACGATGGTCAATGTCGCATCAGAGGAACCATCATCCACCACAAGAATCCGGGCAACCAACTCATCGTAACCAGCGCACGCTTGGATAGATTCGATCTGCTGTTGAATAAAGTCTGCCCCATTGTAGCTGGCAAGAACAATATCAATAACGGGTCCAGCCTTCTGCACTAGCCTAACTGACAAAATCATGCCCTCTTGCTATGCAAAATTCGCCCTACGACTCCTGTTCCCGAGCCCCCTTCGACAAGAAGCCGACCACCACAGGTTTCAGCATGTACTGAACCGAAGAGATAGACAACCTCTTCATTTAACCCGTCAGCCAATGGTCCACGGATATCGTATGCCTTAAAACAGGTGAAATTTTGCATTAATGTTTTGCCCGTGCTTAGCGGGGAGTTCTTAACCAGCCTTCATGGCACTATTTGGGATCTTTTCCTCGTCAGCAGCGCTTTCCGTCTTGCTTTCAGAATCAATAGGATAAAAACCGCCTGACCTGAATCGTCGAACCGTGGCTATTGTGACGCCAGAATACGCTCGACAATACCCGTCGTTGAGCGACCATGAATAAACTCAATCAGCTCAACGGCTCCCCCCCAGCTTTCCACTTCACGACGACCCACGACGTTGTCCAGGGTGTAGTCTGCCCCTTTCACCAAAACATCGGGACGGAGCTCTTTAATCAATTCCAATGGCGTATCTTCGTCAAATAACACCACATAGCTGACACACGCCAGTGCCGCGATCACAAAGGCACGATCGTCTTCGTTGACCAGTGGCCGGGTTGGTCCTTTAAGTCGTTGGACGGATTGATCCGTATTCAAACCAACAACAAGGATATCGCCAAGCTCGCGGGCACGCTGTAGATAACTCACATGTCCGGCATGGAGCAAATCAAAACAGCCATTCGTAAAAACAACGCGTTTGCCATACTTACGTGCATGGCTGAGGATATCAGCGAGGGCCTGAGACGTCTGAATCTTGCTTTCTTCAGGCAAGCCGTTTTGCAAAACGGCTTGCATAATCTCGCGGCTGCTGACCGTGGAGGTTCCCACCTTCCCCACGACAATACCCGCGGCAATGTTGGCCACGGTTGCGGCTTGTTTTAAAGAGAGTTTGGCCGCAAGCCCTATGCCGACAAGGGCCAGAACCGTATCTCCGGCCCCGGACACGTCAAACACTTCCTGAGCACGCGTCGGCAAATCAATTTGATCTCCCTGGCGAAAAAACAAAGACATGCCCTCTTCGCTTCGCGTTAAGACCAGGGCATCCAGGTCTGCCAGCTCAAGAAGTTTCTTTCCGGCAGCAGCAAGACTGCTATTGTCTTCGATCCTGATCCCCGAGGCTTCTGAGGCTTCGGACCGATTGGGTGTCAGAAGTGTCGCGCCACGGTAGCGACAATAATCGGTTCCCTTGGGGTCAACAACAACAGGAACGCCTTGTGATCTTCCCGCCTGAATCACACGAGACAACACAAGATCCGTAAGCACCCCTTTGCCGTAATCAGAAAGAAACACCACATCCACATGAGTTATTCGTGCGACAATTTCATCAATGAGCTGTTTTTCTATCTCGCCACTGAGAGGCTGCCGACTTTCCCGATCAATGCGCATCATCTGCTGATTACTGGCAAGAATACGGGTTTTACGACTGGTTTTACGATCCACATCGAACAGGGCGCCGGCCACGTCAACGCCGGTCTGTTCCAATTGACTCAACAGGCAACGTCCATCCGCATCATCGCCCAGAACCGAGCAGACCTGCACCTGACAGCCCAAAGCCCGCAGATTATTGACAACATTGCCGGCTCCGCCCAGGCGTAAATCATCCTGTGAAATATCAACCACAGGGACCGGCGCTTCAGGAGAGATTCGTCCTGTTTTTCCCCACAAATATTCATCAAGCATCAAATCACCGACCACCAGGGCCCGCAATTGAGGCAAAGATTCCATAAAGTCCTGAATCTGATCTTCAGTCATCGCAATCCCGCTGCACATCTATTAACTTAAAAACCTTAAACAAAGGGCAGAAAATATAACCTGTTTCCATCATCAACATCAAGCGGTAAAACCAATTCGCACCACCGCGGATCAAGCAAACGTACAAATAAAAACATTTTATCTATTCAAATAGATAGCAATCTTTCAAAAAGAAATATTACAGAAAAAAGTTTAACCGGCAAAAAAGCACCAAACGTATTCAGAACGGCTTAAAAACAGGATTTAATCGTGGGTGAGCTGATAGTGTTCTATCAACACGAAATCTTCGGGTCTGACTTCGCCTTGCGTGAACGGCACGATGCTGTGCCATACACACGAATTTTCAGCAGTGACCGCGCACTGAAAAGAAACGGCTTCGGGCTGATGAACACATGCGATTTCCATCTTGCCTACAAAATTCAATGGCCTTGATTTTAGGGGGCGTTGTCAATCAGTTTTCATGGCAGTATTTTGGATCTTTTCCGCGTCAGCTGCGTTACATGTCGTTGCCATAGAATGACGATGACGCCTCCATGTGCCTTGCTGACACGAAAAATCCCTCAAAATATGGCTCATTCTTCTAATTGACAACGCCCCCTAATCCCCCATGCCGTCAAAAGTTCAGTGGCCTGACGGATTAACTGTGTGCTAACATAGCCTGATTGAGAACGCCCCTTGGTTTTTCTTCAACTCCTTTCTCCTTTAGTGATAAGCCATGAATGAAACCCTGATTTACATCAACCCCGAATGGAAGAACATTCTGAAAAACAGTCACCTGGGTACGTTTGAACAACTCTGGGATCTGGAGTTAACCGCGGTTGATGAAGGCAATGTCGGCCGGGGCAAAAACGGCTGGAGCAAGGTGTGTATCTTTTCTTTTGAAGACGACGAACAGCAGCAACACACTGTGGTCATCAAACGGCAAAGCAACTATCGCAGCCACACGTTGCGTCATCCGTTGATCGGTATTCCCACATTTCTCAAAGAGATGGACAGCATCCGCCGCTATGAGCAGGCTAATATTCCGGCACTAAAAGCCGTCTACTGCGCCACGAGAAAAGCCGGCAACGAGATGCAAGCCATCCTGGTTACTGAATTTCTCACGGGCTATCAACCACTTGAAACAATTATTCATAACTGGCAGGAAGATGGACGCCCCCGGCGTCAAGAATGCACAGCAACAGCGGTTGCCTGCGGCAATTTGGTCAAGGCCCTACACGAACACGGACTGGAACATCGCTGCCTGTTCCCTAAACATATTTTTCTGCGAGAAGCTGACGGACAGTTTGATGCCCGGCTCATTGATCTTGAGAAAACACGCTGGCGTCCCTGGTTTGAAGCACGCCGAGTTCGTGACCTCACCGCTCTGGCCCGGCGGAGTAAACAGGTGGCCAACCGAGATCGCGTATCGTTCATGCGTGCCTACTTCGGCTTGAATAAACTCGACACCCACGCAAAAACACTCTGGCGGCAAGTGGCCAGGCGCATCGATAAAAAACGACGCAGTTAATCCGTCAAACAGACCAGTGGATTCCGTGCGAAAGCTGTGTTAGAGTCGCCGCCCACGTAAAAGTCCAGAGAAACTCTTAACAGCATTGCCGCTTCCTGAAATTTCAGACGAAAAGACATGACTGCTATTCCCCACGCCTGTCCGTTTTCCATTACCCTTGATCGTACCGATCAGGCTCAAATCGTTTGCGATGAGGTGCTACGCGATTTACCACAAAAGCGTTGTGTCCTGCGTGGAACATGGAATCAGCAGCAGGTTCTGGTAAAACTGTTTCTTCATCGCACTTCAGCAAAACGGCATTGGCACCGGGAAAAACACGGCATTGAAAGACTCCTCCAGGCCGGCATTACCACACCGTCGCTGCTCTTCTCCGGTGAATTGACAGACCGCACGCCCGTTCTGGTTTTTACCTTCATCCCTGAAGCGATTTCCGCCCTGCAGGCCTGGCAGAGGTGCCGTTCAAACGACGAACGCCTCACCCTGCTGACCCGATTAGTCACCGAGGTTGCCCGGCAACATGAACACGGCTTATGGCAACAGGATCTTCATCTGGCTAACTTTTTGATCGCCGGGGACACCATTTTCACCATTGATGGCGACGCCATCACCGGCAATAAGGATCAAAGCCCATTAGCCCCACAACCAAGCACCGACAACCTGGCACTGTTCTGGGCTCAAATTTCGCCCCGCTTTGACGCCCTGTTGCCGTCCGTCATCCAACACTACGTCGAGCAACGTCAGCTGACGACCGAATCAATCGAACAGGTGCAGCAGCGACTCAGTGTTCAAAGGCAGAAAAGACGTCTTAAATACGTGGCCAAAGCATTCCGCACCTGCAGTGAATTCCTCCGCCGCCGACAGGGCCGTCTCGACATGATTCAACGCCGGGATCTCCCGGACAGTTTCATGGCCCGGTTTAAAACCGATCCGGATCAACTGGTTGCTTCCGGGACCCTGCTCAAAGACGGCAACAGCGCAACGGTGGTGCGATTCACCACGCCAGATGGCGACTGGGTGATCAAACGCTACAATATCAAGACGTTCTGGCATGGACTCAAGCGTTGCCTGCGCCGCACCCGAGCATCTGTCTCCTGGGGGAATGCGCACCGCTTGAAGATCAGCGGAATATCAACCCCTTCAGCCGTTGCCATGGCCGAAAAACGGTTTGGTCCTTTACGCTTAACAGGGTATTATGTGTGCGACTTTGTTGAAGGCAGGGATGTCGCCGACTATTTTTCTGCCGAAAACGAACCGACGGGACAACGACTCGATACGGCCAACCAGCTGATCGAGCTGTTCCGCATTTTCTTGCAACTCGGCATTGTTCACGGTGACTGCAAAGCCACCAATTTTCTGGTGGCGGATCAAGGCATTGCCGTGATTGATTTGGATGCCATGTGGGAACCGCGTTCCCGCAACCGTTTTCACAAACTGTACCGGCGGGATCGAAACCGTTTTCTGCGCAACTGGAAAGCCGACTCGGCTCTGTATCGCTGGTTTGACCGTCATCTGCCACAACCTGGTGACATCTGAGTTTTTTGCGAACAGCCTCAGATAATTAAAAAATTTGACACGACACCGCTTCGGCTGTCGTGACGATGGAGATAAGACTCATGCCCAAAGTAATTCTTGGACTGTCTGGAGCACTGACCCACGATCCTTCCGCGGCACTGTACATTGACGACAAACTGGTCGCTGCCGCTGAAGAGGAACGCTTTATCCGCGATAAACACGCTAAAAACCGCATGCCCCTCGAAGCCACAAAATTCTGCCTCGACTTTGCCGGCATCAAACCTGAAGACGTCGACATTGTCGCCTTCCCGTTCAGTGAAATCGGCCTGGACCGCCCGGATCGCTGGCATTACGCCAAACGCTACTGGTATGCACCTGACCGCTCACTGACCGCTTTGTTTAACGGCAACCGTCGTTATCATCGCAACATTGCTAATGTCAAAAACATGCTCCAGCAGGTCGGTATCCGTTGGGACAACATCGAGTTTGTTCCGGTTGAACACCATCTGGCCCACGCCAGCAGTGCTTACCACCTCAGCGGATTTCAGGGCAAAACCGCGATTCTCGGCATTGACGGCAAGGGGGAATACGCCACCACCTTTTTCGGTTACGGCGAGAATGGCAAGATCCACAAAATTAAGGAATTTTACGATCCCGATTCTCTCGGTGGTCTCTACGGAGCCATGACCGAATATCTTGGTTTCGAAATGCTCGACGGCGAGTTCAAAGTGATGGGCATGGCCCCTTACGGCGATCCGAAAAAATATGATTTTTCGCGGCTGGCCACATTCGAAAACGGCGAACTGACCGTCAACACCGAACTGGTCAACACGGTCGGGTACCGTCGCTATAAAGAAGACGGCAAAGGCTATTACTTCAGCCCCAAACTGATCGACTGGCTGGGTCCTAAACGTCAGGGTGACAATGCCGACGAACCCTACATTGACTATGCCGCCTGTATTCAGGGTCTGTTCGAAAAACTCTCTTTGGAGATGATCGACTATTATCTGAAAGACATCCTTCAGGAAACCGGCCAGCTGTGTTTTGCCGGTGGCAGCGCGCTTAACGTCAAGCTCAACCAGTACATCATGGACCTGCCTTATGTGAAGGAATTGTTCGTCCAACCTGCCGCCTCAGATGCCGGAACCGCCATCGGCGCCGCATCTTATGCTGCGCACCTGCACGGCATCCAGGTGGAAAAACTCAAGCACGTCTACCTCGGCCCTCAATACACCAACGAAGAATGCATTGCCGCCTGTGAAGCCCACCCGGAGAAACCGCAGTGGGAAAAGATCGACAACATCCCGGAAACCGTGGCGGAGATTCTCACCCAAGGCCAGCCCGTTGCCTGGTTTCAGGGCCGCATGGAATTTGGCCCGCGTGCACTCGGCTGCCGCAGCATTCTCGGCTGTCCGAGCGTACCCGGCGTGGCCGACCGCATCAACGAGCAGATCAAATACCGTGAACGCTGGCGGCCTTTCTGTCCCAGTGTCCTCGATACCGTTGCGGAAGACCTGTTGCAGACCAACCATCCAGCGCCTTATATGACCTTTACCTTCAAGGTCAATCCGGCCTGGAATGAACGGATTCCCGAGGTCATTCACGAAGACGGCACGTCGCGTGCCCAAGTGGTCACCGAAGACACCAACCCGCGCTACTATGCCCTGCTCAAGGAGCTGGAGAAACGCACCGGCAACGGCGTCGCCCTCAACACCTCCCTCAACCGCCGCGGTGAACCGATGGTGTGTGCACCGCAAGATGCGCTGAACATGTTTTATGGGTCCGATCTGCCCTATCTGGTGATGGAAGACATTCTGGTGCGCAAGGTGGAGAAATAGAACATGCAAAAGCCGCTGAAAGTCTATTGGTCGTCCGGTTTGAAAAACGGCCAAAAGAATTTTGGGGATTGGTTGTCGCCGGTTTTATGCGAGGCGATTGCCGGACGCAAGGTGGAGTACGCCAAGCCCAAAAGCTGCGACCTTGTCGCGGTCGGCAGCATTCTTCATCGGCTGAAAAATCACTTCTGGACCCATCGCGTCCACGTGTGGGGCAGTGGTCTGATTCAGGAACAGGCAGCTTTTCGCAGCCCACATACCTTTGACGCTGTTCGCGGCAAATACACGGCGGCCCTGATCAAGAACCAGCCGATCAAGGCCATGGGTGATCCCGGCCTGCTCAGCGACATCCTGCTACCCGACAAGCCGTGTCAAAAAAACTACCGCGTCGGAATCGTTCCGCATTATGTCGATCAAAAACATCCTGCGGTTGTCGAATTTCTCAAGCAATCGGGTGTCACGTTTATTGATATTTTTTCCGAAACGATTGACTTCCTTGAGCAGGTAGCGCGCTGTGAAATCATTCTCTCTTCCAGCCTGCATGGACTCATTATTGCCGACGCTCTGAATATCCCGAATGCCTGGCTCAAACTCTCCGAACGGGTACGGGGCAATGATTTCAAATTCGCGGATTATTATTCGGTCTTTGGACTGGAGGGAATTCAACCTTATCCGTTCAATGAACAAACCGTGGTTGAGGACCTGGACGGATTACGCGAAAGTTATCAGAGACCGGGGATAGAAACGATCAAAAAACAGCTCTACGACGCCTTTCCCTTCCGCGGTTAAAGGCGCATCCTGTTGCAAACCCAACCTGAAAACGGATTGCCCGTCAATTATTTACCCTCTGGAGGAGAACAACGGTTTTTTGAGCCCCAGAAAACGTTTTGATCGTCTGGAATCCATCAATACTCGTCGTCTCATTTTTTTTATTGGAGAGATAAAGGGCGATGAAATCAATGTCTTTTCGCTTCTTGCCGTGGAGCTGCAACCATTCCAACGAACGAACCCTGTTGACGTCCGCCACACGGTGTGAATAAAGAGGCAGGCGGCGGTCATTGTAAAATGTCCGCAATTCATCTTGGGAATCGAATGTTTTCAACCACTCTCCCGCAAAGACAACCGTGCGATCCTGTGGCGCAGCAAGTTTTTCAAAGGTGGCGGCGAGAGGTGTCCCGATAAAAAACACCAGCACCAGGAGCACGCCAAGTGTGCGCGTACCAAAGCGTTGAACACACACAATAATTCCCTGCCCTACCCAAGGCACCAGACCAACAACCGCCAGCCACACATAACGTTCGGTGGTAAAATTGCTTTTCAAGCTGAAAAGCAAATTGAGCAAAAGCACACCGGCAATAACAGCCGTGAGCAGGCTGCGCTCCATCACCTGCGGCACTCTTTGCCCGCGCCTGGCCCATAAGGCGACCAGCGAGGTTGGGAACAGTGCTTTTCCCAGTAACTCCAGCAGACCGAGAGCATAAATCAATGGGGCATAATGACGCGTGGTCTCGAGCAGGTTATTGTGCAGATCATCACCGGGCAATGTCTGTTGTATCTCTTTCAACCGCGCCATCATGTGCTGGTAGCCTGAAAGAAAATCAAGCGACATCAACGACTTACCCCAAAGGGCAAGTTCGTCTAACCGAGAAGGGGACACGATGCCGAACCGTTGAAACGCGGCAAGAATCGCCCAAAGGGTGACGGGCAGCAGACTGACGGCAACAAGGTAGCCGATGACAGCCTTACGTGACCAACCCAGTTTTCTGCGCAGCAGAAAAAAGGACAGGACGCCCACCAGGGGCAGCAACACGCCCTCAATGCGGGTCAAAATGGCCAAAACAGACATCAGGACGAACAACAGAGCAAAATGCCAGCGGCGCTCCTGGTAGCACAGCACGAGACAGAGCAGTGCCGTCACACTGAACAGCAGAAACAGCGGATCGCGCTTGATGGAGGTAGCCGCGACATTAAAAGAGGGCAACACCGCAAACAACAAGGTTGATGCCGCCGCAGCATGGCGGTCGAATAAACGGGACGTCACGGCGTAAAGCGGCCACAGACAAAGGACCAGAGGAATAACCGTCAACAGCTGCCCGGCAACGATCCAGTTGGGAAACACCGCATGCATACCCGCCAACAACAGTGGATAGAACGGCATCTGATAGTAGCGCAGCCCTTCGGCATACATTCCTTGGGCGTGCTTCTGAGCGGCGGCGATATAGGTCGCCGAATCCGGATTAACCACCTCCCCTTGCCAGAGAAACAGCAACTTCAGGCTGAAGGAGAGCGCCATGATCAAGAGCAAAGCACGATGGCGTAAAAGAAATTCACGCATGGGGGCGATACTTTCGGTTATAGCGTTCCATCAGTTGAGCACCGCGACGTGCAATTTGCTGCCACAATGACGTATGCGTCTGCAACGCCTGCCGCAACGGAAGGTCGGTATAGATCTCAATAAATCGATAGAGATCCCGTTGTGTCAAGCCGATCTCCATGCTGGAAAAATACAGAGCAGCCAGATCTTTCAACCGCCAGCGTTGCGGCAACCGCCGCCTGAACTGAACACGATGCAGATCAATCAGGTACAGGGTCAGGTCATCAGGCTGCAACTGTTCCCGTCCCCCGGAGAGGTCGAGAAGAAAATGGCACAGGTAATAGTCGCGATGATTGACGCCATGATCGTGAAGTTGTTTCGAGATATGGGCCAGTTTACGCACCAGCGCCCGCTTGAGAACAACGGGCGGTGGTTCTTGACGCCAGTTACGACAGAAGTCTTCCAGGCTCTCCGTCGGCGTCAACTCTTCCGTAATGATAAAGGATTGCCTTCTTGCCGGATCACTGCCGCGTTCACCATAACCGACCAGCGACATGGTATCGATGCCCAGCTCCTCCAAACGACGAATCGCCCGCCATTCATTGGCTGCGGTGAGCACAGGCGGCCGTTTAAAAGCCAGTAAACTTTTAAAGATCCGCTTCCAGCCCAGCCCGGAATAGACTTTGGCAAAATATCCACGGCCGTCCTTCTCGAAACGAAACGTCCGACGGCCATCCATGTTGCGGTACTCTTCCCCTTCAAGTCCGAGGACGACCTCAAAATAATCGCGCCCATGCCATTGTTGCTGCCAGGAACTCGGTAACACGATCATGCGACAACCTCTTCAATAACATCCACCGCTTTTTCCGCCAGACCAAAGATATCGGTCTCGGCGACATACTGCGCAGCCGCCTGTTGCCATGAAGACGTTTCATTGCAAAGCATCTGAGTCAGCTCGCGCGTGAACCGATCCAGATCAAAAGGAGATTGGTGAACAACGCCGGCTCCGGAGCGTTCAATATGAAAGCTGTAACCACAGGTGTCGGTGACCAGCACCGGCAAGCGGGCTGCGACGGCTTCGAGAAGCACCATGCCGGCGGACTCACGATAGGCAGGATGGATAAGCAGATCAGCGGCGAACAGGAAGTTGGGCGCGTCATCACGACCGCCCAAGAACTGTACGCGACCCTCAAGACCGAGTTGACGCGCCAGCCGTTCGAACGGCGCCTGATTATCCCGTCCGAGAATCATCAGTTGGCTCTTTTGCCGCAGATCCTCAGGTAATCTCTGCATCGCCTTCAGAGCACGATCAACCCCTTTGACCCGAAAACCGGACCCCACCATCAACAATAATTTTTCTTCGTCCTGAATGCCAAGTTGCCGGCGAAACTGCTGACGGCGCTGTTGATAATCCGCGCCGGCCAGTCGATCACGGGCCACACCAGGCGGCAACAAATGTAAGCGGTCATCAGGAGTGTTATAGATGCGTTGAATCGCCTCGATCTCAAGGTTGGACAACATCAGGATATGTGTTGCGGACTCTTCGCCATAGACGGCCTGCTCCGCTTTAAGAAAACTTCGTGATCGCGGCAACAGACGGTACAAAGCGGAGCGTTGTTGCGCTTTGAGTGCAAAACACGGGTCTGCGCCAAAATAAACGTCCAACCCCGGCATACGGTTAAATCCAACAACACCATCATAAGCGAGCCGTTTAATCTCCTGACGCACGTGAGCGACAAATTGTTCATAGCGATGGTAGTTACGCCACGAACGGATGGGAAGAATGTGGACATTCATCCCGTCAGGTTTCGGACCGCTCCATTCAAGGCAATAAAGAGAAATCTCATGGCCGCGCCTCTGGCATTCAACAGCAATCTTCAAGCAGTCTCTCTGCAAACCGCCATAGGGGAAATATTTGAACAAAACAAACGCCAGACGCATTAACGATGCCCCTTTGTATCAACGGACGTTGCAGCATTGAGAAGCCATTGACGACATTGCTCTTCACCAAGCCCGCTACGCGCAGCGTAACCTCGGCAAAACAGATCGATCAGGTCAAAAAAACGACTCCGATCCTCTTTATAACGCAGTAGATGGTGAAAATTTCTCTGCCGTTGCGCAGGGGTTAAAGCACGCCGCCCACAACGCAGATCGGCAATATCAATCAATCCGAAGGCTCCATCCGGCTGAACAATAATATTCCCCCAATGCAACGAGCGAAACAGCACCCCATGGTCATGAAGATCGGCAATAAAATCGCCCAGAGCCTCCATCATTGCATCAACGGATTCCCGTCGGGCAACATCACGCAAGGTCTGTCCTTCGACCGGCTGGTACCACACCAGATCACGCGCCGGATTGGTGCAGTGGGCACACCTGACCACACGAACCGTTGGGACGTCCAGGGCCCATAATTTCAAAGCGTTGCGGGAAAAGCGTTGTGCATAGGGAAACAACAGCGCACTGGAAAAAAGGCGCTTACGTCGAAAAATTTTGATGATGATGCCATCATGTCGACGCAGAACTTTTTCGCCGTGGCCGTCTTTTTCCAGCACCTGACAGGATCGGACAAGACGTTGAAACTCCTGGGGAGAAATTTTTTCCATGGGATCAATCGGCAAAAAGCTCTCGTTCGACCAGATCACACAAAATATGGATCAACGTCAGGTGGGCTTCCTGGATGCGAGGAGTGTCATCAACGGCAACATTCAGTGAGAGATCAGCACCGTTACGCATCTTACCGCCATTGCGCCCGGTCAAAGCAACGGTCACACACCCTTTATCGCGGGCAACCTGCAACCCGGCAAGGACATTGGGAGAGTTTCCACTGGTGGAGATACCGATCACCACATCACCGGATTGGGCCAGCGCTTCAACCTGACGACTGAAAACCGTGTCGTAACCAAAATCATTGGCGACCGCCGTTAAAATCGACGTATCCGTGGTCAGGGCGATAGCAGGCAGAGCCGCACGGTTCTTGAGAAAACGGCCGACCAGTTCCGCGGCAAAATGCTGGGAATCCGCGGCAGAACCGCCATTGCCCATCACCAGAACCTTATGGCCCTGCTTCAGGGCAGTGCACAGGGCTTTGGCGACGGCCTCAACCTGAGCAGACATCGGCAGCACAACCTGTTCAAAAACCTCAATATGACGATGCAGTTGTTCGTCAATGATTTCCTGCATAACTCTCTCTTTCGTCGGATAGATCGGCTGACATGACCAACAACTCACCAATGGCGGAGATCACCTCATCCACGCGAATGGATCGTGAGCACTGATCATCGTCATCACATTGTTTGCGTAGACACATAGCACAGGGCAAAGGGCTCTGCAAGCGACGATGCTCCGGCCCGGCCGGTCCATTACGCTCTGCGTCAGTCACTCGGAACAACGAAACGGTTGACGTTCCGACGGCCGCAGCAATATGGATGGGGCCGGTATCCCCACCAACCACCAGGTCGGCCCGATTCAGCAAAGCAACCAATTCCGGCAGGGTCCCGCGCGGCCAGATGACCGCACGCCCCGAAGTGGCGTCATGAATCGCCTGGGCGGCGTGACGTTCCTGCTCATTCCCCCAAGTGAGTAGCGGCACAATGCCAAATTCGTCAATCAGCCGACATGCCAATTGCTGCCAGCAGGCAACGTTCCATAATTTTGTTTCCCAGGTGGTGCCGTAATGGAAAACCACCAGGGGAGGAGTCATTTCGTGTTCGGCCAATTGCTCAGCAACCCGTTGTCGCGCCGCCTCATCCACATGAAGCGGTCCAGCCTGAGGCACAGGATCACCACCCGGGAAGGCAGCGCGCGCCACGGCCAAAGCACGCTGGGCAATATGATGCTCCCCGTCGTCCAGAGCAACACGGTGGTTGGTGGCCAGCAGATTCGGCCATTCCCGGACGTGGCGGCGATCGAAACCGAACTTTTTGTCGGCGCGGCTCATCAAGGTGAACAAACCGCTTTTGCTGTTGCCTTGCAGGTCCAGTACCACATCATAATGATCTCGACGCAGTCGACGGATGAACTTCAGCGCCTTACCAAGCATGGTCATGGTCGGCAACGTCCGCCAGTATTTCGTACGTACTGTAAGAATTTCGTGGATGTCCGGATGCCCTGACAAAACAGGCGCGAAAGGATCTTCAACCACCCAATCAATTTCTGCGTCAGGGTGAAGTTGATGAATATAGCGCAACACCGGAAGCGCGTGAATGACATCGCCCAGGGCACTCATCTTAACGATAAGAATTTTCATTTATGGTTTTTCCAGTAACTCGCAGGCAGCTTCAATGACATCCGAGGCTTCAATGGCGGTCATACAGCGATGGTCCGTCGGACATTGGCGCAGCAGACACGGCGCACACTCGGTGTCCTTACGGACAATGCGCACCCGTTCCGAAGCCGGACACGTGGTGGTGTGGTCCGTGGAACCAAACACCGCAACGATCGGGATATCAAAGGCTGAAGCAACATGCATGGGGCCTGAATCGTTGGTCACCAGCAGACTGCTGTTCGCTAACAGAGCCATCATCTGCCGCACCGTGGTCTGCCCCACCATGTTGATGACAGCGTGATTCATCGCCGTGGCAATATCCTGACCGATCTCCGTTTCACCGGGACCGCCGGTGAGCAGAATACGCGCCTGATAACGCTCGGCCAACTGATCAGCGACTTCGGCAAAACGCTCCGGAATCCAACGCTTCGCCGAGCCATAGGCCGCACCGGGATTCAGCGCAATGATGCGGTTATTGCCGAGAACCGATTCCGCCCAGGCTTGCTCCTGCTGGTCAATGGCCAGACACAAACGGCCATCGCCGCCTTCAATACCCAGGCGACGCAGCAGTTGCAGATAATAGTCGGTATGATGCAAAAGCTTATCGGCAGCCGTCACCGAGACCGGTGCATTGAGCAGCAGCCGACGGCCATCTGTCGTGTAACCGGCCCGACAGGGGATCCCGGCGGCAAAAGCCAGCAATGCGGCTTCAATGGCATTCTGCAGCAGAACGGCGATGTCAAACTTTTCCCGGCGCAGTTCATTGGCCATGGCCAGAAAACCGCGCACGCCTTTGTGACTACCTTTACGATCATAGACCATCACCCGGTCAATGGCCGGATGGACACGGAACAGCTCCGCCACCAAAGGATTGGCCAACATGACGATTTCAGTTTCGGGATAACAGGCCCGCAACGCCGATAACGCCGGAGTGGTCATCACCGCATCACCAATCCAGTTTGTACCGCGCACGACAATGCGACGTGGCGACTGTAACGTCAAACAGGTTGCTGTCACGACGTGGCGAGCTCCACCTCTTCCGCTTCGTCAATCAACATCACCGGCAGACCATCGCGAACCGGATAGCGCAACGAACACGCTTCACAGAGCAGATTTCCATCGTTGTCCAACTGCACCGGCCCTTTACACTTGGGGCAAACCAGCCATTGTAATAAATCCTGATCTATATCCATTGGAATCTCCCGAAAAATTCAAAACATGGCACGTTGGCAACAGAGTTTCCGGCAGGCGATAACCGCCACCATGTGACCTCTCCCCCAGATCTGCGTTATCGTGTCAATCGCTTTAAAAATGCATCCAACACGAAAATCTAACAAGGGCATCTCACCAAACCCTAACAGTTTAATGACAGTATCACGAAGATTCTGGAGGTCGTTGTTACTCGTTCCACGCGCAATCTAAAAAGATGACCGTCAGGAAACGCTCACCGTGCACCAGCGCCACACGCGGTTTCTCTGAAGCCATAACAACCACTGATTGTTCAAGACATTCTCCCCCCACAAAAAACATGACATCCATTGCGGGCTGAAAAGTCCTAAATGGAACATTGTCAACGACAGCAGCAGAAAATGCAATCGTTGTTTTTCAAAAAAAAGCAAATTGGCACAACAACAGCCTCCCGGTCAAACCGAGGTCTTTAGCGATTTCTAGCCCCGCAAAGGGCTTTAACACAACCTTCAATCCCCAAAATACTTCTTGCCGTCATATTCCCGGAACCGTCAAACTTTGGGGGTCCCCCAGCAAAGCTGGGGGATTACTCTTTGTATTCATCAGCTCAATTCTTTGCCAGGGTGGAGAGTTAACGCCACGATCAGAGCAAACACCCCCTGGGTCATTTCATTGCCGAAAAGGGACGAGTTAAAAAAACAATAACAGCACAGCAACAACACCATCGGCACAACGACGATTTTCTCAGGGCCAATAAAAAACGCCTTACGGAATACCCAGAGCAGACCCGTCAACAGTGCGATGAGACCGGCAAGACCGGACTGAACCAGAGTGGACAGATACATGTTATGGGGTCCATAGCTTCGTCCATGAATCTGGATCTTCTG
The DNA here is from genome assembly GCF_963676955.1 of uncultured Desulfuromonas sp. NCBI lineage: Bacteria > Pseudomonadati > Thermodesulfobacteriota > Desulfuromonadia > Desulfuromonadales > Desulfuromonadaceae > Desulfuromonas > uncultured Desulfuromonas sp. The sequence continues at coordinate 2,405,943 of NZ_OY781461.1, read as the reverse complement.
ACTGCAACTGATTGGGACTCCCATGATGGGATGTTCAAAAAAACGCTGCAGATAATGGGACCAGATCGTCAGACGGATATCTTGAGTCGCACGGACAATCCGATCATTCAACACATCAAGTGGCTGCGACGTAACAACAATGACCCCGGCCACAACGACCACGATCCCAAGGCCGGCAAAGAGGTGTGTGCGAGAAAAGGAAGGCACGGAACAGCGCCTGCCCAGCAGCGCCATGACAATAAGAGCGACAACCCCGCCCAGAAAGGCACTGCGGCTTCCTGAAACAACAACCGCAGAAAAAGAAACAGCAACCCCGACAAGCGCGAGAATCATTTCGCCACGATGTTTCGCCGACAGAAGCAGAAACAAAGAGACTAAAGAAGTCACGGACATCAAAAAGCCGAACGGATTGGGATTAGAGACAAACCCGGAGGCACGTGGGCCAAAGGAACGCGGCATAAAAACATCATCAAAAAAAACGCCACTCAACCCGGCTAAACCATAAACAACGCCGACCGCCGTGAGAATCACAAGGATCTGCCGAGAGCGGCAGTGGCAATATCGGCAGACCGTGGCCAGGACCACCGGAAAAAACGCCAGACGCCAGAACGCTTCAAAAGCACCATCGCTCAAAGCACCCCCCCACAACAAAACGGCACGGAGTTCGGAAAGCAACAGAGGCAGGGCAAAACACAGGCTCAACAGCACAATGTGACGATTGTGTTCACCAAGCAATTTTCGGGTATCGCCAGACAACACAACCAGGAGAGGAAGCAGATAAAGGCAGATCTGAAAAACAACACCTTTAACCGGAAAAAAAACAATCCATAAAAAGGAAAGGACCAGTAGTGGAAACGTCCTTTTGGTCAATGTCATACAACGATCCTACAACTGGAGACAGCAACTAAACCACGATGCACTGAAAGCGCATCGGTTTGGACGAGACTGAAAGTCCCTAAATCAAAAAATCAAGACCCGGTTTCTATTGATCGTCATTCCGGCATGGTTTAAGCCGGAATCCAGAGACTTTCAACACCCTGGATTCCTGCCTTCGCAGGGATGACGGATAAAATGAGTAGCGCCTGAAAGGCCTGGACTCAAAGTCCATGGTTTTAAACCAGCGGGCTGAAACAATAAATCCAAAGCTAATCAAGCCTTTTGCAAAAAGCCATGCACGGCTTTTTGCAAGCATCTCAATCACCAACCTGATTATTACTAATCTTCCGCCAGCTTTGTTCGTCTTACCCGCGCAGGCGGGTATCCAGAGGTTTTGCACCCTTTTCAGCCTTTCTGGACTCCCGCCTACGCGGGAGTGACGGTCGATTTGACGTAGCGGAAGATTCGTCCTAAGCAGGATCATCAATGATCTTTCTGCGCAAACAGGGGATGATCGGAAGGATAGAGTGTGCCGTACTTCGCTTTATGATACTTGGATGGTGTCTGGCCGAGATCGATCGCCTGGTAGCCCTTCCGGTAGAGATCATATGCCATGATGGTGGCGGTCGGGCCGAGAGCAATCAGCACCAACCACTCCGTGTCATAGCGTGCCACCTGATTCAGCAGTTCATCATAGACACTGAACGCATTTTGCGCCGGTCCATAGATGAACTCATGGCAGCACACATTGTCGAACAGTTCCTTTTCAAAAAAGAACCGGCTATTGCGGCCGACGACAAAAACCACCTTGCGGTTGTGCCAGATCGCTTTGAGTTTTTCGACATACCGTTCAAAACAAGCGGGGTCCTGCGGAAAAACCGTGGTGATGGTGGAAGAATCGTAGACCCGATGAGGGTCGAGTAATTTCAACACCCGATTGCCTCGCCGCACGACAAATTTTTTCCAGATATCGCTTAAATCGTGTTCCGCCTGGATGGTGTTGATGCCGACGAGAAAATTTTCGTCCTCACTGCTCAACACCTCCTTGAGCCGTTTTACCAGAGCGTCGTCATAGGTCTGAAATGATTTATGGCGACCGATGCACATGTTGAACTCGCCATCACCAAACCGGCCGATACTGGCTCTGTGCTCAACGATGTATTCGACCGTTTCCAGTTCACGTTTAACCGCCGGATAGTGGTCAACAAAGTGAGCTATTTTGCTTTTATTAGACCGCACAATCCAGCGATCCAGCGTCTCCCGTGCATGATGGCGCCACGACTTCACCGGGATCAGGGCGAAAAACACGCTGACAACACGACGCATGACATTGCGCACCATCCATAAATCACCGCCAAAAACCTGTTCCCAGGCGCTGATCTTGTAGGTCTTTTTCACCGAGTTAGCCAAGAGGCAACCAGTCTTTCATGACAGAATCGATTGATAAAAACGGCTGTATTGCTCAACGATGACACGCCGGCAATAATGCTGCTCATACTGTTGCGCCGCCTGAGCAACCAGCCTCTCTCTTGCCGCCGGATCAGCCAGCAGTTGTGCGATGGCATCCGCCAGGGGAAGTGGCTCATCCACCGGCACAATCAGTCCGGTGACACCATCCTCAATGACTTCGCCCGGCCCCTGGGAATCGGTCGCCACAATCGGGCAGTGATGCGCCCATGATTCCATGACAATGGACCCCAAGCCCTCATGACGCGACGGGCAGACAAACAGATCCGCCGTATGCATCAGGGCCGTAACATCGTTACGCCAACCGAGAAAACGCACCCGCTCATCCAAACCGAGATCGTGACACAATTTCTTCAGGGCCTGTTCTTCGGGACCGGCCCCCGCCAGCCATAAAATGGCATCAGGAATCATCACCAGAGCGTGCAGCAATGTATCAAACCCTTTATTTACATGCAGTCGCCCCGCGGCCAACAACAAAGGTCGATCCGTCGGCGTGTTAAAACTCGCCCGCGGCACCGGGGAAACGACGGTTTCATCGGCAAAATTCGGAATATGAACCACCCGCTCCGCCGGCATACCGCCCCGCACCAGGTGGTCGCAAATCCCCTTGGAAATCCCCACCCAGTAATCCGCATGACGGTAATACTTGAGGTTGTAGTAATGGCCGAGACGACAGACCAGTTGATAGGACCCTCGGGGCGTCAGGCTGCTGGCCCGATTCATCCAGGTCATGACAATGTCGGGCTCAAACGCCTTGAGCGCCCGTACGAAGCGCAAACGGTCGAAAACATGCAGAGGTCCGCCAAAGCGAAATCCTTCTACGGCGAGCCCGTAGGCGTGTAAGGCATCAACGCGGTGTGGATGTTTACGAATAAACGCCTTTTGCTCAACGGCATTGGCGTCGTGCAGCCCCTGCACCAGCCGCACGTAAAAATTTTCCGCCCCGCCTTGCGCGGCTCCGGCCAGAACCTGGGCGACTTTGGGATGATGCATCATAACGTCTTACCGGAAGAGCGCTGGGTCAGAAGCTCTTTAAAAAGCGCTTTGTAGCGCCCGATGATCACATCCATACTGAACTCCTGTAAAAAGGTCCAGTGGCCCTGCTCAGCCAGGCGATCCGCAAGTTGGGAATCCGCCAGTAACCGATTAACCTGAGCGGCACAGTGCGCGACATTGTCGACGTCAAAAAGCAGGCCGTTGCTGCCATCCTCAATCAGCCAGGAAGGCCCCTGACTGGCGGCGGCTACAATGGGTGTACGGGTAGCCCAGGATTCGAGGACGACATTGCCCAAAGGCTCAAAGCGAGACGGGAACACACAGATATCGGCCAGATCAAACAGGGCACGAATATCTTTGCGCAGACCAAGAAAATGAACCCGCTCGGCAACTCCAAGAGAGGCGGCCAGTTGGCTCAACGAAACTTTCAATTCACCGTCACCGGCAATCAGCAGAGTGGTCTGCGCAATGTCGGGCAACGCCCGGATCAGAACATCCTGGGCTTTTTTCTCATGCAGCCGTCCCAGGGTGAGCAAAACCCGGTGGCCGGCAGGGATCGACGGCAACGGTTCCGGAACTTCGAGACTTTCCGGCAGTTCACCAAAATTGGAAATCATGCTGACGTGCTGTTTCGGCCAGTCATGGCTGGTCACATGGCGCACCAGATCAGGGGTATTGACAATCAGATGATCACATTTGCGATAGTTGGCGATGTCATAATAACCGCCGAGACGACCGACCACCACGGCCGAAGTTGGCGGACATTTGCGTGACGCCCGGTTGACCCAGGTGACAATCAAATCCGGGTTGAAACGATGCACTTCCCGTTTCAGGCGGCGATTATATAACAAGGGCTTGGTGATGCAGCCCATGGGTAATGGTCGAAAATCAACACCGGATCGGCGCAAACGCTCCTCGCGGGAGGGCTGCGCCTCAATAATCAGGCGCTGTTCAACCGCATCGTCTTTGGCAAAAGCCGCCGCGACTTTTTCAAAATAGGTTTCCGCACCCGCCTCAGACTGGGACAACAGAATCTGCATCAATTTCATGGGGGCGTCAATCCTTACTGCCGGGCGCGGGACAGTGGTTTACAACGCATCTGCCACCACGGCTGTGCAGCTTGCCGCGATGCCGCAACATGCCGACCCGACTGGGCTGATGGCCGCTATCGCAATGACGGATAAATTGTTTAATCCGCTTATGCAACCGTCGAACACGGTGGGCAACTTTGTGGTAGCAAACCGCTTTCGGCAACCAATCAAACGGAAACAGATAGGGCGAACCAAGGCCATCGACCACCACCAGGCGTTGAATCTCACCGTTGTCCCCGCGCTGAACCAGAATATTGTGCGCCAATAATTCACGTGACGGAATCAGATGTTTCAACCAGAAGGCCCCCAAAGTCTCAACGGCCTGGCGGGTTTCCTCCGGATAGCCCCGTTCCCAGAGATCCTGTTTCAAGGAGACCGAAATCCGGCCATCGGCATCACGCACCAACTCGGTCATCAGCCCTGGTCCCAAATCCGTCTCCACAAAACCATCACAGCGATAAATGTGTTGATGGATGATCACGCCACGGGTCTTTTGCAGATCCTTAATGACAGCGGCTTCTTCACGATTATCATCAAAGCTGGATAATGGTCTCAGATTACGCGGAAAGCCTTTCTTGCGCCGGCAGTCTTCCAGGGTGAAATCCGGACGACGCACCTTCACGCAACACTGGGGATTGTCGGGGTGCACATAGCACAGTCGATTGCCGCCGCGGGCGAAAGGAGTCATTTGCGACAGTCGCAACATCACTTCAACGTCCCGTCCGGATGAATATCCTGTGCCCAGACATACTCATGGCTAAACGGCTGCAGCAAAGAGGCCTCGAGAATATATTGCGCATACAAGGTGTTGTTCATCTCCTGATGGAAAAATGTCCGCGCCCGCTCAGCCCAGGCACAGCGTAGCGCGTCATCACCATGAAACAGGCGGATTTTGTTCAACAGATCGGCATCATCGTCGAAATACACCACGGACTCCGGCGGCAACAGTTCATCAAACCGTGGGCTACTGTGGGTAAATTGCAGGATGCCATTGCCGGCGAGCTGGGCCATGCGTGCCGAGGAATACCAGTAAAACCCTTCTTGACGATTGAGATTCAGCCCCATCTTGGTTTCGGCCAAAGCCCGGTCATAATCGCGCCCCCAGACCGGAGCCTCACCAAAGCTGCCGAAGGTCTTAAAATTCATCTCAGCACTGAGAGCATCTTTCAAGTGCCCGACCATCTCCAAACGTTTGGTGAAATCATTGCTGTTGCTGCAAAACAACAGGTCGATCTCCAGATCGGTTCGCCGGGCGTTATTCAGTGTCTCCACCGCCGGGTCCACCGGATTGGGCATGTGGTATAGCCGCGCGTTCCCGCCCTCAAACAAGGCTAACTCAGACCGACCGGTGGAGACAAAAACCGCATCAACCACCTCGGCACGATGTTTGATTTTTTCAACATTGTCCGGCACAAACAACGGATCGTTGTTGCAGTGGGCCAAAACAGCTCCCGGCTGCAGCCGCTTGATCTCCTGCAGCGTCTCGTTGGTGATGATGTCGCAATGTCCGGCAATCACCAGGTCCGGCTCAAACGCTTCCACCATTTCCAGCAAGCGCTTATTCGCCTTGCCCCGGCCAAGATCACGCCAGCCGAACGGTGCCTCGAACGCCGCCACATCCCGGTCACTGAACACCTGGACGCAATGATCGTTTTTAATCAGACCGCTGGTCAGTTTTTGCGCCCAGCTCACCCGGGTCTTGCCGTAACGGCGCAGTTGTTGATACGCAATATGCAATACGCGCATTGAGTTCGTCCTATCGTTTTATATGACGTAGAATCAATCTTCACCACGGAGGCACTGAGACACGGAGAAGACCAAACCCCTGTGTTTTCTCTGATCTTTGAGCCTGCGTGATGTACGGATTTTTACCGCGGCCTTTATCTTGGGACTAAAAACAACCCTTTGAATTTCGCTTCACGATGCCTCACGATAAAATCGGATAAGAGCCCCGATGAAAATCAAGGAAACTTAAACTTTTTCAGATCGCGCTTTTTGTCCGCATTTGTCTGCTTTTGTCCGTGGCTAAAAAGATTTTTATTTAGATTTTATCCGAACTTATCGAGGCCTTTATCTTGGGGCTAAAAAAGTTTTTTGCTCTTTTGCCTCACCCCGTGATTGGTCTTTTCCAGAGGCTCAATTCCTCCGTGGTTCACGACAATCATGGAGCATCTTTTCATAACAGTCCCACTCCGCTTGGCACATCCGGTCGATGGTATAACGCTGGGCCACCCACTGCCGGCCACGCTCACCGACGGCACGCAGATCATCATTGCCGGTCAACACCCGTCTCAACGTTGCCGCGAGATCATCGGCATTCCCGGGTGTGAACAACCAGCCGGTCTCGCCATCGCGCACCGTTTCCAACGCGCCACCATGGGCCGAGGCCACCACCGGACAGCCCATGGCTTGCGCTTCCACGGCCACACGGCCAAACGCTTCCGGTTCCGTCGAGGCGGAGACAACCAGATCGGAAACCTGGTAATACAATGCGATATCGGTCTGATCACCGACAAAATGCACACGGTCAGCGATCTGGTAACGCATCGCTAACTGTTGCAGTTCGTGCAGATAAGCGGTTTTCTTATCTTCGCCGCCGATGAACAGCACGTGCCAGGCAAGATCTTTGATCTGATTCAGGGCTTCAAGCAAAACCACCTGCCCTTTCCAGCGGGTCAGGCGACCGGGCAACGAAATCACCGGCGCCTCTCCGGTCAACCCCAGACTGTTGCGCAGTTGATCTATGCGCGTCTCGTCAACCCGCTGCGGATTAAAAACCGCCGGATCGTAGCCGCGTGGCGCCACGTCAATGCGCGCCTCATCCACACCATAATGGGTCATGATATGGGCTTTGATAAATTCACTGATGGCAATCACCCGTCGTCCACGCACCATGATGCTGTTGTAAAACTTTTTCAGCCGGTTCTGGATGCGATGGGTGCCGTGAAACGTGGTCAGAAACGGCACACCGGTCCAGCGGCAGGCCAGATAGGCTGCCCAGGCCGGCGCCCGGGAGCGGGCATGTACCAGGCTGATTTTTTCCTGCTGAATAAGTCGGCACAGTTTGAACGCACAATAAACAATGCTCCAGGGCGTCCGCCGCGCCAGAGGCAATTGGATATGGCGTGTCCCGTGAGCTTCCAGTTCACGGACCAGTCGCCCTCCTTGAGAGGCCACCAGACTGTGTGCGCCTTGAGCGACAATAAATGCCGCCATTTCAACGGTTCCCCGTTCAACACCGCCCTGTTGCAGGGCAGCTGTCACTTGAAGGATTTTCATAATAGCGCAAGATTATCCGTGTGAATTATTTGGTTTTGTTGAGGATGAAACACAAATCGACTTTTTTTTGACAGGAACGGCAGGTCCCATCGAAGACATGCAGGCAACCCATCTCCTCCAGACGGGACAACAGGCGGATAAATTTTCCGCGACTGGGCATTTCTTGAGCCAGAGGCAACACTTCGACGCAGGCCTTACCGAAGCTCACGGCTTCACTGATCATGGAACTGGAATCAGCGGTCACGAAGACATACTCGGCACAATGCAGAAAGTCAGGAATCGGATTGACCGGGTTGTGCGAATACCAGACAGGATCAGAAAACGCATAGTGGCGCAACATCTCTTCGGCGGCGGCAGGTGTGCGACGTGAGGTGGTCAACCACACCCGGTGGTCGGGAAATAAATCGAGAATTTTTTCAACCTGTCTGCGCAGCAGGTCCACATCCAGTTTCTGCTGAGCGCTGTCGCCACCAATAATCAACGCAATATAGCGTTGTTTGTCCGCGGGGTTCACGACGCCCTGTGGCTGGGAAAAGCTCAAATTAATCGGCACAGGGAGGATGTTGGGCTTGTCCGGCGGATTATCATGCTGTTGCGCGACAATCAGGTCAAAATCAAGCCGGTAGCTTTTCGGCATCATGATGGCAATGGACTTGCAGCCCAATCGACGCGACAACGTCCGGTTGGCGTAATAGGTTTCCGAACCGGCCGAGACAACGGCGTCAAACTGACCGGAGGGCATATCGGCCATAAACAGTCGAGGCGTATAAAAGCCAAACCGGTCGGCGACATAGGAAAACCCCTTTGATGCACGGTATTTAAAACCGACATTCAGCAACGTATAATCACGATTAAGCAAGCGGGCAAAGGCAAGGGACTGGTTGACATGACCGGCTTTGCCGTCGTTGAGGATCAACAGAGGACCGCTACCGGGAAGCAAATTTTCACGAGGAGCCGCCGCACTTGTCGCCTCGTCATCCCGATAAACCAGCATGACCGGGATACCGTCACGCACCGGGAAACTGCTGTGACAGGAGCGACAGTACACCGCATCATTATCTCCGGACATCTCGACTGGTTGCTTACATTGTGGACAGGCAAGTAATTCGAGCAGTTCCGGCTGCAGTGACATCGCTAACTCATATCAGGGTACACAAATGACGGCCAAAGGCCTCACAATCTCCAATCTCTATGGTTAATGGAATTTGATAGCAGGGTATGTTAAACATGTTAGAAGACAGTTTGACCGCATCTTTTTCAGTGGTGATCAGCACATCGGCCCCGGTCACAGCGTCTGTGAGTTTCTGTACGACCGCAGGGGAGTACTCAACATGATCCAGCAGAGGAATCTGCTGTGACAGGGTGAGCCCCAATTCGGACAACGAGCGAAAAAAAGCCTCGGGATGGGCAATGCCGGCGAAGGCGACGATGTTTTTGCCGCGCAGCTGGTCAATGGAACACAGCGAACCATTGAGATCGCTGACCTCGCTTGACAACCTGTGGCGACTTGAAAAGGTGGGTTTACCGGCAATCGGATTGTGCCCTGCTCCCTGTCCGCGCGTCAGCAACAACACATCCGCCCGGTGCAGCGCACAGGGAAATTCACGCAGGTTGCCCAACGGCAAGGGCCAGCCGTTGCCGAAGGGACGGGTGGCATCCAGCAAAACCAGATCAATGCAGCGCCCCACCTGACGATGCTGAAAAGCATCATCCAGCACAACCAGATCAACATCAAACGAGCGCTCCAGTTCCTGAATCGCGGTTACCCGCTTACGGGCAATCAAAACCGGCACGTGAGGATTACGCCGTGCCAGGAGCACCGGTTCATCACCGGCAACCGCAGCCGCCATCAGCGGCGATCCTTCTCCGGAAGAGACCACGCCGAGATCGCCACGAAAACTTCCGCCATAGCCGCGACTGACAATTGCCACCCGTTTGCCTTGGCGGGAAAAATAGTTCACCAGCCAGTCAACCACCGGGGTCTTGCCGAGTCCGCCGACCGCCAGATTTCCAACAGAAATAACCGGCAATGAAGAATGGTAGGTGGAAAACCAGCCACGGTCATAACAGAGGTTACGCAGCCAGTTGATCGTGCCGTAGACCAGGGCAACGGGAAACAGAGCGGCAAACAGCACTTTTTCAGGCCAGGTTTGCGCCCCCTGACTCACCAGTCGGTGATGAAGAGAGACGAAAAACGCCATAGCTACGTTTTTTCCCGCAGGACATGTTGCAAGGTGTGCAGAGTGGCACCGGAATTTTTCTGCAACAGCACCCAGCCTTTTTCTCCCATGGCCTGACAGGCCTGCGGATCATCAAGTAAGCGCTCAAATTCACGCCGCAGGGCATCGCTATCCTCAATGCGCCCTCCGCCCTGAGCCTGATTGATCATGGCGGCAATTTCACGGAAGTTATGCATGTAGGGCCCAAACAAAACCGGCTTTTTAAGCAAAGAGGCTTCCAAAACATTATGGCCGCCGATAGGGACCAGACTACCGCCGACAAACACCACCTGGGCCAACTGGTAAAACTTGAGCATCTCGCCAATCGTATCGACCAGCAACACCTGACCGCAGCTAAGGGTCTGATCGGACAACTGGGAACGCCGTTGCCACTGCAGGCGGGCATCCGTCAACCATTCCGCCACCTGATCGCACCGTTCAGGGTGGCGGGGCACCAGAATCAACAGCAGATCATCAAAACGTTTGCGCAACTGCTGATACACCGTAATCACCAGCTCTTCTTCGCCGCTGTGCGTACTACCGGCCACCAACACCCGGCAGGTTTCCGGTACATGAAATTCCCGGCGCAGTTGCTCATTTGTCACATCGGTCGGCAGGCTCGACTCCATATCAAACTTGATGTTGCCGGTGACAACAATTCGGTCCACTGGAGCACCAAGTTGCTCGACACGGTCCGCATCAACACGGGACTGCATGCAGAAGCTGCTGAGCAGCTCCAGCAACGGTTGTAATAATTTTTTGAAGCGCAGATAACGGGGAAAGGAACGATCAGAAAAACGACCGTTGACCAGATGAACCGGAATGCCGAAACGCGAGCAGGTGCGGATAAAATTCGGCCACAGTTCGGTTTCGACAATGATCACCTGATTGGGACGCACCCGCTGCACCACCCGTTGCACCACCCAAGAGGCATCGAGAGGAAAATAGAAACACTCGTCAACCACCTGAATGCCGCGGGCAATTTCATGGCCGGTTTCCGTGACGTTGGACAGCACCAGAACCGCATCAGGATAATTTTTGCGCAACGCTTTGATCAGGGGGATGGCCGCCCGTGTTTCGCCGACGGAGACGGCATGAATCCAGAATACTTGGCGCGATCCATCATAATGAAACCGTTCCGGTGCAAAAAAGCCCAGTCGCTCACGTAAGCCATGACGCACTTTGCCCTGAATCAGCCCTCTCACCAGATAGCAGGGCACTAAAAACAAGGCGATCAGCCAGACAACGATGTCATACAGCAGATAAACCATAACTCTCCAACCGCTGCTCTGCGTTGAGCTGCGTTTCCTTCATCGCCTGCTCCAAGCGCTGACGAAACTGTTGCGGGTCTTCCTCTTTCGTACAATACTGGGGCGCACCGTAGGCATACACCAGATGTCCGAACGGATAGGGTAACAAAAAACGATCCCACGAGGCAAAACGGTGACCACGACTGGCCACCAATGCCATGGGCACCACCGGGCGTCCCGATAAGCGGGCCAGTTGCACGACACCCTCTTTCAATTCATGCCGCGGACCGCGTGGCCCATCCGGGGTAATCACCAGATCCTTGGCTTCACGCGCCAGACGCAGTAATTGCTTAAAGGCCGCCCGCCCCCCACGACTGGAGGAACCACGCACGGCATGCTGACCAAGATGGTGCATGGTACGGGCGATCAGCTCGCCATCCTTGGAGGCGCTGATGAGAATTTGCGAACCCGGCCCCAGATAGCCTTGTGCCATCAACAGCAGCTGATCATGCCAGAACGATAAAATGACCGGTTGATTCCGCTGCCATAATTTTTGCACCTCTTCAGCGCCGATGGTCTCGTTACGTGACGTCACCGCCAGCAGGCGAATGATCTGCGCCGCCAACCACGGGGCCAGATTCATCAGCAGCCAATCGCCCATCCGTTTCATCGCCGATCCTCAAACTGCATATCGTGCAGACGACGGTACACACCGCCGGCAGCCAATAACTCCTCATGGCGGCCCTGCTCCACCAGAACACCTTCACTGAGTACCAGAATTTCATCCGCGTGCATGATGGTCGACAAACGGTGAGCAATGACAAAGGTGGTACGCTCCTTCATAAGGTTGGCCAGGGCTTTCTGGACCACCGTCTCACTCTCGGTATCCAGAGCACTGGTGGCCTCATCAAGCAACAGAATCGGCGCATCACGTAAAATAGCCCGGGCAATACAGATCCGCTGGCGCTGCCCTCCGGACAGACGCACACCGCGATCGCCGATCACCGTCTCATAGCCTTGGGGCATTTCACGGATAAACTCATCGGCATAAGCTAATTGTGCGGCTTCCTCGACCTCGGCATCCGTCGCATTCGGGTTGGAGTAGCGGATATTGTTATACAGCGTATCGTGGAAAAGAAAGGTCTCCTGATCCACCAGAGCAATCTGCTGTTTGAGACTGTTCTGGGTTACGGTGGCGATGTCGTAACCGTCGATCAGAATTTTTCCTCGCACAGGATCATAAAAGCGGGCCAACAGACCAATCAGTGTCGACTTACCGGCACCACTGGCTCCCACCACGGCAATCATCTTACCCGGCGGCACATCAATGCTGAAACCACGCAGCACCGGTTCGTCATCGTAGGCAAAATCGACGTTGTCAAACACCACATGACCACGACAGCGCGGCAGATCAACGGCCCCTTCCAGATCTGTGAGATCCGGTTTTAAGTCAAGCATTTCAAAAACACGTTCGGCAGCGCCAATGGCTTTTTGGATGACGTTGTTGGTTTTGATCAACCGCTTCATCGGCCCATACATCATGCCCATAGCCGCGATAAACGACAACAATTCCCCTTGGGTAATCGCCCCTTCCATAACCCGTTGAATGCCGTACCACAACACCCCGGCGGCACCAAAAGAGGCCAACACTTCCATGATCGGTGCCGTTGCCGAATCGTAACGGATCACTTTGCGCATGCGCAGGTAAAAATTCCAGTTTTCGCGCTGAAATTTTTCTTTTTCCGCCGTTTCCGTGCCAAAAGCCTTAACCACTTTAATGCCACTGAACGATTCCTGCAGAATACCGGTCAGGGTGCTCATATTGGTCAGACTCTTGCGCACGTATTTTTTGATGCGTCGGCCGATCTGTGATGCCGGCACAACGGCGACCGGTAAAACGATAAACGCCACGATGGCCAAGCGCCAGTCGTTGTAAAACAGTAAACCGACCAAACCGACCAAGGTGAGACCTTCGCGTACCACGGTCACCAGTTCATCCGCGGCAGACTTTTGTAACATATTGACATCGTTAAGAATACGCGACACCATACTGCCAACGGAATGCTTGGAATAATAGCGCATCGACATGTCAAGCGAGTGCCAATACAAATTGTTGCGCAGATCCTGAACCACCATCTGCCCGGCGGTTTTCATAAAATATTCCTGAACGTAGCGTGACACGCCTTTGAGCGTCGCTAAACCGATCACCACCAGTGGAACCAGGTTGACCAGGGTCATATCCTGGGCAGCGAGAACATAATCCACCAAGGGCTGGACCAATTTGGCAATCGCCACATCGGTGCCGGCAACGCCCAAAGAAGCGATCATGGCCAGGACAATGCGGCGCAGATACGGCCGTGAATAATTCAACAGCCGCCGATAAACCTGCATATTATGCCCTGCCATGCGGACTCCCCTGTTGCGCATGCTCACAACTTAGCTCAATCGCCATCTGAGCGACTCGTCCTGAGCAGCCCGGCTCTCCCATACGGTGTCGGACGTCGGCCAGGTGTTGTTTCATCGTTTTGTGATAGGTTTCATCGTTGAGAATGCGTTGAATCTCTTCGGTCAGAGCTTGAGGGTTGGCGTCATCCTGAATAAACTCACGTATGATCGATTTCCCCGCAACAATATTGGGCAGACCGATAAATTCCACTGACACCAGATGTTTTCCAATCGTATAGGTCAAAGGGGCGGCCTTATACAAAATCGCCATGGGCGTTTCAACCAGAGCCACCTGCAGCGTCACTGTTCCCGACACGCACAGCACCACATCACAAACCGCAGCCGTGTCATAGATGCTGTCTCGGACAAAGGTCGCATTGACACCGGCGGCTTCCAGTTGTGGACGCAGTTGCTCTTCGGCTACGCCCGGCGCCAGGGGAACAACAAAATCAGCCTCCGGATAGGCCAGGGCCAACTGGGCTGCCGTCTCGACAATGGTCGGGAAGGAATAGGTCAATTCATTTTGACGGCTGCCGGGGAACAGGCCGATGGTTGGCCCCTGCCCGCTGAGCTGGTAGCGCTGACGTATCGCTTCAACGTCGTCACTGACACCGGCTTCGTCGAGCAAGGGATGACCGACATAGCGGACATCGATGGGATACCCCCGGTAGCAGTCCGGTTCGAAAGGGAAAATAGCTGCCAGGCGATCCACAACGGCCGAAATCCCTTTGACACGTCCTTTACGCCAGGCCCACACTTGAGGACTGACATAATAGAGCACCGGGATGCCGGCTTTCTTGGCCTGCCTGGCCAGACGCAGATTGAAATCAGGGGAATCAATCAGAATCACCACATCAGGCGGCTGGGCACTGAACAACAACTGCTTGAGCTGTTGGAATACCCGCCAGATTCGTGGCAGATGCCGCACGACTTCCACCAGGCCCATGACGGAAAGTTCGGAGCTGGGGATCAGGATATCGCAACCGGCAGCCGCCATTTTCTCGCCGCCAACTCCGCAAAACGTCAACTCAGGATCGAGCTGCTGCGCGGCCTTGATCAGGTTGGCGCCATGCAGATCACCGGAGGCCTCTCCAGTCACAATCAGAGCGCGTCGTGGTCCAGGGCATTGGGATGATATCGTCATGCGCCTCGTTCCTTGATAAAAATCGCCAAAGTAACATCGAAGGTCGTTAACAAAAGACCTTCTCCATCACTGTGAAGCTACGGCAGCCTAACGGGCGACACCCCGTTCACTGGCGCGGATAAATTCGCTGAAAGCACGCACCTCAGGGCAATCATCCACGGTGTCGGCAATCTGTTGCAGGGCTTCTTCCTGGCGCAATCCGGAACGAAACATCAGTTTATAGGCTTTTTTCAACGCGGACAGCGATTCGGAGCTGAATCCGCGCCGCTTCAGACCGATCAGATTCAAACCGATGGTCTTGGCCCGGTCACCCTGAGCAATAACAAAGGGGGGAATATCCTGGGCGATCATGGAACCACCACTGGCCATGACATGGGCTCCGACCCGGGTAAACTGGTGCACGGCGGACATCCCACCAAGGATGGCGTAATCATCCACCTCAACATGTCCGGCCAAGGTCGCATTATTGGCCAGAATCACGTGATTGCCGACAATGCAATCGTGAGCCACATGCGTGTAAGCCATGAACAGGTTATCGCTGCCGACCACCGTCTTGCCGCCGCCATCTTCCGTGCCCAGATGCAACGTGGTGAATTCACGGATCTTATTACGATCACCAATGGTCAATGTCGATTCTTCACCATGGAATTTGAGATCCTGAGGAATCGCGCCAATGGATGCAAACTGAAAAATTTCATTATCACAGCCAATGGTGGTACGCCCTTCGATCACCGTATGCGGTCCAACCACAGTGCGGTCACCGATGACCACGTGCTCACGAATGATGGAATACGCACCAACCCGGACGTCTTTGCCCAGCTGCGCTCCCGGCTCAATAATTGCGGTGGGGTGTATCATGAATTAGCCTTCCCGATCAACAAAAGTTGCTTTGAGTTCCGCTTCAGTAACCAGAGTCTCACCGACATAAGCTTTACCGGCGAACTGATAGATGCCGCGACGACATTTCAGCAGGGTCAACTCCATGCGCAGCACATCACCGGGAACCACCGGCTTGCGAAATTTCACTTTGTCGATTCCGGTAAAATAGGTTACTTTTTCTTCACCGATCTCGTCATTGAGACTGGCAAACAGCCCACCAACCTGGGCCATGGCTTCAATAATCAGCACTCCCGGCATAATCGGATGACCGGGAAAATGCCCTTGAAAAAACGGTTCGTTGATGGTGACGTTTTTAATGCCGACAATCGACTCATTTTCGGTAAAAGATTCGATCCCATCAACCAGCAAAAAGGGGTAGCGATGCGGCAGGCGCTTCATCACTTCCGTTGCATTCATCAACATAGCTTTTATTCTTTCTCAACTTTGGCCTGTAACGCCTCAATCTGGCGTTTCAGAGCAGCTAACTCTTTTTTCATTTGCGGCAACTTTGGAAACACCATGGAAGACTTCAACCAGTCTTTATGGGGAATCGCCGGGACTCCCGACACCACCTGATCACCCGCCATGTTGCCGGCAATGCCGCCACGGCCGCCTAGAGTGACGTTGTCACCGACGTCAATGTGGCCGGCAACCGCGGCCTGACCGCCGAAGGTACAATGGCGACCGACCTTGGCGCTGCCGGCAATACCGACCTGGGCCGCCATCACCGTATGTGGTCCCACCGTCACATTGTGAGCAATCTGAACCAGGTTATCCAGCTTGCTGCCCTGACCGATACGGGTGACGCCCATGGCGGCGCGGTCAATACAGGTACCGGCACCGATTTCGACATCATCTTCGACCACCACAATGCCCACCTGGGGGATTTTGTAGTAGGCTTCACCATCGGGAGCAAAACCGAAACCGTCTGAACCAATCACGGCATTCGGCTGAACGATGACACGCTCACCAAGAATACACCCTTCACGAATCACACTTCCGGCATGAATCTGACAGTTGCGACCGATTTTCACTTCGTCGTAAACAACCACATTGGGATAAAGGATCGATCCGTCGCCAATTTCCACCCCATCGCCGACCACGGCGCCGGGATACACGGTAATCCCCTTTCCCAGTACGGCTGATGAAGCCACGTGGGCGCCGGGCAACACCCCCTGGGCCTCAGGACGCCGAACGTTCAGGTGAGTCAGAACTTTGGCAAAAGCCAGGTAAGGGTTTTTGCACACCAGATACGCGATATCCTCCCGGTCGAGAGGACGGTCAACCAGAATCGCCGAAGCGGCCGTCTTGCTCAGAAAGGGAAGATATTTAGGATTGGCAATAAAGGTAATATCACCAGGTCCGGCCCCGTCGATCGGGGCCAGACGCTTGATTTCAACACTGTCGTCACCGATGATCTCACCGTCAATCAGTAACGCCAGTTCTTTTAGTGTTGCCATGCAGCTCGACCTTCCGGATTATTTATGACTGTCTTTATAGACGGCATCATAGGCCTTGATCAACGCATCGGTATAATCAATGGCATCGATGGCATACACCAACTGACTTTTTTCAAACATCATGGTGATCCCTTTTTCCTGACTCAGGGTGACGACCTGGGCACCGAGATCACGCAGAATCTGTTGCGTGTAGGTCATCTCTTTGCTACGCATCTCTTCCTGTTTGTCCTTAACAAACCGCTGGTGATCTTTGACCTGTTGTTTGAAATCGAGTTCTTTTTCCTGACGGGCTTCGGCACTCAGCAGTGCCGCCTGTTTCTGCAGAGATTCCTGCAGGGCGCGCAGATCAGACTCACGTTTTTTAACATCATCTTCAATGGTCTTGATCTCGCTGTCCATTTTGGCTTTCGCGGCCTGTCCGGCAGCCGAGGTTGACAGAGCCTTTTGCAGATCAACGTAGCCCAGCTTGACATCCGCGGCACTTGCCGTGGCAACCAGACTCAGACACATCAGGACAGCAATAACAATACGCTTCATGTTGAACTCCTTAACACCATGTTAAAAGGTTAGAAAAACTTACCAATCGAGAAATCAAACTGTGAATCGTCTTCGTACTCCTCGGGATCGAGGTTGTAGCCCCATTCCAGGCGCAACGGTCCCAACGGGCTGTTCCAGCGAATCCCCAAACCGGTGCTGTAGCGCAAATCGGACATGAACTCCTCGCCCTGATCCCAGGTATTGCCGATATCAAAAAAGACCACCCCTTTGAGCCCGGCATCTTTCAGCAGCGGGAAGATCAGTTCCAGGTTACAGAACGCCTCTTTCACCCCACCGATGTAATCATATTCCGTCGAGGATTCACGCGTCGCATAAGAACCATCGTCGTTGAGCACATAATTACCATCATCGTCGGTATAATACTCAAGTGCCGGTTCACGTGGACCGATTTCACGATTTTCAAAACCGCGCATGGTATTGATGCCACCAAGAAAGAAGCGCTCATCCACCGGGATATCCTCGCCACCGATCTTATGAACGAAACCAACCTGTCCATGGGCAGAGAAAACAATGCCCCATTTGATCGGAACAAAGTGACGATGATCAAGAATGGTTTTGATAAATTTCTCCGTGCCGCCGAGACCGGCAAATTCCACCGACACTTCCGACATGAAACCGCTGGAAGGATCGGGACGGTAATCAGTCGTGTTGGTCGACAATGAGGCATAGATCGAAGACAGCGTCGAACTGCCCTCCTGCTCACGGATATAATAGGACGCCAGCGTATCAACGTCATAAATATCTTTTTGCTCAAACTTGTAGATGAAGAAGGTACGGGTAGCATAGGTGATGGGAATACCCAGCTTGATTTTTCCACCGGTAGCTTCACGGGAATATTCATCCCACTCCCGATCGGTCCGGTACACGTCAAAACCCAACGCCAGGTTCTTATCGAGAAAATACGGATCAAGCAGGCCCAGTTGATAGGTGGTCGAATCACCGCCAAACGACCCGGCCAGATTCAGACGCCACGCTTTGCCGAGGAAATTATCCTGACTGACCGAGCCCTGACCGATAAAACCATCCGTGGATGAATAGCCAAAACCGATACTGAAGGTTCCGGTGGATTGTTCTTTGACATCCACCTGGACATCCATCAGTTCTTCAGCACCCGACTCAACAGTATCCACATTGACCTCACTGAAGAAGCCCAGGTTGTTGATGCGTTTACGGCTGGCTTCAAGACGTGAGGCACTGTAGAGATCGCCCTCGACAAGCACCATTTCCCGACGAATAACTTTATCACGGGTTTTGGTGTTGCCACCAATGTTGATCCGCCCGATGTGCACCTGAACGCCTTGCTCGATTTCAAAAGTGACATCGACCGTGCGTTGTTCATTGTTAATCAGCGTCACCGGAGAAACGTTGACATAGGCATAACCGTGATCCGCGTAATAGTCGTTAAGGCGTTTGATATCCTTGCGCAGTTGCTCACGGCTGAACACGTCGCCGGCCTTGAACTTCAACAGCCCGAGCAGGGTCGCTTCATCTTCAAGCAGATCTCCTTTGACTGCCATATCACCGAGATAATATTGCCGGCCCTCATCGATCTCAATATGAATATCCATTTCATCGCGATCATCCGACAGGGTAATCAACGGTGGCTTGACCTTGACCCGGATATAACCTTCGTTAAAATAGGCGTCTTTGATCAACTCACGATCATTTTCCAGCATTGCTTCATTATAAGTCCCCCCACTGGTAATCCAGGAGAAGATCCACCACTCTTTGGTCTGCATAAAGCCGCGCAGCTTACGATCGGAAAAAACCTCATTGCCTTCAAAGGTAATGTCGTCAATGGTGACCTTGGTTCCCTCAACGATATCGAAATAGACCGTCGCCTCGTTGCGTGAAGAGGTATCAACACGCGTTGTGACGTCCACGGCGTAAAAGCCTTCATCAATATAGGTCTGTCGAATGGCGGCGATACTTTCCTGGAGTGCTTGAGGATGAAGGATGCTCGGGGTGCGCATGGTCAAAGCACCACGCACTTTGGAACGTTTGAGCTCCTTGATGCCGTTGAGTTTGATGGAACGGACCAGCGGCCGCTCATCCACCCGATAAACCAGGGTGACAACCTCACCCTGCTGCTCAACAGAGGCCTCAACATCTTTAAAATGCCCCAAGGCGTAAATGGCGCGGAGATCTTCGTCAACACGATCTTCATCGAGCGGCTGGCCGGCTTTGCTGGTCAAAACCGCCTCAACACTGGCGATATCCACCCGATTGATCCCGTCAATCCTCACGTCCGACACGGTGCGAACGTTATCAGCCGCAATCGCGATACCGGCCCACAGGCAGATCACTACCGCCATACATACAACAGCTCTCTTGAGCATAAAATCCGATCTCCTCAACTCTCGATCTATCCGGATGATTCTCTTGCCGCATCAGCATAAAAACAATGCCCATACGGAGCAGCCTGACCACCAGTTTTCAGCAATCGACACACCGACTTAACAAAGTCGATCATTATAGAAAAAGCCCTGACGGGTGTAAACCTAAAACTCCCGACGTTACGCCATCCGACACGATTGAAACACAGGGTTACATGGCGCGACACAGCCACTGTAAAATGTCTTATTCCCGTTCCCCAAGCAATGTCCCATCACAGATCTGCACGGTTCGATCCATGCGTGACGCCAGCTCGCGGTTATGGGTGACCATGACCAACGTTAACTGATGATCACGGTGCAACTGCTCAAGTAGCGCATAAATCTCTTCCGACGTTGCCGAATCGAGATTGCCGGTCGGCTCATCGGCAATCAGCAGTTGCGGTTTCTGCACCAGCGCCCGGGCAATCGCCACACGCTGCTGCTCGCCACCGGAAAGCTGGCCGGGTTTATGCTGCAGCCGGTGATGCAGTCCCACCTGACCAAGTAAATCTTCGGCACTCTGTTGCGCCGCCGCCCGCTTTTCGCCATGAATCAGCGCCGGCATCATGACATTTTCCAGTGCCGTAAATTCCGGTAACAACTGATGAAACTGAAAGACAAAACCGAGTGTCGCATTGCGAAACGCATCGAGCTGCGCCGCAGACAACGAGAACAGGTCAACCCCGTTAAAAAAACACTGCCCGTCACTGGGACGATCCAACGTGCCGAGAATATGCATCAGGGTTGTTTTCCCCGATCCTGATGCGCCCACCACGGCAACCCGTTCCTGAGCAACAATCGACAGATTGACGTCACGCAACACCGTCAGGGTTCCCTGACCGGTATCAAAAGATTTACGAATATGTCGCGCTTCCAGTAACACGTCCACCGT
Organism: uncultured Desulfuromonas sp.; assembly: GCF_963676955.1. NCBI lineage: Bacteria > Pseudomonadati > Thermodesulfobacteriota > Desulfuromonadia > Desulfuromonadales > Desulfuromonadaceae > Desulfuromonas > uncultured Desulfuromonas sp. The sequence continues at coordinate 2,385,012 of NZ_OY781461.1, read as the reverse complement.
GTCTTCCATGCAAAATCCCTACCGTTGTGAGCCCCAGGAGCCTGTGTATAAAAAGCCAGGGGCGACTTAGGGGCGTTCTCAATCAGAAGAATGAGAACGCCCCCGAGTGCAAGAACCTCGTTATTCGTAACGCAACGATTCCGCCGGGTCGAGCTTGGCGGCCCGCAACGCCGGATACACTGTCGCCACCAGACAAATCGCCATGGCCACCACGACAACAGCAATAACATCCGCAGATTCCACCTGAGACGGGAAATGGTCCATGCCATAGACGGTTTTGTCAAAAATCGTCACATGAAGTTGACGCTCCAGCCAGCTGATCATGGCATCGGCATTGAGCGCCAGAGTCAGGCCAAGACCGGTGCCTAAAGCTGTTCCCGAGGTGCCGATCAACAACCCTTCGAAGACAAAAATTTTCAGGATACTCCGCGAAGTGGCGCCCATTGATCGCAAAATGGCGATGTCCTTATGTTTCTCCATCACCACCATAATCAGTGTTGTGGCGATGTTGAACGCCGCCACCAGCACGATGATTCCCAACACAATGAACAGGCCGAGTTTTTCCAGCTTCAGTGCCGCCAGAAACGAGCCGAACATCTCCTGCCATGAACGGATACTGTAGGGATAACCGAGGTCGGACCGCAGCGCTTCGGCCAACGGCTGCGCATCGTCAAAGCGGGCGACTTCCACTTCTATGCCACTGACTTTATTAGCTTCACCAATAAAGTGCTGCGCCTGTTCCAGGGAAATATAGGCATAATAGGTATCGAGGAAACCACCGCGTGCACGGGCAATACCCACCACATCAAAGGGTTTTATTTTGGGGATCAATCCAAACGGCGTCAGGGTAAAATCCGGCGGGATCACATTGATGCGGTCGCCCAAAGACACGCCGAGCAGTGCCGCCGTATCTGCGGCGATAACAATGCCGGGTTGGGTGCGGTTTTCATCATACAAGACAGTGGTGATCGGCTGATTATCCCGGGTAAAAAACGCCTGGGACAACACACGATTGTCAGGAGAAACCCCTTTGAGGTTGGCAGCAGCTACGTTGCCGTGAGCAAGCAACATGGCTTCTTTCACCACATAGGGCTCGGCAGAAATCACCGAAGACGACGTAGAACGGATGGTCTCGACCAATTGCCGCCAGTCACTGACGGTGCCACTCTGGCTCTGCACCGTCACGTGTGGCACATTGCCGAGAATCTGCTGACGCACACCGTCATGAAACCCGGTCATGATCGCCAGCACCAGAATCAGCGCAGCGACACCAAGGGTCACACCGGTCACGGAGATAAACGAGATGACCGAAATGAAGGTTTGCTTGCGCCGCGCACGCAGATAGCGCAGGCTGATAAACCATTCATAGCCCATAAACAGCTGCCTTTCGCACTAGTGCTCTATCAACACTAAATTTTCGGACCTGACTTCGCCTCGCACCATTGCCACTGCGTTACAAAATCTTGACGTGAAGTGGCCACTTCTGCAATTTCGCGCCTGGTGTGAACGGCACGATGCTGTGCCATGCACACGAATCTCTCGCATTGACAGAACACTGGGAATTCTTTTTGCCATATAGCAACGGCTATTCGCTCTCTAGCGATCGAATATTTGGTCTCGACCAGCCAACTTCGACGATCAGAAAGGCCCGACAGATCCCAGGAAAGTCCTGAAAGAAATGCCGCAGCAGTAACAGGTTACTGCTGCGGCACGAAATTAACGGGTCTCTTTACGCAATTGCGGGAACAGAATAACGTCGCGAATCGAAGCGGAATCCGTCAGCAGCATCACCAGACGGTCAATACCGATCCCTTCACCGGCGGTCGGCGGCAAACCGTATTCCAGTGCCCGGATATAATCCTCATCCATGGCGTGCGCTTCATCGTCACCGGCTTCTTTTTCCACCAGTTGCTGCTCAAAACGGCCTTTTTGATCGACGGGGTCGTTGAGCTCCGAGAAGGCATTGGCCAGTTCGCGGCCAACGACAAACAACTCAAAGCGATCCACCACTTCGGGGCGCTCATCGTTACGACGTGACAGCGGCGAAACTTCCGTCGGATATTCGGTGACGAAGGTGGGGTTCCACAATTTCGGCTCCGCCACTTCATCAAACAGTTCGGTGAGCAGCTTGCCGTAACCGATCGCGCCTTCAAACTCAAGGCCAAGAGAATTGGCGTAGGCCAGTGCTTTCTCCGGGTCTTCCAGGTCTTCCATGCTGATCGTCCCGTATTTGACAATCGCCTCCTTAACGGTAAGGCGATCCCAGGGCGCGGTCAGATCGACGTCTTTACCGCCGTAACTGATCACCCGGCTGCCGCACACTTTCTCGGCAATGGAACCAATCATCTCTTCGGTCAGATCCATCAGATCATGATAGGTGGCGTACGCCTGATAGAATTCCATCATGGTAAATTCAGGGTTATGCTGAATGGAGATCCCCTCGTTGCGGAAGTTGCGGTTGATCTCGAACACCCGTTCAAAACCACCGACCACCAGACGCTTAAGATAAAGCTCAGGAGCGATACGCAGGAACAGATCCATCTTCAGGGTGTTGTGATGGGTGACAAACGGCTTGGCCGTTGCGCCACCGGCCACCGGCTGCATCATCGGCGTTTCCACCTCAAGGTAGTCACGCTCCTGCATAAACGCACGCATCAGGCTGATGATCTGGCTGCGTTTTTTGAACACGTCACCCACTTCGGGATTGACGATCAGGTCGAGGTAGCGCTGACGATAGCGGGTTTCGACATCGGTGAGACCGTGCCATTTTTCCGGCAGAGGCTGCAATGATTTGGTCAGCAGGGTCAGGCTCTCGGCGCGCAGGGACAGCTCATCGGTCTTGGTGCGAAACGGCTTGCCGCTGATGCCGACGATGTCACCGACATCCAACTTGCCGAACACGGCAAACTGCTCATCACCGATTTTGTTCTTGCCGACATAGACCTGCAGACGACCGGTACGATCCTGCACCTGGATAAACGCCGCCTTGCCGAAATCGCGACGGGCCATAATCCGCCCGGCAATCACGTACTCCTGTTCGCATCCTTCCAGAGCTGCCGCATCGTCCTCGGCATGGGCCTGGTGAATCTGCGCGTTCTGGTGGCTGACAACAAACCCATTGGCGTAAGGGTTGGTGCCCTGCTCGCGTAGATCATCCGCTTTGGCCATGCGCTGGGCCACTAAATCATTGATCTCTTCCATTGACAACTTTGTCCTTTCTATTGATACCCGTTTGCCCCGCAAAAGAGGTGCAAACGCTTTTTATTTTTAAAACCTCTATTGGCTGTTGGCCAGCAGATAGGCTTCGATAAATCCTTCAATATGGCCGTCAAGCACGGAATCGGTATTGCCCACCTCAAACCCGGTACGATGGTCCTTGACCATCCGGTATGGATGCAACACATACGAGCGAATCTGGCTGCCCCAGCCAATCTCTTTCTTATCACCGGACAGGGCGTTGGCCTCTTCCTCTTTTTTCTGCCGCTCCAACTCATAGAGGCGCGCTTTGAGCTGACGAATCGCTTCCGCTTTATTGTTGTGTTGCGAGCGCTGATCCTGACAGGCCACGACAATCCCCGTCGGGATATGGGTAATACGAATCGCCGAGTCGGTCTTATTGATATGCTGACCACCGGCACCACTGGCACGGAAAGTATCGACCTTCATATCCTTGTCGAGCAGTTCCACCTCAATACTGTCGTCCAGCTCGGGGAAGACAAACACCGAGCAAAACGAGGTATGGCGCTTGGAGGCCGCATCAAACGGTGAAATGCGCACCAAACGGTGGATGCCCATCTCCGGACGCAGCCAGCCGTAGGCATAATCGCCCTCAACGGTGAAGGTGACACTCTTCACCCCGGCATCATCGCCCGGCTGGTAATCGGTAATCTTGGTTTTAAACCCTTTGATGTCACAAAAACGCAAGTACATGCGCAACAGCATGTCCGCCCAATCCTGGGCCTCGGTGCCGCCGGCTCCGGCATTGATACTTAAAATCGCATTACTGGCGTCATGCTCGCCCGACAGCATGCGGGCAAACTCCATCTTGTCCACCTGGCGTTCCAGGTCGGGCAGCAATTCGCGCACTTCATCGCGGGTCGCTTCATCCTCGCTTTCAGCGCCCAGCTCGACCAACACTTCAAGATCTTCAACAGTTTGCGATGCCGAAGTCCAGCCATCCACCAGCTTTTGCAGCGTAGTGCGCTCTTTTAACAGTTCCTGGGCACGATCCCCCTGATTCCAGAACTCAGGATCGGCAATTTCCGCTTCCAGCTCACTGATCCGTTCCTGCTTGGTGGGAATGTCAAAGATACCCCCTCAGCTCGGTGAGCTTTTCGGAAACGTGATTAATCCGTTCTATTTCTTCGCGAAACATGCGTTCTCCTTGCCACTTCAACGCCTATTGAGCCTTTTTACGCATGAGGCTCCTATGCAATAACTCGCTAGATTACTCGCCTTGACGGGTGAATCACAACTTTTTTTTACGCGACTGCCACAACCACACCAACACGACAATGCCGAGTAAACGCGGTAGACTATCACCTGTACGGGTATAAAGGCTACCCCCCTGTTGAAAATAAGCCGTCCCCTCAACCAAAGCCGGCTCAAACAGGCGCGATTGCGCCACCACCCGGCCACACGGATCGATCAGGGCGCTGACACCGGTATTGGCGCTGCGCAGCAACCAGACATTGTTCTCCACGGCGCGCATCCGCGCCATATCCAAATGTTGCCACGGTGCTGAAGAATCACCAAACCAGGCATCATTGGTGATATTCACCAGCACTTGGGCACCACGTGCCACCAGTTTTTGCGCCAGTTCGGGGAAAATCGCCTCATAACAGATCAACACACCGAGCTGGTGACCATTCATGGACAGGGGCTGTAACTGGCCGGGAACAAAGTCGCCAATCCCTTCGGCCAACTTTTCAACCAGGCCAAACATCCCCCACAGCGGAACATACTCACCAAACGGCACCAGATGAACCTTGTCACTGCGCCCCAACAATTGCGCCTGGGGAGAGAGCAGGTAGGCGCTGTTAAGGTAGGCTATTTCGTCATGGTCCTGCTGTCGTACATAACTCGGGCTGCCGAACAGCAGATACGCGTGTTGATCGCGAGGCACGGAACGCACCTGGTAGGCCCGCGTGCCGCCGTTCTGGTAAAAAAACGGCGTGGCACTCTCCGGCCACACCAGCAAATCCGGATCTTGCGCCTGGTTGCTGAGCTGAAGGTAACGATCCAACGTGTGCTGCAGGTGCGTCGGGTTCCATTTAACCGCCTGATCGATACTGCCCTGCACCAGCCCGACCCGAAACGCCTCCTGTCCTGGTCCAGTCTTGGCCACCCGCCAGTGGCCATAGCCCAATTGGCCGAGCAGCAGCAGACCGACGACACCCACACTGCGCCAGGGCCAGGCGTGTCCGGCCATGCTGCGGCGAATAACGTCGGCAATCAGTGCATTGACCGCTACCAGCATGGCGACAAGTCCGTAGACGCCGAACAGATCGGCGCTCTGCACCACCCACAGACAATCAATTTGCGAATAGCCGATATTGCCCCAGGGAAACCCGGTCAGCAGCCAATTGCGCACATACTCCAAAGCCACCCAGCACACCGCCATCACCAACGGCAGCGGCACATGAAGAGCGTGTTGAATGCGCACACTGCACCAACAGGTGGCGGCCCAGAACAGCGCCAGATAAGCGGCCAGCAACAGATAGGCGACAATGGACAACAGCCACGGCAACTGGCCATAAACCGTCATGACCAGATTCAGCCAGTACAGCGTCACCGCAAAAAAAACAACCCCGGCGCTGAATCCTGAGCGCCAGGGCCGAGAAGGCATTACGACAAACAGCGGGACCAGCGCCAGCCACGCCAACCAGCCCTGCCCGGCCAATGGAAAAGCCAGGGCCATCAACAGGCCGGAAAGCGGTGGCGCCACGCGCTGCAGCCAGCGATTATTCATCCAGTTGTTCCGTAAGGGGTTCTTCACGAATTACCCGAATCCGCTGAATCATCCGTTCATCACTTTGCAACACCACCATTTTCAGTGGTTCAACCATCACCTCTTCGCCCGGTTTGGGCACATAACCGAGGCGATGTAGTAACAAGCCGCCCACCGAGTCGAACTGGTCGCGCTCAAATTCGGGCAGATCGTAGTAATCTTCCAGTTCGTCCAGACTCAGACGCGCATCGACGACAATGGTGCCCGGACATTCCTCAACCAACTGGTTATCATCAAGATCGTACTCATCCTTGATGTCGCCGATAATCTCTTCAATCAGGTCTTCCAGGGTAATCAGACCGGAGGTGCCGCCATATTCGTCAATAGCAATGGCAATATGCATCCGCTGTGTACGGAACTCCTGCAACAACTCTTCGATGCGTTTGGTCTCCGGAACGAAATAGGGTTTACGCATCAGATCACGCAACGAAATTTCGTGGGAAGGCTGCCCCCAGAATTTGAGCAGGTCTTTGGCATAGACCAAACCGACGATACGGTCGATGGTTTCTTCGTACACCGGAATGCGCGAGTGACCGAACTTCAAGACCATCTCAATAAACGTATCGAGGCTGGCATCCACCGGGCAGCTGCGCATTTCCGTGCGCGGAATCATCACCTCGCGGACGATGGTTTCACCGAATTCGAAGATGGAACTGAACATCTCGCCTTCTTCAGCGTTGATAATGCCGCCCTCTTCCGAAGCATGAATCAATTCCTGAAGATGCTCTTCAGAGGTTACATGGTGCGTGATGCCGAGCAAACGCTGTAACCAGCTGCGGCGTATTTCCGGTGTGGTGTCCATGGTGTGTTCCTATTTAATCCCCTCAGTCATCATTTCGGGAAACGCCTGTTTGAGCACGGCAAACAGTTCCCGTTCCTTGGCTTCCATTTCCGCGGCCTGCTCTTGCGTACCTCGCTCGTGGTCGTAACCGAGCAGGTGAAGAATCCCGTGGATGAGCAGAAAACTCATTTCACTAAAAAAAGGGACCCCAGCCTCGGCGGCATCCCGTGCCGCCGTATCCGCCGAGATCACCACATCACCGAGCAGCTCCGGACAGATTCCGGCCCCTTCCCCCTCTTGCTGGGCAAAGGAGATCACATTGGTCGGCTTGTCGCGTTGCAGATAATCACGATTAATCTCCTGAATCTGCTCGTCATCAACGATCACCACTGACAATTCGGTGTCTTCAGGACATTCCAAGGCGTTTAAGATCGTCCTGGCTGCCGTTTTGAACGTTGTTATCGGGATGTCGTGGTTCTGCTGTTGGTTCTCGATGTAGATCATCGTTGTTAATCCTTTTAATCTCTTTATCTTTTTCCCGCTCTTTATAAGCCGGTTCAGGATACTCAATGCGCTGGTGGAAAATCCCCGACAGCATGCGGTTAAAACTCTTGGCAATCTCGTGAAGGTCTTTGAGGGTCAGTTCACATTCATCGAGCTGGCCGTCGATAAAAATCTTGTTGATGATCTTCTGCACCATGCCCTGAATCCGGGCCGGAGTCGGATCCATCAACGTACGGCCCGCCGCCTCCACGGCATCCGCCAACATGATCAATGCGGCTTCTCGGGTCTGCGGTTTAGGGCCGGGGTAGCGGTAATCCTGTTCGTTGACCTGGCCGTCTTTTTCACGTTGCTGGGCCTTGTCGTAAAAGAACTTGATCAAAGCGGTACCATGGTGCTGACGAATGATCTCAATCAGATCATGACCAAGCTTATGTTCTTTGGCCAGTTCGACCCCATCCTTAACGTGGGAAATCAGAATCAGCGCACTCATCGACGGCGCCAGCTTGTCGTGACGATTTTCCGGCGGATGCATGTTCTCCGCAAAGTAGAGCGGCTTCTTGATCTTGCCGATATCGTGATAATACGCCGCCACCCGCGCCAACAGCGGGTTGGCACCGATGGCCTCGGCGGCATTTTCCACCAGATTACCGACAACGATGGAATGATGGTAAGTGCCCGGCGCCTGAATCATCAATTCACGCAGAATCGGTGTATTCATGTTGGCCAGCTCCATCAACTTGAAGTCGGTGGTGTACTTGAACAGCGACTCCACCAGTGGAATGGTGCCGTTCACCACCATGGCACAGCCAAACGCACCGACAAAGGCAAAGCCGAGACGATACAGCACCTGCTCATTGAACGGATTGTCCGACAGTGCATAGATGGACAACACCATGACCATATTGACCAGCGCCAGATACCAGCCGGCCCGATACAAATTGCTGCGCGCCTGGCTGTGACGCACCCAGTGCGCGGCAGTCACGCTGCCCACCAGCACATAGAGTGAGATGAACAGGTTATTGCCGAACAGCATGCCCATCAACAACGCCAGCAGCATGGAAAAGACATAAGCGACTTCGGAATTAAGAACAATCCGCACCAGCATCGCTCCGGCGGCAAACGGCAACAGGTAGTAATAACAGGCCGAATCAATATAAGGGAATGCACTCTGCAACGCGGTGGAGATAAAAATCCCGACCTTGGCGATGACAAACAGGCCGATAAACACCGAAATCAAAAACAGCAAATCGCGTTGTTCAGGGTGATACTTACGGATGTTCATCTTGGCAAAACGGTGCACAACATAAAACAGCAGCAAGATGCTCAGCATCAGGCCGGCCGCATTACGCGCCATTTTAAAACCATCCACGGAGGATTGCAGAGCCCGCAGTTTACGAACCTGTTCTTCCGTGACCCGCTCCCCTTCACGCACGATCATTTCGCCGCGTTTGACCTGCAGCAGCACCGGTAACACCGACTCTGCCGCTGCCCGTTTGCGTGTCTCCGTTTCACTCTGATTGAAGGTCAGGTTGGGACGCACCATTTTCTGCAAAATGGCCATCACCTCAGTCGCGTCATCCGAACTGTTCTGCGTGCCGAACAGCTGAGTGCGCAAATCGTTGATCACCTCATTGAGACCGAGCACCGATTCCTTATCCTCAATGGCCGCTTCTTTATCATTGGCCAGATCACGGATCAGGATGGAGCCATGCCAGTTGTTCTGAAACAACTCCAGATTGCCGACAATCTTACGGTTCAACCCGAGACGGACATCGCGACTGAACTTCGGCACCAGAGCATCATCCCCGGCCATGCGGCGCAAAGCTTCCGTCTGTGCTTCCGTCAGATTCAAACCGAGGGTAACGGACGGGTCCACCGGCGGCAACGGCATCACTCCGGCTTCAACAATCGCTTCCGCAGCGGCTTCACTGGTGGTTTTCCCCTCAGCTGCGGGCGTTTCATCGTCAATAGCGACCTCATCATGACGATGCAGTTCGGCATTCAGCTGGCTGAGCACGTCGGAAAATTTCTGCGCCACTGCCTTGCTGGGGCGGGGGTCATAATCATAAATCGGGATCACCGACTCCGCGGCATCCTGTTTCTTCTTCTCCGTCAGTTCCGGTTCCGGCACCAGAAAATCGCGCGGTGTTTTGATGTCACGCGACGCGATGTCTCCCGGCTTGTAATAATCGGGGACAAAACCGCCTTTGGGAATAATAATGACGGTCAGAAGAGCGGCCAGCACCACCAACAGCACCCGTTTGGTCGCTGAGGGCGTTAAAGCGAAACGTTTCTTCTGAATCTGTTTATGCTTGGGCGTCATAACTACGCTTTCTCGTAAGCCTGGACAATCCGCTGGACAATCGGATGGCGCACCACATCAATCTGACTGAATCGACGAATGGCAATACCGTCAATCTTATCAAGGATACGCAAGGCATCCAGCAACCCTGAAGGGCGGCCGCTGGGTAAATCGATCTGGGTCACATCGCCGGTCACCACGGCTTTACTGCCAAAACCCAGTCGGGTTAAAAACATTTTCATCTGTTCACGGGTGGTGTTCTGCGCTTCATCAAGAATGATAAAGGAATCGTTCAACGTCCGCCCGCGCATAAACGCCAACGGCGCCACTTCGACAATCCCCTCTTCGATCATCTCCTGCCCCTTGCTGCGCTCGACCATATCAAACAGGGCGTCATACAGCGGCTGCAGATAAGGATTGACTTTCTCAGCAATATCTCCGGGCAGAAAACCAAGCTTTTCACCAGCCTCGACCGCCGGACGCACCAACACGATGCGATTGACCTGCTTCTTCTGCCAGGCGGCGACTGCCAGAGCCATGGCCAGGTAGGTTTTACCGGTCCCGGCCGGACCGACACCGAACACCACGTCGTTTTGGCGAATCGCGTCGATATACTCTTTCTGGGCCAGACTTTTCGGGGCAATGTATTTATTGCGGGCGGAGACCAGAACGGTATCGAAGAAAATATCCGTCAGATTGATGGAGGAATTGCTACGCAGGATGTTGACGGCGTAATCAATATCCGGAGGATACAGCGGATAACCTTTTTGCAACAAGGCCACCAGCTGCTTAAAAACCAGTTCAGTCAGTTCGACATCCAGTTTCGTGCCGCTGATCTGTATATCGTTGCCTCGTGATCCAAGGCGAACGCCCAACAGGTTCTCAAGTTGATGCAGATGGCTGTTGTGCTGCCCAAGCAGGGCATGCACCATCATGGGGTCCGCAATGGTGAAACAACATCGATAAGGGTCTTCGTTCACAGAAACTCGACTATGTGCAAACAGTTGTCCTGATGTGGTGCCCATGCCCCTCCTCAGGACCATGGCGGCAGGCATCTGCCCGGCTTCTGACGCGGCCAAACACCGCGGAGAGAAACCACCACCTCAAGATCGCCCAGATTATCACTATTACTTAAGCAGATCAACAGCGATTTACCCACCAGAAAAAACAAGATAACCACCTGAACTTGCGACATAAAACATATAAGAAAGATAAGACGCCACCCGGAGCGTTCCATAAGGCAAACATGCCGAAGAGTCTGCCGACAAATGAAGTTGAAAATTGCCTTTAAATTTTTTCACCCTGTGTTATAAATACAGCGCCGGAAACACACGTTGTTTTAAAATGGCCCGTCATTTCGGCGGACCCACCGTTACGACGCAGGGCCGCTGTTCTGTGACTACGACAATTCGGACGTCGTATGGTCAGAGCGGCAGAGCCTATTTCATTTATTTATTTCACTGAGAAAATAGGACAAAACAAAGGAGTTCAGTCATGGGCGAAATCATGGACATCTACGCACGTGAAATTCTTGATTCACGTGGCAACCCCACCATCGAAGTCGACGTTTTACTCGAAAGCGGCGTTCTGGGTCGTTCAGCCGTTCCCAGTGGTGCTTCCACCGGTGAGCGTGAAGCGCTGGAGTTGCGTGACGGCGACACATCCCGCTATCTCGGCAAAGGGGTGCAAAAAGCCGTTGACAATGTCAACGAGAAAATCTGTGATGCCCTGATCGGCTGGGAAGTGACCGACCAGGCCGGTATCGATGCCAAACTGCTCGAACTGGACGGCACCGAGACCAAGAGCAACCTCGGCGCCAACGCCCTGCTCGGCGTGTCTCTGGCCTGCTCCCGCGCTGCAGCCGAAGAATCCGGTCTGCCCTACTATCAGTACCTCGGCGGTCCCAACGCCAAGGAACTGCCGCTGCCGATGATGAACATCCTCAACGGCGGTGCCCATGCCGACAACAACGTCGACATCCAGGAATTCATGATCATGCCCGCTGGCGCCCCTTCTTTCAAAGAAGCGCTGCGCATGGGTGCCGAGATCTTCCACGCCTTGAAAAAAGTGCTCAAGGACAAAGGCTACAACACCGCGGTTGGTGATGAAGGTGGTTTTGCTCCCAACCTCGGCAGCAACGAAGAAGCACTGCAAGTGATCATGGAAGCGATCGAAGCTGCTGGTTACAAGGCCGGCGAAGAGATCCTCCTCGCTCTGGACGTCGCTGCATCGGAAATCTACAGCGACGGCAAGTACAACTTCGCCAATGAAGAGCAAGCCCTCAAAACCGCTGAAGAGACCGTGGCATTCTACGCTGACCTCGTTGAGCGCTATCCGATCATCTCCATCGAAGATGGCCTGGCTGAAAACGACTGGGCTGGCTGGAAGATCATGACCGACAAACTGGGCGACAAAATCCAGATCGTCGGCGACGACCTGTTCGTCACCAACAGCAAGATTCTCAAGGAAGGCATTGAAAAAGGGATTGCCAACTCCATCCTGATCAAGGTGAACCAGATCGGCACCCTGACCGAGACGCTGGAGGCCATCGAAATGGCCAAGCGCGCCGGTTACACCTGCGTCATTTCTCACCGCAGTGGTGAGACCGAAGACTCCACCATTGCTGACCTGGCTGTGGCCACCAACGCCGGTCAGATCAAAACCGGTTCACTGTGCCGTACTGACCGCATCTGCAAGTACAACCAGCTGCTGCGTATTGAGGATGAGCTGGAAGGTGTGTCCATTTTCAATGGCAAGGACGTGTTCTACAATCTGTAATTCGCGTCTTCTGATTTAGATTGGAAAGCCCTGCTGCATTTGTTTGCGGCAGGGCTTTTTTTGTTTTATGAGGTGGTCCGAACGATGGAACCAGTTGCTCCGGCGAACTTCAACCGTTCTCTTCGTTCGGCTCTGCTGAACGGGAAGGCTGGGGGGCTAAACAACCCACGACTGAAGGGTGGGCACCGTCCCACCCGTTAAATCGGTGCCACACCAAAGATAGAGCGCGACATCATAGTATCATCAACGTTTTACACCAAAGCTGATGACGCGCACAATTCGCCGACCTAAAGGGCGGTGAGCCGAATCCGTGAAGCATAACGGAAACAGACTCATTGCGGGTTAAGTTAGGTCCAGGAGAAGTTCAGCCGGTTTTTGCATCCTTTTGAGCGGCAAGTCAAAAGGATGTCGCCTGCCGGGGCGAGTCCCGGCGACCTCAACTTTGATCTTCAGTGGGTCATCGTGTTAAGCCAATTGCTCTGGCCAACATCATCCATTCTCATAGATGGTGCCCACGTGACGTGAGCTTCCGCGCCCGCACGTCGGGTTACTTTTGCGTCGACAAAAGTAACATAAAATCGACTCCCGACTATTACGCACGCATGACCTTGTTCCAATCTATACTATGACCAGCCGCTTCGAGTTCGCGCGCAAGCGCCTGCTTCCAGCCACCATTACTGTCCATTGTCTCCCAAACGACACCTGCGAAATCACTTGGAATTTCCAGCGTGCCGCGTTTGAGGGCACATACCTTATTTCGGCCTAAACGGCCAATGAAGTAGCCTAGTTCCAATAATACATTTTGCCGGGCCCGTGGCTCGGGTGTACCTCCCTTTACACAGCCCTCATCATCTGGAGTAAGAAGGACTACTGCAAACCCAACATCGCTGTTTGCAACTACCTTTTCGATAATTGTTCTCCCTTGATTGGCCTGTTCATGGAGGATTACGGCCTCCAAACCAATGCGTTCCAAAAAGCGCGCCACTGTTTCGCGCGCACCATCGTCATGGCCGTGAACAATAAATATCTTGCGTGAGAATGGCTGTTTCAACACAGTTTCAATATTCCCCTTGGATTGAATATAGTTCTTGTAATCACGAACAAAGGGAATGATAAGCTGCCCAGTAAGAGCATGGATGCCAGCAATGATTTTATTCCCAGAATAGAAAAAATGATGGCCGAAATTAGCAGCGTAATGAGGGTCATTGGCCATTTTCTCGATCAAAAGCAACGTTAACCCCATCGTTTTCTGGGCGTCATCTGGCCATGCAAGCTGTGCACTTCCTACCATGCTGCCGCCAGTTTTTTCGCTTTCGGCAATGAATCTATCGAGATCAACATCTTTCGTCAGTTCCACATTGTAAGGTTCAAGGTCGGGATGCCGCAACAATTGGCCAAGCTTTCTCAATGGACGTTCGTATGTCTGTAGCTGCGAATTCTGCAAGTCCAGGACAGCGTTGTTAATTTCTCTGAAAATATCGTGAGCCATCATTCACCCTCGTCAGACAGCAAGCGAGCCTCAGCCGCTTTTTGGAGAATATTTTCTCTATAGTTTTCTTTCATTTGATCGGCGAGCGACCCGACAATAGGATTATCGGCGTGCGGTTCAACACGGCTATCAATCATTCGGTTAACGGACTGGATGGCGGCTTCAATACTAGCAGGATCGTGAGGGGAAAAGTTAACGACACCCAACTCACCTTCTAGTTCATTCAATGCTTTCTCTGCTTCTTTTAGCTCTTTTTGTAGCTTGTCGAGCCCAGTAATTTTAAGCATGGTCCCCTCCTTTTTATGAGGTATCAGCGCCTCTTGCCAATGAGTTTTTTTTGACTACTTAATGCCTGATAACAAGTATTACAGAACTTTGCCTATCTACTTATACACAGAGGATGTTAGTTACGACTGACACAGCATCTCTTACCCGAACCCACCATTTCTTTGCGCTTTAACAAATTATTTCCGAGCCGGTGGCGCCATAAACTCCGGCCCAACCGGATCCGTAATCACCGCATTAACAATCGCAGCAATCTCATCCCGATCCGCCTCAGACAACGACCAACCAAACACCTGCTTCACCCGCTCCAACTGCTGGGGATGCCGCGCCCCCCACAAAGCAATCGCCCCCTGATCAATCACCCAACGCACCGCCAACTCCAACACACCACGTTGAAAACGCTCCTGAGCAAACGCATCCAGCTTGGCAACGACGTCAAGATACTCGGCATAACGCGGCGCTTTAAATTTCGGATCATACTGACGAATATCATCGCCCTCAAAGGTCGGCTCCGCCGTCATCTTGCCGGACAGCAATCCACGACAAATAGCCCCATAGGCTAAAATCGCCAGCCCATGCTGCTGCGCATAAGGCCGGACATCGGCATCAATCTGCCGCTCAAACAGATTGTAGGGCGGCTGCACACTATGCAACGGCGCCACACTGCGGAAACGGTCCATCTGCTCCGGATCGTAATTACTGACACCAATGGCCCGAATCTTGCCGCTAGACAGCAAGCCGGCCATCACCTCGGCGGTCTCCTCGATGGGTACCAGCGGATCGGGCCAGTGAATCTGGTAAAGATCGATATAATCGGTCTGCAGACGCTGCAAAGAATCATCAATCTCCTGCAGCAACCGTTCACGAGTACAATTGCGCGACACCCGCCCCTTGTCATCCCACTGCAATCCCGCTTTGGTGGCCAGCACCACGTTATCCCGCGTCACATGGCCCTTCCAGGCCTGTCCCACCAGCGACTCAGAGTGGCCAAAGCCGTACACCGCGGCCGTATCGATAAAAGTGATGCCCTGATCGAGGGCGGCGCGAATGGTATCGATGCACTGGCTGTCGTTGCTGCCGCCCCACAGCCAGCCGCCGATGGCCCAGGTGCCCAGACAAACTTTACTCACACGGATATCGGTTGTTCCCAATGTTGTGGTTTCAATGGCAGATGAACTCATCTTTTACGCCTTTCCGCATGCGAAAACATGCAATGAATGGTGTTAGATTCAATCGATTCCAGCCAGACAGGTGAGAATGCGATGAAATGCCTGACAGGCCTGCTTCGAACACGATTCTTCCATGGTGTGGTAGCCGGTGGTCGGCAACTGCAGGGTGGTGCCCTGAACAAAACCCTCCGAGGCGGCAACAATCCGTCCCAGCTCGGTACTGCCCAGCGACAACGGTAATGCCGCTTGCGCAGCCTGCTCGGCCAGTTGCTGGACATAATCGTCTTTGAAACGATAGCTGATCCCATGCTCTTGACACAAGTGCACCAAGCGATCCGTCATGCGCGGGCTGAACGCCGCATTCGCGTCACGACGACGCAACACCAGCTGCTGGCTGTCCGCCGCAGCCCGATCCGGGAACGGGCTGGTGTCGAGAACAACAAGCTGATCGGTGGAGCCGTTGAAACGGCGAAACCATTCGAGCAGATAACGCCAGCTTTTTCCCGCCTCCTCCTCGGCGGTAAACAGCGCCGTGCCCTGAAAACCGAGGGCGAACAGGTGAATCAAATGGGCGGCGCTGAGCACGTTATCAAGCTGTCCGGTCAACAGTCCGTCGGCGACCTGTAAATGATCATTGAAGGCCACCGGCGTTCCCGCCACCAGCGATTCCAGCCCCTCGACCTCAAAAATAAGGTTGTTGCGATAGGGACAGACATAAGTATCGACGATCTTGCCCCGGCCCAGATACCCTCCGGTCCACGGTTCGTAGGCCATCACCGGCGTCGCACGGAAGCGATCGACGATTTTCATCATCAACCCTTCCGACACCGAGTTACCCAGCAGGTCCGAGCGATTGCCGGCGACAAAGGCGGCATACTGAAATTCATTGGGGCCGGTACAGACCAGACCGTTGCGATCAATATGGGCCGAAAAGAAGGCACTATCCGGCGCATCGCCCTGAGCCACCAAGACGCCCTGATACCAGGTCACAGAGGCGCCACGCTCTTCGAGTTCACGCTGTAACACGCGGAAAAACGAATGCTCGGCGCCAACGACACTGGGATGGCGCATCAGAGTTTTAAGCAAATCAATAAAGGCTTCGCGCTGGTGCACGGCTGCAAAATCTCCAAGCGAGCGGATCAATAAATTTTCCGTCGCGAAAAGGTCGAACCGATGACGTTAAAGGTATTCTCAACAATAAATAAACTATGCGGGTCAATGGTAAACGCCACCTCTTCCAGCCGTTTGAGCTGGATGTTGTTGGTCACCACCATCAAGACGCGACGGGTTTCGTTTTTATACGCGCCGACACCTTCAAGAAACGTAGCACCGATCTTCATGCTATGCATCACCTTGTGAGCAATCTCTTCATTGTGTTTTGAAATAATCAGACACAGCTTGCGCTGACTGAACATGGACAGGCTGTACTCCATGCACACCGAAGCGACAAACGCCGCAATCAGTGAGGCGATGACCAGATCATTGTCCAAACTGAGAAAACTGACCGAGTACAAGGCCAGATTAAACATAAAGTAGGTTTTCCCAATGCCGACGTTAAAGCGCTGGTTGGCAATCACCGCCACCACATCGAGTCCGCCATTGGAACCCAAGGTGCGCAACACCAGACCGGCGCCACCGCCACTGATGACGCCGAAACACACGGCGGCGTAGAGTTGATTCTGTATGGTCACCACCAGATCAAGGCTGCTGTAAGCCAGGGAAACCGTGATCATGGAGACAAAACTGTAGGCCAGAAAACGGCGGCTGATAAACAGATAACCGAGCACAAACATCGGCACGTTGAGCACCAGATACCAGATACCGGCATCGAACATCGACGTCTTGTATTCGATCAATGTTGCCAGACCGAACAATCCGCTGGGAACAAAACCATGCACTGTGGCAATGGCTTTGAAACCAACCGCCTGAATTACCGATCCGACCACGATTAACATCAGGTTCCAAGGGACTGAATAGCTGTAATCCCGTTTCAAAGACAAAGGTTCCTCCTTTCGCAATCAATCACAGGGTTAAACTGGCAGCCTAACATTGCCGCAGCCTCCCAACAACCCTGCCTGACAACAATGAGGTCTTCTTCGCCGAACCATCGTCTGATCAAGCGGCAGAAACCATCCCCTTCCATCCCATCCTATTTTCCGCATTAAAACACCGACGCCATTTGCCAGCGCCACGATCATGCGGCATCATTGGATAAAGCTATTTTCATGGGATAAAAACATCTTCCCCCGTACCGGAAAACGCGATAAGTTATTTTATACCAAAGGAGGTCCGTCATGGATGTTTCCACCTGTATGCGCAAAACCGTGGTTCTGGCTGATCCGGACTGCGACTTTGTCTGTCTGCTGCACAAGATCGCCGCACCGACCCCCCGTCTGGCTTATATCGTCGACAAGGACCGCACTCTGGTCGGCGTCGTCTCGGCCCGCGATTTGCTCAAGGAAGTCATGCCGTCCTACATGAATGCCCATCTCGCCCGTTCCATCAGTGATGGTGCCGATTACCTCAAACGCCAGGCGGAAAAAGCCCGTCATCGCTGCGCCCGCGACATCATGGTGAAAAAGGTGATCTCTTTGCATCCGCGCCACCAACTGCTGCAGGCTGATGCCATTTTTGCCGAGCGCGGTTTCAATACCCTCCCAGTTGTCGACGATGACAACAGAGTCATCGGTGAAATCACCCGGGTGGATATTCTCGTTCACCTTATCGGTGATCCATTTACGTATAATTACGATGGCGTCACGGACCTGTCTGAAGAAATATAGCCTGTTACAAAAAGGCTCAACGACCACGGCCCCCTCATACGGGGCCATTTTTCGGAGCGTTTTATGTATTGGTTTGCCACCGGTATTTTTATTGTCGCCTATGCCCTGATCATTTCGGAAAAAATCCATAAAACCAAGGTCGCCCTGTTCGGCGCCGCCATCACTCTGATCGGCAAAATTCTCGACCAACATGAAGCGTTTCACGATATCGATCTCGGCGTCGACTGGAATGTTATCTTTCTGCTGATCTCCATGATGGTGATGATCAACATCATGACCAAAACCGGTGTGTTCCAGTATGTGGCCATCAAATGCGCCAAGGTGGCCAAAGGGGAACCGTTTCGCATTATGACCCTGTTTGCCGTGATCACTGCGCTGGGCTCCGCGTTTCTCGACAATGTCACCACCGTGCTGTTGCTCGCTCCGGTGACCCTGTTGATTGCCGAGCAGCTGGAACTCAATCCCATCCCCTATCTGATCACCGAGGCACTGGCCTCCAATATCGGCGGTACCGCCACGTTGATCGGTGATCCGCCCAATATCATGATTGCTTCCAAGGCTGGACTTAACTTCATGGACTTTATTGTTCATCTGACTCCGGCGATTATCATCATTTTTCTGTTCTGGATGCTGGCGTGGAAAATCGTCTTCGGCAAAAGTCTGACGGTGAAAGAAGAGCTGAAACGCCGCATCATGACCATGGATGAGCGCGAACAGATTCGCGATGCGGCGCTGTTGAAGAAATCCTTGCTCATCCTCGGCCTGACCATCCTCGGCTTTATGCTGCACGGCTTCTTCCATTATGAACCGGCCACCGTCGCCCTGATGGGTGCTGCGACCCTGTTTGTGCTCTCCGAAGAAGAACCGGCGGAAATCCTTGCCGAGGTGGAATGGCCGACGATCTTCTTCTTCATCGGTCTGTTCATCATTATCGGCGGGATCGTCAAGGTGGGACTGGTGGAAGACCTGTCCCGCGCCATGATCGCCGTCACCCATCCCAAGCCCGATGACATGACGGTGCTGGCCATGGTCATGCTGTGGTTTTCCGCCGTCAGTTCGGCCATCGTCGACAACATCCCGTTTGTCGCCACCATGAACCCGATCCTGATTGATCTGGCCAACCAGGTGTTCGGCTCCGCACCAACCACGGTCGCGCAAGCGCGCACCATTGATCCGGTGTGGTGGGCATTGGCTCTCGGCGCCTGCCTCGGTGGTAATGGTTCGCCCATCGGTGCTTCGGCCAATGTGATCGTCATCGGTCTGAGTGAAAAAGCCGGACACAGAATCAGCTTTGGTCAATTCCTCAAATACGGCGTGCCGACCATGTTGCTGACCATTTTCCTGTCGATGATTTATCTCTATCTGCGTTATTACGTGTTGGAGTGGTTTTAAGTACGGGCTCATTCCACATCGGGCAAACAGCGAGCCATGAGCATCCCGGCACCGCCCATCAGCGACAACAGCAGAATCAGGGTGCTCAGGCCGATAAACGATGTCAGTGCCCCGGTGAAGCCGAGCAACAATAGAATGACGCCAATCAGCGTATTGCTGACCGCCACGTAATCGGTGCGTTGATTACCCTTACCCAGATTGACCACATAGGTCTTGCGGCCGATTCGCACCCCCTGATGGGCAATGCTGAGCAAAAAATAGCAGCCGGGCAAGAACCACAGGCTCGCCAGCCACTGTGGCACAACTTGATCAACAACAAACACCACCATTCCCAGCAGCAGGGTCATGCCCGCGCCCGCCATCATCACCCGCCGACTGGAACGGTCGGAAAAACGTCCCCAGATCGGCGAGGACAACACGCTCGCCGCCCCGCTGGCGAGAATAAACACCCCGAGTAATTGCGGTTGGGAGCCATAGGTCTTCTGAGCCAGGATGACGTAATAAGGGGCGGTGAGTGCCGAGCACAGCAACAAGGACCGGGTGATGACAAAATGGCGGAACGGACGATCGCGACCAAGAAGAGCCAGACGCTGCCAGGACGCTTTGAGTAGATGGGCTTCTGTCATTTCAGCGTCACCGGGAAACTCACGCAGTCGGGAAAACGCCAACGCGGCCAACGACCACAAAACAACGGCAGCGCCCAACAACGCAGCAACAGAGCCGGCCGACAAATCCTCGCCGTCTGTGAGCAGAAAACCGCTACCCAGCAGCAATGTCAGCAAACCTGCGCTGCTCGCCGACCAACCATTGGTCTGACCACGTGCACTTTTGGCAATGGTCTTGCCGGTGACATCTTTCGATGCCACCGAACAGAAGCCGCGTGCCAGGCTGAAAAGAATCAACAGCAGCAGAATGCTCCATCCGGCCACGTTCCCCTCTGCCAGCCAGGCCACCAGGGCAATGGCCGTCATGGCACCAACTTCCACCATCTTTCCAGCCACCCAGACCCACTTGCGGATCGTCAGACGTCGAACATATCCGGCAATCAGTACCTGGGGAATCAAAGAGCCTGACTCACGGATCGGCACCAGAAAACCCAACAGATACAACGGCGCATGGACCGTTTCCATCACCCACGGCAGGACAATTTTAGGATTGGCAAGCGCATCAGCCAGCTTGGACAAAAACCGGCTGATCAACATCAACAGAAAATTACCGGCAACATGCCGACGGGCTTGTTCAGAGAGTTCCGGACAGTCGTGCTCTGATGTCACAATGAGACGCCGGTAAATCCATTCATTCGTCATACGCTCCTCTCGTTGTCAGACGTTTTGCAACAAGGGATGTGCTCCCTCAAAAGTAACAAACGAGAGGTGCCCTGGCCAGAGAGCGCCCCCCAAATGCTCTCTTTGCCAAAAAAATCGCCATAAAAAAAGCCGGGCTGACAATAGAGCCCGGCTTTCAAGAGGTTATCCCTGGTCGCGAACGGATAACGGCAACATTTCAGCCTCTTTTTGTTGTCGCATATGTTCCTGCCATCGTTCGCGGTAGGGTTGAATAAACACATCAAACTTCTGTTGTTGAACAGGGCTCAGGTCACTCCGAATCTCCTCAACCGTCTGCCGTATCAGGATCTGAACGTCAGGCCGTATCCGGCGGCGCAGCTGAGCCAGTTTCTGTTGGGTGGTGTTGAGAAGTTCAATCACCCGCTGTTCCTGGGCCGATGATAAATCCAAACGGCCACTGAGCTTGTGGGTAAGCAGCTGGGAGATGGCCGGTGCGCCTTGTTCGACTACGGTTGTCACCTTATGACGCAGAAATAATCCCGTACCACCGACACCGACACCGATTCCAGCGACAAAGACCACCACCATGACGAGCCACAATTTCCATCTAGTCATCACGATTCCTATCCTTCCCATATCATAACGTCAGCAAAGCCAGCGTCTCAAACACCGGATCATCGACAATCATGGCAAACATGTCGACATCCATGCCGGTGGAGGCATAAAACGCGACGGCTCCGACAACAACGGCGCATAGCGTACACGCGCCGGCACCCCCCCATACCTGTTGCGGTGACACATCAAACAACCGACCGGCGCCACTGAACAGGGCCGGCAGCGAAAACGGCTGCGGCATGTCGATTGTTTCGGCGGTGATCTGTTCCATGACCTGTTGCCGCCACTCCTCACCGGGTTGAACCGGGGACGCGCTTTCAAGGTAAGCCTTGCGCAGCCCTTCTTCGATTTTTTCCATTTTTTTATCCGCCATTGTTTCCCTCCCCATCAATTAAAGGGGCCAGTCGCTGCCGCATTTTTTCTCGCGATCGATGGGCGCGCACCCGCACATTAATGGCACTCCAGCCAAGAACCTTGGCCGCTTCCTTGACAGTGAGACCTTCCAGATAGACCAGGGTCAAGGCAACCCGATCTTTCTCCGACAATTCCGCCAGAGCATAGTTGAGTAATTCCCTGGCTTCCTCGCGCGCTTCACCACGGTTAAACCGTTCCGTGGCGTGATGAGAAATCACCCCGTCGATCCACTCCTGGTGGTCCGGTGTCAAGGCACTGAGAGGCACCTCTTTTGAACGATAATAACGCCGCCAATAATCATAACTGCGATGTACGGCGACCCCGGCCAGCCACTTTTTAAACGGCATCTGGTCGTTGTATTTGGCCAGGGAGCGGTACACTTCGATAAATACGTCCTGAGCCGTTTCCTCCACCACATCGTTGGGCAGAATCCCCGAGACAATTTTGAAGACGTAGTTTTGATAGCGGGTCATCAACTGTTCAAAGACGTCCGTTCGGCCGTCGAGGACCTGGCGAATAATCAGTCGATCATCCTCCTGTTCCCGGCAGCCATGCGCAACGTTTTCGTCCATATTCATGTCCCTTGCAACAGGCTCTGCTTTATACGGCACAGTATCCATGGTGGTTGTCCGGCTCAACGATACCCTCCGGATTGACGCATCGCCCGAAAACGCTGTTTCGCCGTTTCACGGCTGGCGGCCATCTCTTCCAAAGACACCTGATTATCGTCATTGGTATCCATCTCTTCAAAGCGCTTCTGCATCACCGTATGCCATTCAGTTTCACTGATCAAGCCATTTGTTCGGGTAACCTACATAGGTAACACTTTGGTCCAGGTACATAGGTAACACTTTTGTATCCTCATAGACACTTCACAAGGAGGTGCCTATGCCCTGGAAAGAGGTTAAACCTATGGAACAGAAGCTGCTCTTTATCGCCGATCACCTGCGGCGTGTCGCTAACTTCTCAACGCTCTGCAAATCTTATGGCATCAGTCGCCGCACAGGGTATAAGTGGCTCAATCGTTATCGCCAATTGGGACTTGATGGTCTCCAGAATCAATCGCGCTGCCCTAAAACCAACCCCTTAAAAACGCCCTATTGTGTTCGAGAGGCGATCATCAAGGTCCGTCGCGAGTACAAAGATCCTCCTGGAGCAAAGAAGATCAAGGTGTTGCTTGAACAAGAACACCCTGATTGGGATATCCCATCGAAGACAACCATCCATAAAATCCTCCTGGAGGCTGAACTGATTACGCCCAGCAAGTCTCGTCGGCGCGTTCCTGTTCACCCGCAACCTTTTGCTCCGGTTGATAAACCTAACCAGGTCTGGTCTGCAGACTTCAAAGGGCAGTTCAAGACCGCTGATGGCAAATGGTGTTATCCCCTTACCATCATGGATCATCACAGCCGTTATCTACTGGCCTGTCGTACGTTAAGTGCGACAACAACAGATGATACCATGGCGATCTTTGATCAATTATTTCGGCAATATGGCTTGCCGGAGCGTATTCGCACCGATAATGGTGCGCCGTTTGCCAGTAGTGGGCTTGCCGGATTATCCCACCTATCCAAGTGGTGGATTCGTCTGGGGATCGCCCCGGAACGCATTATGCCAGGGAAGCCGCAACAGAACGGACGTCATGAACGGATGCATTCCACCCTCAAAAAGGCTGCCATCACGCCTGCCGCTGGTAATGCCCAACAACAGCAAAAAGCGTTCGACCACTTTATTGACACCTATAACCATAAACGGCCCCACGAAAGCCTGGGCCAAAAAACTCCAGCGACAGTTTATGTGACGTCATCGAAAAACATGCCGGAGCAGTTGCCTGAGCTGGACTATCCTGCCCATTTCAATATTTGCCTGGTCAATCACAATGGCGTCATTTATCACTTGAAGCACCGGGTTTACATCGCGTGTCTGCTCAAGGGAGAAAAAGTAGGGCTGGAGCAGACCAGTGACACACAATGGAATGTGTACTTTGCAAATATCAAACTTGGTCACTTCGACATGAGTGACATAACAACGGATCGCAACGGCTATATCAGCCTCAATGTGTAAACCATGTAGGTGGACTTTTCTGTTACCTATGTACTTGACCCGGACACATTCCCGTCCCTGTCCGCTGCATTGTAGAGCATATCCAATGGACGCTGACTTGAAGAAAGCGCATATGCCTGGCTGAATAAAATACATGACCAGACCACCGCCAAGACAATAATCACCAGATAGCTGCGTTCAATGGCGCAAACGTGGCGAAGTTTCTCGGAAAAAACAGTCATCATCAGTTCCCTCCACCACTCACGGTTTTCGTCCAGGTGTTGGTTTCCGGATCCCAGGAACCTTCAACGGTTTTTGTCGCGCTGTTGCCCTGAGATCCGCTGACGGTTTTTGAACTGCTGTAGCCACTATCCGTGCGGGTCACGGATTTTGTGGCCGTGGCACTTTGCCCGTTGGCATTGGTGGTGGCGGTTGTTTGGCGACTCCAGGTGCCGGTATCGGCATTCCACTGGCCCTGGGTGGATTTTGTGGTGCTGTTGCCTTGAGGTCCCTGGCGCACCACATCACGCTGATAGCCCGAATCGGTCCGATTTACGCTACTGGTGCGCGTGGCGGAATTGCCGTTGGTGCCGCTGCGGGTCACCTGGCGTTGAAAAGCCTCAGCCGAATCCACCCAGCCGGCCATAACCAACAGCATGGCCACCAGTAACCCCAGAGAAGCACGGCGAGAAAAATATCCGGATTGACAGTGTTGATGTTGTTTCATAAACCACTCCTGTTGTTGCGACCTGTGTTAAAAAGAAACCCGCCAAGCAAGACCATAAGCCAGCTTGCAGCACAGTTTCCTCGCTTATGGATCAAAGTTCGTAGGAGGCGGATCAGGAGTTACAAAACAAAAGAAATTTTTTGAGATTAATCTCAAAGAGCCACAGACAAGGCTCCGACATCGACATTAGGCAGGTTGGCGACACGGGCAAGCTGGGCACAGAACGCCTCATGGTCAGGATGGTGTGGAAGATGAACGGCCCGGCGTTGATATTCAGCGCGGCTCCAGGTTCCCCAGTTAATCAATGGGCTGAAATAGCTGCGCGCCCCAAAGCGTTGCGCCAGGCGGACGAACTCCGTCATCTGCTGATAATTATTGTGTTGCACCACACAGCTCAGCAGCAAATCAATGGGCAGCGTCTGGATAAAAGACAGATTTTCCAGAAGCAGATCGAAATCACCGCCGCGATTTTGGCCATAAACCGCGGCATCGGCGGCATCGATGGAGATCTCGGCGGAAGTCAGATAGGGATGAAGGTGGGCCAGCTCGGCCCAGCGTTGCGGCGTCCACAGCAGGCCGTTGGAATGGAGGTGCAATCGCTGCAAACGCGGGAATGTCGTGGTGTTAACCTGAGTAAGAATCTGCCGGTACCCGGCAGCGGCAAATGGATCGCCGTGACCACTCAGGCGCAGTTCCTCGACATCCGACGCCAGTTCCTCAACCACCAGCTGTACGAGACGATCAATCCTCGCCAGACCGGCATCATCCAGGGTCTGGGGCTGTTGGCGACAACTGGGGCAGACGAGATTGCAGCGCGGATCAAAGCTCAGGTTTAACGTGCGCGGCCCACGGTGCAGGCAGGTAGTTTTCTGGCGGAGTGCGTCCAACAGCCGCACATCATCACACGGGTCAACAGCAGATACCGGAGGCTTGACCGCAGCGAGAAACGGACAGCGGCGGACACTGCAATTATGCAAGGTGCCGTTAAGGACGGTCTTGCGCAATTCAACAGCCACGGCACTGTTCCACACCTGCTGCCAGGGGGTGGTCAGCAGGTTGCCGATGGGACGCCGCAACCAGGCCGGACAGCAGACAAAGGCTGAGCCGTCATCGTGAATCTCCAGCCAGTCAAACGGCCGACTGCACACATACTGTGCCTTCATGGACCCTCAATGGAGGAGCCCTCCACACCATCGTCCAGCAACTGCACCACATAGCGACGCCCGTGGCGGTCACAATATCCACCCCTCTCTTGTCGAAACAGCCCGACGGAATACAGAGCAATGCGACGTAAACGGTCATGATGCATCATCATTTATGTCGTCACTTTCATCCATTGCGTTACGCTTCCAGGTCAATATCGTACACCGATGCCAGATAGCGCAAATAACCGGCATCTTCACACATGCTCTTGCCCGGCCCATCGGAAATCTTGGCGACCGGCTTGCCATTGGCCGCCACCAGTTTGATCACCATATTCAATGCCGGTTGGCCAATATCATTAGTCAGCATGGTGCCGATACCAAACGAGATGTGAATTCGGCCACAGAAGTGCCGATAGATCTCGATCATGCGCTCGAAGGTCAGGCTGTCACTGAACACCAAAGTCTTCGACAAGGGATCAACGCCCATGCTCTCATACATGGCAATGGCCTTTTCCCCCCATTCAATGGGTGGGCCGCTGTCGTGACGCAAACCGTCGTACAATTTGCCGAAATAAGGATCGGCAAAATCACGCATGAACGCATCCATATTGTAACAATCGGTCAGGGCAATACCGAGACGACCGCGGTATTCGCGCACCCACCCTTCCAGCGCGGCTTTCTGGGCGTCAGCCAGGCGGGTCACCGCCTGCCAGGCCTGGAACCACTCATGGGCCATGGTGCCGATGGGCATCAAATTGTAGCGCCGCGCCAGGTCAAGATTACTGGTGCCGGTAAAATAGTCGGGTAACGCCTCATGCAACCGGCACACGGCTTCTTCCTGCCAGTCGCGACTGGCACGACGCCGGGTGCCGAAATCGGCAAAATGAAAGCCCGGCATCGGTCCCGGCGCCTTGAGCAGGTCAATCTTCTCTTCCAGACGCTGACGGGCCTGATCGAGATCGATACCGCCGTAATGGGCCAGAGTATGCAGCTCACTGATGATGGCCAGAGTGCAGATTTCCAGCAAGGTGACATGCAGTAAGGGCCCGCGAAAACGGATATCCAGCCGACCATCGACCACGGACAGGGTAACGAAGCGCATGTCGAGATGGAAAATACGCAGAAATTCAATGAAGTCGTGGGTGAAGAATGGAAAGTGATCAAGGTAATCCAGTTCTTCATCGGTAAAATGAAGCTGACACACCTGCTCCAACTGCCACAGGACATCGTCGCGTAGCGTCGTCAGATCAAACCCGTTGTCATTGCGGCAGGCAAATTTCCACTCCACTGAGACGGTGCGAAATTCAGGGGCATGAAAAAAGGCCTGGAGCATGGTGATTTTGTACAAATCCGTATCGAGAAGGCTGTGGATCAGCGGACGATCCGTGATGCGTGTCGTCATGCCGCCTCCAGTTCACTGCTGTCGGCAATGAGAAGAATGCCGGCCTGACGCATCTCTTCAAGGGCCGTTTGCGTGCTCTGTTCGGCGACACCACGGCAGGCCGCCAGGTTGACCACCACCGTGAAGCCGTTGCGCACCAGTTGCAGCGCCGTGGTTTTCACACAGTAATCGGTGGCCAAACCGCCGACCAGCACGGTACGGATGCCGTTATCACGCAGCCATTCAACGGCACCGGTAGTGATCTTTTCTCCCAGATCATGATAGCAGGCACCATAAGGGTGCATCAGCGGGTCCTGGCCTTTTTCCACCACCAGATCGTAGTCGTGCTCTTGCGGCAAGCCGGGGATCAACTGATTGCCCTTGGTGCCCACGACACAGTGCGGCGGCCACTTGACATCAAGATCGGGGTAGTCACCCGTGACCGGCTGCAATATTTCATCGGCACTCTCGGCAACCCAGGGGGCCTGAGGCGGATGGCAGTCCTTGCTCGCCAGACGTAAGCGGGCAAAACGGGCCTGAGCATTGAGTTCATTGACAATGGCGTCACCGTCGACAACGGGCAACTCATTGGGACATAACGGTGTAAAACCGCATTGCGGATCGACATCGAAACTGGCGGTGTCGTGTGGAGAAATCACCATAAACGCGTTTCCTTTGCAGGGTGTTGATAGCAACTGTGTCGAATCCCAGAGTACAAAAACAAAAAATGATATGTGTCTGTCATACCATAAAAAAAGGCCGGGTTGAAAAAAACCCGGCCTCCAGCAAATGTCAGAAAATAGAGAATGAAATTTATTCGATGACAATCAGCAGGTCATCCTGCTGGACCTGATCGCCCTCTTTGTAGAGGACTTCCTTGACCACACCGTCAATCTTGGCCTTGATGTTGGTCTCCATTTTCATGGCTTCAGTAACAATCAGGGTATCGCCCTCTTTCACTTCATCGCCGACACCGACATTGAGCTTGAAAATTTTGCCCGGCATCGGTGCGCCGACTTCGCGGTCATTGCCTTTTTCCGCCTTGACGTGTTCGCTCTCGTCGGTTTCGGCGGACAGGTCTTTGACCTTGATCTGACGCGGTTCACCGTTGAGCTCAAAGTAGATGTTGCGGGTGCCGTCGTCATGCACCTTACTGATGGCGGTCAGGGTGACGATCAGGGTTTTACCCGGTTGAATCTCGATGCTTACCTCATCACCGACATCCAGACCGTAAAAGTAGACGGGGGTCGGCAAGACAGACGTATCACTATATTCCTGGCGATGACGGTCAAACTCTTCAAACACGCCGGGATACAGCACGGCCGAGGAAACATCGCGGTCGAGCACCGGATGGCCGACCTTCTTCTCCAACTCCTCTTTCTTGGCGGAAAAGTCTACCGGCTCAAGGAACTCACCCGGACGGTGGGTAAACGGCTGCTCGTCCTTGAGGATGATCTTCTGCAATTCCTCGGGGAAGCCGCCGTACGGCTGACCGAGCATCCCTTTAAAGAAGTCGACAACGCCCTGCGGGAACGTCAGCTCGTGACCGCGCTCCATCACGTCCTGCGGCGTCAGGTTGTTCTGAACCATGAACATGGCCATGTCGCCAACGATCTTGGAGGACGGGGTCACTTTGACCAGGTCTCCGAACATGTCGTTGACATCGCGGTACATGCGCTTGCACTCTTCCCAGCGATGACCGAGGCCGAGACCCTCAACCTGAGGCTTGTAGTTGGAATACTGACCACCGGGAATTTCGTGGTAGTAGACCTGAGCGGTACTGGAACGCAATTCCGATTCGAACGGCTCGTAATAGGTGCGTACCGTCTCCCAGTAGTTGGCCAGAGTCTGCATACCGTCGTTATCAACGCTCGGGTCCCAGATCGTCCCTTCGAGCGTCGACAGCAGACCGTTCATGCTCGGCTGCGAGGTCAGGCCGGAAATCGAGGACAGTGCGGTATCGACAATATCGACACCGGCCTGGGCGGCCATCAGCAACATGGTGCCGCCATTACCGGAGGTATCGTGGGTGTGCAGATGAACGGGAATGCCGATCTCGTTTTTCAACGCCTTGACCAGCTTCTCGGCGGCAAACGGCTTGAGCAGACCGGCCATATCCTTAATGCCGAGAATGTGGGCGCCCATCTTCTCCAGCTCTTTGGCCATGTTGACATAGTATTCGAGAGGATACTTGTCACGTTTGGGATCGGTAATATCACCGGTGTAGCACATGGCCGCTTCGCAGATGGCATTGTTCTTCTGCACCGCTTCCATGGCGACGCGCATCCCTTTGGTCCAGTTCAGGGAGTCGAAAATCCGGAAGACGTCAATGCCGCCAGCGGCCGCTTTTTCAACAAAATCTTCCACGACGTTATCCGCGTAGTTGGTGTAGCCGACGGCATTGGAACCACGCAACAGCATCTGGAACAGCAGATTGGGAATTTTGCTGCGCAGACGGTCGAGACGCTCCCAAGGGTCCTCGGTGAGGAAACGCATGGAGACATCAAACGTCGCTCCGCCCCACATCTCCAGGGAGAACAGACCACCGGCCAGATGGCTGGTCGCCTCGGCGATCTTATCCAGGTCATAAGTCCGCACGCGGGTGGCCAGCAGCGACTGATGGGCGTCACGCATGGTGGTATCGGTCAACAGCAGGCGCTTCTCATTCAAGGCCCAATCCGCCAGACCTTGCGGCCCCTTGGCCATGAGAATGTCGCGGGTGCCGCGCGGCCGGATCGCTTCCGGCTGAATGTAAGGCAGGTCAGCCTCATGCAGATCCCTGAAGTGCAAACGCTTCTTGATGTTGGGATAACCATTCACCGACACGTGACCGATGTAATGAAGCAACTTGTTGGCGCGGTCCTTCTTCTCCTGAATATTGAACAGTTCCGGATGCTTGTCCAGATACGAGGTGTCGCATTCACCTTTAAGGAACGGCTCGTGGGTGACGACATTTTCCAAAAAGCCGATGTTGGTTTTCACACCACGCACCCGGAATTCCTGCAGCGCACGATTCATGGTGCGGCAGGCATCGACAAACGACAGCCCCCAGGTGGACACCTTGACCAGCAGCGAATCGTAATGCGGGGTAATGCGGGAACCGGAGTAACCGTTGGCCGCATCAAGGCGCACACCGAAACCGACTGCGGTCCGGTAGGCTTTGATGGTGCCGAAATCCGGGGCAAAGTTATTCGCCGGATCTTCGGTGGTGACACGGCACTGGATGGCATAGCCGCGCAGTTCGATATCTTCCTGCTTGCTGACACCGATTTCCGGATCGGACAGCTTGTAGCCTTCGGCGACGCGAATCTGGGTCTGCACCAGATTACGCATGGTGACCAGCTCGGTGACGGTATGCTCGACCTGAATACGCGGGTTGGTTTCAATGAAATAGAACTTGCCCTCGTTGTCCATGAGGAACTCAACGGTTCCCGCATTGAGATAGCCGACTTCATTGGCAATCTTCATGGCGTGGGAACAGACCTCTTCGCGCTTTTCCTGGGACAGAGAAGGAGATGGAGCCAGCTCGATCACCTTCTGGTGACGACGCTGAATCGAGCAATCACGCTCAAAGTAATGGACGATGTTGCCATGACTGTCACCCATGATCTGCACTTCGATATGCTTGGGATTCTCGATGAACTTCTCAAGGAACACCGTGCCGTCACCAAAGGCCGCTTTGGCCTCGGAGGCGGCCGATTTCAAACCTTCGAGCAGTTCATCCTTGTTGCGTGCCACACGCATACCGCGGCCACCACCACCGGAAGCGGCCTTGACCATGATCGGATAACCGCAGTCCTTGGCAAACAGCAGTGCGTCTTCTTCGGTTTTCACCGGATCTTCGGTGCCGGGAACCACCGGAACACCGGCCTCAAGCGCAACGTGACGCGCGGCCACCTTGTTGCCCAGGCGCCGTTGAATGTCCGCGGTCGGACCGATAAACGTGATACCGGCGCGCTCACAGGCCTCGGCGAATTCAGGATTCTCGGACAAAAAGCCGTAACCGGGGTGAATCGCATCAACACCTTTCTGACGCGCCAATTCGACAATTTCCTCAATGCCCAGGTAGGCATCAATCGGCCCTTTGCCTTTACCGATCTGATACGCTTCATCCGCCTTGTAACGATGCAACGACAGTTTGTCTTCTTCGGAATAGATGGCGACGGTGCTGATCCCCAACTCAGTACACGCGCGGAAGATCCGGATCGCAATCTCGCCGCGGTTGGCGGCCATAATTTTCTTGAACTGTTTTACTGCCATACTCTCCTCCTGATTGAATTCGGAGTTCAATACCATTTTTATTCACGAGTAAAATTTCGTGATATTTTTTAGTCTTACTTAAAAAACGCTGTTATTTCAGTTACTTACGGTGTTTCATTTGCGCACATCTAAACAGAGTCCCTGTTGTTTTGTCAAGGCATAATATTGTTCTATTTTTAACATTCGTGGTGGAGAGCTACCCCAAAACACCGAAGATACCAGATATCACAACAGTTATTGGGACCATCAAAAAATAAGCGCCACAGGAATAAAGAGTGCTCAAACCAAGTGACTCGTCGCGCAATCATCCCGGTTTTCAAGTGTACTAAAGTTTGCCGGTCATGCATCTGTTTGCTGTTGACGGCTCCTGTGGCTTGCCAGATTTTTTCAAATCGTGGTATTCTGCCAGTCAAAAAAATGACGCTTGCTCATTCGCCCTCTAACCGTGGCCATGAGACACCAGCGTACCGTTTATGTGAGGGGCTATGGACAAAAGATGTTCAATCCTGTTAATTGACGATGACGAACAAAGCTGTGCAACGCTTGGTTTGCTGCTGAAAAAATCAGGTTACAGGGTCGAGACCGCCCCTTCCGGTGAAGAGGGGCTGAATCTTCTTCTCAAGACCCCATTTGAGATCGTCATCACCGACTTGCGCCTGCCGGGAATGGATGGTCTGGAAATTCTCAAACGGGTTAAAGAACATAATGCCGAAATCAATGTCATCCTCGTCACCGGAAACTCTTCGGCGGAATCGGCGGTCACGGCCATGAAATACGGCGCCTTCGACTACATCACCAAGCCTCTCAATTTCGATAAGCTCAAAGTTATTCTCGACAAAGCCCAGGAAAAACTGCAACTGGTCGCTGAGAACCGTTTTCTGCGTCAACAGTTGCGTGGCCGCTACACCTTTGACAACATCATTGGTACCAGCATGACCATGCAACAGGTTTTTTCGCGCATGCAAAAGGTGTTGCATACCGATTCCTCCCTGCTGATCCTCGGCGAATCGGGAACCGGTAAGGAGCTGGTGGCCAAAGCGATCCATTTCAACGGCCCCCGCAAAGACCAGCCGTTTGTGCCCATTAACTGCGGTGCCATCCCAGCCGACCTGCTGGAAAGTGAACTGTTCGGCCATATTCGCGGCTCGTTTACCGGCGCTGTGGCCAACAAGTCCGGAAAATTCGAGCAAGCCAACGGCGGCACTATTTTTCTCGATGAGATCGGCACCATGCCGGTCCACCTGCAGCTCAAGTTATTGCGCGTTCTTCAGGAACAGGAAGTTCAACCCGTGGGGAGTAACCGCAATATCAAGCTGGATGTTCGGGTGATTTCGGCAACAAATGCAGATCTACAACAAATGATTCGCGATGGCCATTTTCGTGAAGACCTGTTTTACCGGCTCAATGTCATTCCCATCACCCTCCCGCCACTGCGTCAACGCAGTGAAGATATCGCCTTGCTGGTACGGCACTTCCTGCAAAAGAGCTGTCGCTATATGAACCGGCCGATGATGCCGATGGAGAGTGCCGCCTTGCAGGTTCTGGAAAATTACGACTGGCCGGGCAATGTCCGTGAACTGGAGAATGTGATTGAGCGCACCGTGGCCCTGAGCGATGGGCCACAGATCACCCTGCAGGACCTACCGCCCCATATCACCGGCAGCAACACACCGACCGTGTCCGACCAGAACCTGTATATCCTGCCGGCTGATGGCGTGGATATGCCGAAGAAAATCCAGGAAATTGAACGGCGCTGGATCAGCCAGGCCTTGGAGATGAGTCAGGGAATTAAAGCGCGTGCAGCGGTCATGCTGGGCATAAACCGCACCACGTTGGTGGAGAAGATCAAACGACTCGGGCTGCCGCAATAACACGGCAGCCCGTCAGAGAATGAACAGGATGTTGAAAACATCACCCAGAGACGATTCACCCACGCAAGCCGAAAATCCAAATTCCGTCTTGCTCTCAACAACAAGAACGGGACACAGGTCTATTGAATGTGCTTGCTTCTTTTTAGGTTCCCCAGACGGCTGGTCACCAGCCGGTCAGCAGCTCTCTTTGAGGTGATTGTAGAACGCTGTGGCCAGCGGACTGAGTTGTCGGTTACGGCGCTGCACCAGATAGAAGGAGCGTGGCATCGTGACGCCCTCGATGGGAACGGTCACCAGACTGCCCCGTTCAACATCTTCGGCCACCGACAGGGACGAGAGAATCGCCACGCCAATGCGCGAGCGCACGCCCTGACGCACCGCTTCATTGCTGCCGACTTCCGCGACCACCTGAAAATGCGCCACTTCAACACCGGCTTTTTTCAGCCCCTGAGTCATTTCAATGCGGGTCCCCGAACCGGGTTCGCGGAGGATAAACGGTGTCTCGAGCAATTCTCCGGGATAAACAGACGATTTTTTCGCCCAGGGATGGTCGGGATAAACCGTCAGGACCAATTCATCAGAAAACATCTCTTCACACTCGACGCGCTGATCTTTCCACAAGGTACCGATCAGACCAAGTTCCAGAGTGCCTTTGAGAATCTCTTCAACGACCGCTGTGGTACCGGAAATTTTCAACATTAATTCAATGCTGGAGTAAGACGTTTTAAAGCTGTCAATCAGCGGCGGCAACAGATACGCACCGGGAATGGTACTGGCTCCGACGGCCAATTTACCGGACAGGTTGCCTTGAAATTGTTTGATCGCCTGGTCCGCTTCATCCTTGAGCTGAATAATCCGCCGGGCATATTGATAGAGGATTTTGCCGGCATGCGTCGGTTGAGCACGACGACCGAGACGATCGATCAATTTCTCATTGTAGTGCTCTTCCAGTGTCCGGATGTGTTCACTGACCGAGGGCTGCGACAGCAATGCCGCTTCAGCGGCCCGGGTAAAGCTTCCAAGATCAACAACTTTGCAAAAAACTTCGAGTCGACGGATATCCACATGCATCTCCTGACAGCAATAAATTTGATAGGAATTGCCGATATTAGCAGAAGTGGTCAATTGACGCAATCATGGAAATAGCAGAACATTTATTCTTGTATCATTCATAAATGAAAACGAGATTAATCAATTTTTCCCGACAACTAGCGTTTCTCACCCTGAAATGATCAGGATTAAACCTCATGGGTAAAACGGATAAAAAAGGATAGGTCAGATCAATAATGACAAATGTCTCTTAGCCGTCATCCGTCACGACAGGACAGCTCTGCTCACGGCATCCCGTCAAGAATGTCGCGGACCTCTTCTTCACTCAGATCAACGTTAAAAAACAGCCGATAAAAATGACGCGTCGTTTCAACCATATCCAGGTGAAATGTTTGCGGATAAAAGCTCTGCACCAGCCATTGCAGGCCAAGAAAACGCATCATGGAGGGAGGGCGATCAAACCAGTTCAACGGATGGTCCGGGATAAGAAAAATCTGGTCATTATGAACGGCACGGACCTGTTGCCAGGCTGTGTTCCGCAGGCCGTCCTGATAAAAAGCACGCTCCGCTGTAATAATGATCTCGGGATCATACAATAACACCTGTTCCAGAGTCATTTTTTCTCGACCACTGCGTTGTTTCAAGCGTCCTTTATGCACATTGATGCCGCCGGCAAGTGTGATCAGTTCGGCATGAAAAGAACGGTCCGGTTCGGTTTCCAGTCCGTCGTTGCCTTGGGCATAATAAACCCGGCGTCGCTGAGGAGCAGGAATGGTCGCCACCGACGTGGCAACCTGTTCCAGAATGCACTTCCCATAGCGGGCCAGTTTGCTGCCCCGCTGCGGTTCCCCCAACAACGCACCAAGAAACTCCAAGGTTGCCGGATAGTCTTCGAGATGATCCATGGCGACAAACACCACCGGGATGTGCCACTGATCCAGCTGCTTCAGCCAACGCTGCACCACAGGCGATTTGCCGTCGCCCCAGAAAATCACCACGTCGGGATCAATCGCCAGCAAGGTCTCGTGATTCACGCCTTGGCCGCCGAGAAAACTGCCAACCACTGGTCGGTTTTTAAGCCGGCTATCAAGCACCTGCCAGTCAGCCTCGGACGGCCGTGAGGTAAACGCCGCCAGCTTCATCGGAGCGACGGCATAAATCATCCAATTGACCGGAGCAACGCAGCCGACCACCCGTTCGACGTGGTCGGGAATCGTCACACTGCGCCCGACCATATCAACGATGTCACGCGCCCGAGCAGGCAGAACCAGCAGCAGGACCAGCAGCGCACTCAGCAGCAGTCGCCTTGTCACGGCTAAAACACCCACTTCATGCCCAGGTAGTATCCCCGCGGCGACAAGGTAAAGTCATCGTGTTCCTCATCGAACAGATTATCGATCCCGGCATAGGCGGTCAGATTTGCCGACAGGTCTTTTTCAACATGGAAATGGGTGAGCTGATAGGCGCCCTGCTCATTCCCTTCACCATCTTCAGAGGTGCCGAAATAGAGCCAGCGCACCTGAGTCATCACACCCCAATAAGGATCCAGCCAGGAAAAAGTCACCCCGCTTTTCCAGCGAGGTTCATCGGCCAGCTCGTTGTGGATCCGGCGGTCTTCGGTATCCACATAGCTGACCTGACCGGCAAGCTGCACATCACCGGGCAACGCCAGGGAACATTCAAACTCCGCCCCTTCAGCGCGTACTTCATCAATATTGACATAGGTGTACGTTTTATATTTGCCGCTGGTCGACTGTAATTCGGCGGCGATCAGATCATCCAGATCAGTACGGAACACCACCAGTTGGCTGCGAAAACGCCCCCAGTAAAAGCTGGTACCGGCTTCATAGCTTTGTGACGTTTCTTCATCAAGTTCTTCATTGTTTTGATAGGTTTCAAGCCCTTTTTTCAACAGTGACGTCACATACAATTCATTGAGATTCGGCGCTCTGAATCCTTCGCCATAACCGATCCAGACCCGGCCATGGCTGTAATGCCAGGTTAATGTTGCCCGAGGTGACAGATGACCGCCAAAATCTTCGTGATGGTCAAAACGCACACCGGCAATTAAGTTGAGTTGTGAGGTCATCTGCCAATCCGCCTGAGTAAACAGGGCGCTGTTGAGCACTTTTTCCTCATCATGATCCATACTGTCCGTTTTAAGACTGTCTTCACGAACTTCGCCGCCGCTGGTGAGGGTAAACCGATTGGAGACCGAGTACGTCACCCGGCCTTCTCCCTGAATCAACCGCCGCCGTTCCTCGCTTTTTGACGTAGGCGGATCAAAAGACGAGGTGGCTTTATATTGACTGGCGTAACCTCGCAACATGGCAGAGAGCGGCTCCCCCTGATTCAGGTGATATTCGGCAAATCCTCCCCAGCGGCGGTCATCGGCATCATAGCGACGATCCACATTCTGGTAATAACGACCGCCATCGCGTTCAAAATGGCCATATTCTCCCCCGAACAACAGCTGTTGCTTCGGGCTGATCTTCAGTACGGCTCGGCCCAGAATGCTGTTTAACGAGGTTTCATCAATATCGTCCGGCAGCTCACCGTCACCGTCCCAATCATCCTTGACACTCCGAGCCACGCCTAAATTGGCCTGGATCGTTTCGCGGCCACCACTGACATAGGCTTGTCCAAGATGTTCCGCGGACGGGCCGAAACCACCACGCACATCAATGTCGGCCTCGGTATGAACCGTGGGCTGACGGGTAATAATATTGACGACGCCGCCGATGGCATCGCTGCCGTACAATGCCGAGGCCGGACCGCGTACCACTTCAATGCGTTCGACCATGGTCACCGGCAGCTGCGCCACATCCATCTGGGCTTTGAAGCTGCCCGCCAGACGACGGCCATCAATCATAATCAAGGTATGGTTACGACCAATGCCGCGAATAGAGGTTCCGACATTACGCCCTTCCGCCGTGGTCAGCATCACTCCAGTGGCATAGAGCAACGCTTCGGAAATGGTTTCCGCGCCAGTCTCAACCAATTGCTGCTGATCAAGCACCTCCACGGCCCCAGGCACCTGTTCAACCGATTTTTCAGCCAGCGTTGCGGTGACGACCAACGGTCCCAGCTCGGTTGCGGACTCCTCGCCAACGGCCATGCATGGCCAAAGAACACAGCAAATAATACTTACCGTTTGCAACCAGCCTTTCAAAACGTTCATATAAAAGAACTCCTACTCCTGCATAACAATGAACCACGGCTCGCGAAACCAACGACAGGATTCTGTCATTGTGGCCACTCAAGCCTCATCCATGCTTAACGTGATAACGGTCAGCGACTCTTGTAAAAGAGCGAACTGAGACAACAAAACACTGGGATATTTTTACAATGAGGCTGCCATAGCCTCGGCAGGGGATACACGGACATCTTTGGCGAGAGAAACCCAATACGTGACACGATCATGTCACTGGGCCCATATAATGTCAACACAAATTATTAGCATCCTGCCAAAAAGACACAGCGAAAGAGGTGGGGGATTCATCAGAAAAAACGATTCAGGGCAGTCCTCTATGAAAAAGAACTGCCCTGAATCATGGAAACAGAGACGAGAACAACCGGGGCAACGTCAATCGTTGCGCACCGGAGCGAGCTCACCGGTACGGCGACTTTCATAGCCAGGCAGTTCCGAAAGAATCTTACGATATTGCGGTGAACGAATCACTTCGATCAAAGCAGTAATGCGTGGGTCAGCCATGGACGCGTCCAAGATGCAGAATTCATACGCTTCCTGGCGCACGGAAATAAAATCAAGCTGCTGCTGGTCACACACCAGGCGCAAAGAAACACCGGCCTGAGCAAAACCGCTGCGAATGGCCAGGGCAACAGCACTGTGATCATTCACCGTATGGGTAGGAACAAAATTATTGTCGTGAAGTTCATCCAGAACTTGGCGAGCACCGGAACCCTCTTCACGGGCGATCCAGCGCACATCAGCTTTGAGGATCGTTCCGGCCCCATCCTGTGCCAACCCCGGGGACAGTGCCAGCCCCTCTTCCCAATCGGCAATACGCAGCAACTGAAAATCGGAGCGCAATATTTTGGCGGCGGCCTCGCGGTTGCCCTGCTCCTCATCCGACTTGCATAGGTGAATCCCGGCAATATGAACCAGCCCCTGTTCCAGCAACTCCAACGCCGTACGACTGGAACGTTGCAGCACGACCATACGGAACGGCGTCTGTCGGGCATACTCAGCCGCCAACAAGCCAACCGCCGGATCACAACAGGCGATCACCAGCGTTCTCACCGGCTCGGCAAACGGATGATCGACACATTTGCCATCGCGGCAGACGCCATCATGAGGCACCATCCCCATCGGGCTGTGTTCCACGGGATACAACAGATGGCGCGACCCAACCATGGCGCGCCAATAACGCACCGGGTCCTGGGTCGGCGGCCAGGCCCATTGCGCGGTGTCCTTGCCGGCCAACACGAAAAGATCCTCAACACGGCAATGAAAAGCCGACGCTAAAGCCAGTGCGGCGGCTGTCGAAGGAATCAGCCGCCCTGCTTCAATGGCACTGATGCCGGTACGCGACAATCCGGCCCGATCCGCCAGCTCCTGCTGCGACCAACCCAACCCTTCCCGTTTTGAGCGAATGGTATTTTGAAGTACAAAGTTTTCTTTTGACATACTTATATCACCGTGACATGATTATATCCCACAGACGAGATTCCCAGTCAAGGGACTCCATTCCCGGATCAGCCGATCCACGCAGGCTATGGCAGCCATGCCTATGAGTTACGACAGACTCAACGATAGCATTCCCCTCTTTTTTTTAGAAAGGATAAAGTTTCATGCGAAGTTTTCTGTTTGCCATTATTCTGTCCCTGATGCTTGTCTCCACGTCGATGGCTGGAACAATCAACATTTCTGTTGCCGCCAGTATGACGGATGCCGTTAAAGACCTGATCTCGCTGTTTGAAAAAGAATATCCGGAGACAAAGATTCTGCCCAATTTTGCGTCATCCGGGGCTCTGGCCAAACAAATCGCCCAGGGCGCTCCCGCGGAAATCTATATCTCGGCCAACCCTAAATGGATGAAATATCTGGTTGATAACAACCTGATCAACGCCTCCGCAGTGCGTACTTTTGCTCACAACACCTTGGTCTTCACCGGCATCCCTGAAAAGACCATCAGGGAAATGAAAGATCTGCTCGGATTGAAAACTCTGGCCATCGGCAGCCCGAAAAGTGTTCCGGCCGGTCAATACGCCCAACAAGCCCTTGAAGCCGCCGGTCTGTATGAAGAACTGCAATCGCGTCTGGTTCTCGCCAAGGACGTCCGCCAGGCATTACTCTATGCCGACCGTGGCGAAGTGGATGGTGCATTTGTTTACAAAACCGATGCGTTGCTGGCGCAGCATGCCAAGATACTTCTTGAAGTTCCCCAACACTTTTATAACGAAGTCACCTATCCGATCGCGCTGACCCTTTCTGGAGAAAAGAATGCAGAAGCTGCCGCGTTTGCCTCATTTCTTTCAACGGACACAGCCATTGCCGTCCTTGAGAAATACGGCTTCGTCATAAGGTAGATTTCACTTTAGACTTCCAAAAAGTAAGTGTTATAATAGCTATCTGTAATTCGAATACTTCTTTAATTTCCAACGACGGAGATAACCATGAAACTAAGCGCACGTAACACCCTGAAAGGCACCATCAAAGAGATCATTCTCGGCCAAGTCAATGCAGAAGTCATTCTGGAACTGCCCGGCGGTGAAGTCATCACCTCGATCATCTCAAAAGATGCTGCCGAAGCTCTGGGGTTGGCGAAAGGTAAAACCGCCTATGCCGTCATCAAAGCGTCCGCCGTTATTTTGGGGACGGACGACTGATTCTAAAATAGTTTTCCTAAACAACAAAAGGGAGTGGTTTTCCACTCCCTTTTGTTGTTTAA
The DNA here is from genome assembly GCF_963676955.1 of uncultured Desulfuromonas sp. Classification (NCBI taxonomy): domain Bacteria; kingdom Pseudomonadati; phylum Thermodesulfobacteriota; class Desulfuromonadia; order Desulfuromonadales; family Desulfuromonadaceae; genus Desulfuromonas; species uncultured Desulfuromonas sp. The sequence goes on along the minus strand of NZ_OY781461.1, from coordinate 2,344,812 downwards.
ACGGTCTCTTGTGCTATCAACGCAGCCCCAGGCGTGAAAAAATCTCGCAGGTGGCCGTGGCGCTATTCAACGTATAAAAGTGAATACCGCTGACCTGATGGGCAACAAGGTCTTTAACCTGGTCAATGGCCCAATCGATGCCGATTTGTTCAACATCTTCTTCACTCTCAGCGTCAGCAACACGGCGCAGTAACGATGCCGGAAAACGCGCCCCGGCAGCTAATTCAGCCATGCGCATCATCCCCTTACGTGTCCGCAGCGGCATAATGCCGGCAATGATCGGCACCTCAATCCCGGCCAAACGACAGCGGTCGCAAAAATCATAAAAGTCACGATTATCAAAGAACAATTGGGTCACAATGTAATCGGCCCCGGCATCCACTTTTTGCTTGAGATAATCAATCTCCAGTAACCGATTCGGCATCTCAGGATGACCTTCCGGAAAACCGGCGACACCGATACTGAAACGCGGGAATCGCTGACGAATGAATTTGACCAGATCAATGGCATGCTCAAAACCGTCGTGCGGGGGGGTCCAATCCGGATCATCCTGTGGTGGGTCGCCGCGCAGTGCCAGCACATTTTCAATGCCGATCTCCTCATATTCGCGAAGAATCGTCGTGACGTCATCTCGTGTCGCCGCGACACAGGTCTGGTGCGGCACCACGGTCACCCCGGTCTCCTTATGAATCCGCACCACCAGATCATGGGTCTGGCTCCGGGTGGAACCTCCTGCCCCGTAGGTTACACTGACCGACGAAGGTTCCAATGGTGCCAGTTCGGCAATATTGTCAAACAAGCGCTGCCAGCCGACAGCGGTCTTTGGTGGGAAAAATTCGAAACTCAATGAGATTCGTCCCTGGTCAAGAATCTCCTTCATCAACATAAGACATTAAATCCTTTACTGGTGTCACGCAGGGCAGCGCCATTGGCAATGATATCCGGCATCCTGCAACAATGCGATCACGGTCGACAGATGCGCTCCGACGGAATCAACGCCATGAGAATCATCCCCGGGGAGCAGATCGATGCCTTGTTTCAACGCTTCATGAAGCACCGGGACACTGACATACGGTTCTTCAGCGCCTTTAAACAAGGCACGTGCGTTATAATCAAGAATCAGCCCCAAGTCCCGAATCCGTTCAAGATTGCGCTGAATGCGCTGTTCAACGGCAGGACACTGCAAACGGGTCGGATAATCAGGATCGTGCAGGCGAATCAGATCAAAATGCCCGACAACTTCAGGTTGCAACTCGTTGATCATTGCCAACTGAGCGTCAAAGTAAGCACAATACAGCGGCTCATAGCCACCGTGATCTTCAAACGCCTGCTGGTAATCCGCCGGGCTGAAATCAAAACAACGACCGTCGACATGATGAACGGAACCGACCAAATAGTCGAGGTCATATTCGGCTCTGAGCTGTTTGGCAAAATCGAGCGCCCCCGGATAGAATTCCGTCTCCATGCCGACAAACAGTGTCAGACGATCCCGGTAGTCCTGTTGCAGCCGGCGTGCGGTTTCCACATAACGGGCAAACTGCTCCTGAAGCTGCTGCGCCGTCAATCCGGCATCCCGTTCGTCCGGATAAAGATACGCATCTTCGGTGGGAGGCATGTGTTCCGTCAGACCCACCCAGGCAAAATCCTGTCGCGCGTATTCTTCAACAAGTTCGGCCAGGGTATCCTGGGCATGCAGACAAAACTGGCCACTGTGCCCACCGTGAGCGGATACGAACCGGGGTTGTTGCTGTCGCATCTTTTCCACCTCCTGTTCCTTAAACCTGAATCACAACATCCAGACCAACAACGGGTAGCGGGCTCCGCCAACAGACTGACCGGAGTCCGGGAATCTAACCAGTCTGTGGAGCCCATGGACGGGCGACCAAAATCAAGAACGGATTCTCAAGTGCTTGATTTTGTAAGCAAGACGGAAATCGCATTTTCGGCTTGCGTCGTTGAAAAACCCCGGAAGGGACTTTTTCAATATCCCGCTAGAGGACACTTTACAAGCGTAACAGCACAAGGTATATCAGATTCACAGATGTCAACAACACCCCTGCCTTACTTTCACAGGAGCCCTGATGAAAAAAATTATCGCCACCGATGCGGCCCCAGCGGCCATTGGCCCCTATTCACAAGCTGTCCAGATCGACCATCTGACATTTTTTTCCGGACAGATCCCTTTGAACCCGCGCACGGGTGAATTGATCACCGAATCCGTTCACGCGGAAACCGAGCAGGTGATGAAAAACATGCAGGCCGCATTGGCCGGAGCAGGTCTGGAATTCCGTCATGTGGTCAAAACCACCATTTATCTGACGGATATGGCCGATTTCGCCGTGGTCAATGATATTTACGGCCGGTTCTTTCCGGAAAATCCTCCGGCGCGAGCCTGTGTCGCTGTTGCCGCTCTGCCTAAAGGCTGTCACATTGAAATCGAATGGATCGCCAGCAGTCAGGCTTAACTCTGTGTGCCGGTGATGAACAGGCTGTTTCTCAACAGCCTGTTCATCACGTTTTCTCCAAAAAACGTCCGTGGCTTTTTGCAAAAGGCTCACTCGTCGTTATTTTTGCGGATATAATACTCCAAACCCGATTTTTTAATGGTTTTCCCGGCCGTTTCCGCTTCGGCATACTCATCAAACTGACCGACGATCACCTCGTAGCGCAGATGCTCACCAGTCCCGCGTGCCTGCAAATAGCTTTTCATGCCCAGCTTAAGCAGACGCGCCACCCGTTGGTCGGCATAGTCGTGATTACGAAACACGCCACTGAGCAGCACATAGCGCTTGGGTTGTTGTTGGTCCTGTGTGGCATGGCGGTCCATCTGGGCACGACGTTGTGACTTTTGCTTCTCCGCTTTTTTTTGCCACAAGTCGGCATCAAACGGGGCAATACGCTGAACAATATGGTAGCCGTCACTGGATTCGAGCAGCACCGCCGCTGAATAGCAGGGGCGACCGGCCAGCTCCCGGGAAAAATTTTCCGGCATGCTGGCCAGTGAGATTCCGCCGACATAGCCACCGGACTGAGCTTCACGGCCCGTGGAGAACTCCCGCGCCAGTTCCTCAAATAATTCACCGTCCTCCAGGCGCTGCATCACCTGGCGGGCCTGGGTCAAGGTCGGCAGGGTAATGCGTCGCAGATGATAAATATGCGGTTCACAATGCCACGGTTGGTCCGGCAGCACCCAACCGAGGTCCGCCAGTTTTCGCTCCAGACCAAACCCAGGCAAACCAAGTTTTTCGGCAATCACCAGCGCCATACTGGACAGATTGTATTCCCCGAGGCGAAACAACACTTCACCGAGATAATAATAGCCATAGGAAAAACCGGGATTGAGTTCCAGAACCCGGGTAAATTCCTTGTGCGCCAGAGGTAAACGACCGGCGGCAAGATAAAACACGCCCATCTCCATGTGGAGAAAGTCTTCTTCCGGCGCTTTATCAATAGCCAGTTGCAACTCGTCAATGGCCTGATCGACAAATCCCAGATCATAGAGGACCTGGGACAGATTGCGGTGGAGATTGGGATCGTCTGAGCCGGACTCCAGAGCCAGGCGATAAGAACGCACCGCCCAGAAGGGATGGCCGGCCTCAAGATGGCGTTCAGCCAGTTGCCGGTGGACATCGCTGACCCGAAGCGTCTCCTCGGCAAACGCCGAAGTCAGGCAGATCAAAACAAGACTGAAGCACGCGCACAGTTTTACATACTTCACGGTGAATCCTCCTGAGCAAGGCGAAGCATAACCGCTTTCATATCTTCCCAGACATCCCGTTTACCTCCGGGATTACGCAACAAATAGGCCGGGTGGTACGTCGGCATCACGGCAATGCCCTCATACTCGGCCCAGGTGCCGCGCAACCGACTGATCGGCGTCTGTTGCTGAAGCAGCGTCTGGGCGGCAAACTTGCCCAGGGCGACAATCACCCGCGGTTGCAAGCTGGCCAGTTGTTGTTTGAGAAACGGCTCACACGCAGCGATTTCATCCGGTTGCGGGTTGCGGTTTTGCGGCGGACGACATTTGACCACATTGCAGATATAGACCTGATCACGTTCGAAGCCCATGGCAAACAGGATGCGTTCAAGCAGCCGCCCCGCTTCACCGACAAACGGCACGCCCTGCTCGTCCTCGTCGCGTCCCGGCCCTTCACCGACAAACACCAGTTCCGCATGGGGATTGCCACTGCCAAAAACGATATGTTTTCGGTCATGCGCCAATCCGCAGCGCTGACAGTCGCCCAGCTCCTGGCGGATCTCTTCCAACGAGGGTTGACGGCAGTCACAACGTCCGGTCTGACATTGGGGATGCTGCTCACGGCATAACGGCAGCACATCGCCATGGTCTTCCAGGTACAATTCGTCTACGCCGAGACTCTGCAGTTCCGTTAACACGGCCCGTGTCTGACTTAACATCTCATGCATGGTTTGCTCAAAGCTCTGTGGCATACAGCTTTACATCCTTTAACGGTAGCATTACTCTTAACCTATGAGGACTTCTCGTTACCAGGCCATTCTCGGAGAGGCGATCATGATTGCGTTCCTCACCATCACCACCAGTCTGTTCATTGTACTGCTACCCGATTGCGCATGGGCATGGGGCTTTGGTGTCCACCTGCAGCTGGGCAACCGTCTGCTGGAAAACCTGTCACTGTTGTCTCCGGCACTGCAACAGCTGCTGACCTATTATTCGGCCGACTTTCTTTACGGCAGTATCAGTGCCGATATTACTCTGGGCAAAAAATACACCCACTACCTTAAGCACTGCCACAGCTGGAACATGGGCTTTCAAGTGCTTGATGCCGCCGAAAATGATGCCCAGAAATCGTGTGCCTACGGCTACCTGGCCCATCTGGCCGCCGATACGGTTGCCCATTCCTATATGGTGCCGTTCAAAATGATTCGCAGTTACAATACGGTGTTATTGAATCACGCCTACTGGGAACTGCGCTTTGAATCGCAAATACCTGATCAGATCTGGCAGGAAGCGCGGCTCCTCGCCTGGCTGAACTTTAAACAACACGACCAGCTGCTGCGCCGGGTTCTGGTCAATACCCTGTTTTCATTCGGCACCAACAAACGCCTGTTCAATTCCATGCTGCTTATCAGCCGTATCCGGCGCTGGCAGAAGCTGTTACAAACCGTTGACCGCCGCTCCAGCTGGGTGGTCAGTGAAGAGGAACGCCTGGAATATCTGGAACTGGCCTTCGCAGCCGTTGTCAGTATCCTCAGTGACGAACAAAGTCCATATCTTCAGGCGGACCCAACCGGTGAGCGGGCCATTAATATTGCTCAGCGGATTCGCACTAACCTCAATGCCCTGTGGCTCGACGGTAAATTGCCCCGCTCACAAAGCGATCAGCTGATCCAGGAGTTCAAACAGGAATTTCGCCAGGCAATTACCGATCCTAAACGCCTGCTGAAACTGCTGGCGGATCAGCCCTGATCCGTCTTAACCTCTTTCCCCTTGAGCAATTCAACCACCCGGTCAAGCAATTGATGGGCCACTTCATCCTTACTCAGCTGTGGCAGGGCTTCAACATGGCCGTCGGCGTGCAACAGTTTGACGATATTGGTATCCACATCAAACCCGGCGCCCGCCTGCGTCACATCGTTAGCGACGATCAGGTCAAGGTTCTTGCGTTTTAACTTGTCGGCAGCATGCTTGAGAAGATCCTGGGTTTCGGCGGCAAAGCCGACCAAGACACGCCCCTCTTTCCCCGCCCCGACCTCGGCAAGAATATCGGGATTTTTTTCCAGCACCAGGGTCATATCGTCGGCTGTTTTCTTTAGTTTCTGGGCAGACTGGCTGGCAGGACGGTAGTCGGCGACGGCAGCCGACTTGACCACGGCAGTGGCCTTCGGCAACGCCTCAAGTACGGTTTTACGCATCTGTTCGGCACTGACCACGGGAATCAGTGTGACGCCTTGCGGAGGCGTCAGAAACGTCGGGCCACTGACCAGCACCACGTCGGCACCGCGCATCCGTGCCGCCCGGGCAATGGCATAGCCCATTTTGCCGGACGAATAATTACTGAGATAACGCACCGGATCAAGCTCTTCGCGCGTTGGACCGGCCGTCACCAGCAGGTGTTGCCCGGCAAGGTCCTGAGGGGCCAGAACCGCTTCAGCCGCGGAAAAGATCGCCTCAGGTTCAGGAAGTTTCCCCTGCCCTTCGTAACCGCAGGCCAGCGCGCCCACGGCCGGATCGATAAAATGATAGCCCAGGTCACGCAGACAGGCTTCATTGCGCTGATAGATGGGATTTTCATACATATGGACGTTCATGGCCGGGGCAAACAACACCGGTGCTTGAGTCGCCATGAGGGTGGTGGTCAACAGATCATCGGCAATACCCGCCGCCACCTTGCCGATCACATTAGCCGTCGCCGGAACAACCATGAACAGATCGGCACGATCCGCCAGGGAGATGTGACCGATCTCTTTTTCCTGATAGAGGTTGAAGAGTTCCGTATGAACAGGATTTCCCGACAGGGTTTGAAATGTCAGAGGGGTGACAAACTCCTGGGCACTGCGCGTCATGATGACTGAGACATCGGCACCGGCTTTAACCAACAGCCGCAACACCTCCACGGCTTTGTACACGGCAATGCCGCCACTCACGCCCAGGACTACTTTTTTGTTTTTAAACATGGCGTCCCCGGTACGCAAAAGCGCACCGGCTCCTTCTACTGAATAGAGGCTCTTGCAAAAACGTCAATAGTCGCCGTTCAGAAACGGGTTGACGGTCTTTTCTCGGCCAATGGTGGATTCGGGGCCATGACCGGGATGCACCACAGTGGCATCGGGGAGCACCATCAATTGCGACCGGATATGACTGAGCAGTTGCTTCATGTCGCCGCCGGGCAAATCCGTACGACCAATGGAGCCGGCAAACAGAGTATCACCGGAAAACAGGTGCCCCTCACCGTACAGGCAGATGCCGCCGGGAGAGTGCCCCGGGGTATGGATCACTTCAAAACTCAAATCGCCCACTTCGATCAGGTCACCGCTTTCGAGAAAACGCTTCGGGTCCGGCGACTGGACCGCAGGCAGTCCGTAACCGGCGGCCTGTTTGGCGGCGACTTTGAGCAGCGGCAGATCATCACGATGCATGCACAGCTCCACGCCTGTCGCCGCTAGGACCTGATGGTTGGCACCGACATGATCAAAATGACCATGGGTATTGACCACCATCTTCACCTTCAGGCCGAGTTTGTCAATCATCTCCAGAATACGATCACCTTCATCACCGGGATCGATCACCAGAGCGTGTTTGGTGCGTGGACACGCTACCAGATAGCAATTGACCTGCAGTGGCCCAACGGCCAGAGTTTCGACGAGCATAAAACTATTCCTCTCTGGACCCAAACAGATCCATATTCAAACCGCCCAGTTGCTCTCCCAGGCTGGCACTGAGCGTTTTTTCTTCACGCCGCTTGCGAGGTGCTTTTGTTTCTCCGTCAGCAGACTTTGCCGTAGCGGATGCAGGCACGGCAACAGGCGCGGGTGATGCGATTTCATCGCCATAGGCCAGCTCTTCATCAACAGCGGGTTTCTCCCCCTTGAAGAAGTAGCGATCATACAAACGATGATAGCCTGTCCAGCGGCTGTCGTTATGGGCTTCCTTGTCAATGTGCGCTTGAACGCCATTGATTTTTGAATCCATATCATCAATAAAGTTGAGGATCACGGCTTCAAGTGTTTTCGGTCGTTTGGGCGAACCATAGTCGTACTGACCATGATGCGACAACAACAGATGTTTCAGCAACGTTGCCTTCATGCGTGGAAACGCGCCAAGGGTGCGAATCTTCTCTTCGACCATTTCAACGCCGATGACAATATGGCCCAACAGCTTTCCCTCATCACTGTAATCGAAACTGCGGTCAAAAAGCAATTCCGCGACTTTGCCGACATCATGCAACAACGCACCGCTGATCAGAAGATCCCGATCAACATTCGGATAACGCCGACACACATCATCGGCCAGATGCGCCACGGCCAGAGAGTGTTCGAGCAGTCCGCCAAGATAAACGTGATGCATCGCTTTGGCCGCCGGGGCCTTCTGGTATTGAGCGACAAACGCGGCATCGTTGAAAAAGGACTCCATGAGTCCTCGGTAGTCGGCATCCGCCATGGAAGCGATCAACTCACGCACCCGGGCCATCATGGCAGCGGGATCAGAGCTGGACACCGGCAGAAAGTCGCCGAGGGAAATTTCGGTTTCATCGACCCGCACCAGATCCTGAATCACCAACTGCATTTTGCCCATATAAACACTGGCTTTGGCGCGCACCCGCACGAAATCATCTTTGTTGAACAGACGGGAGAAGTGATCCACCTGGTCCCAGATACGCCCTTCCACTTCACCGCTACGATCCATCAGTTTCAGAGTCATGTACGGTTTGCCGTTTTTAGCCATGGCCATAATTTTATCCCGCACTAAAAACGGGCTGTCGATCTGGTCGCGTTCTTTGAGATCCGCGATAAAAACTTTACTCAAAACAAGTGTCTCCTGTTGAGGAATGAGGTTCTTACAACATCGCCGGGCCAATCGGGGTAAAATTGGCGAATCCGACGATTTTGCTCGCCCATTCATGGGCTCCGCGAGCCTTTTTACACAAGGCTCGGATGATCGTTACAATGATGGATGGCCAGCGCCTGCTGAATCCCATCCAACGCTGCACTCATAATCCCTCCCGCGTAACCGGCGCCTTCGCCACAGGGATAGAGTCCGGCACACGTCATCGACTGACCATCCTGACGACGCAGGATTCGCAGCGGTGCCGAAGTTCGGCTTTCAATCCCGATCAGGGTGGCTTCAGCCGTGACAAAACCACGCATTTTGCGATCAAAATGGGGCAAAGCGCGCTTTAAGCCTTCACTGACAAAACCGGGTAAGGTCTGTTGCAATGGTGCTTCAACCACACCGGGACGGCAACTGGAAACCACAGCACCGCCTTTTTGACCGAGAAAATCCAGCAGGTTCTGCGCCGGAGCACGATAGTCGCGACCGGCCAGGTCAAAAGCGCGGCGCTCCCAGTGTTGCTGAAACCGAACACCGGCCAGCGGCGAGTTATCGGCAAGATCCTCCCGGCGCACGGAAACCACCAGAGCGCTGTTGGACAACGCTCCGTCGCGCCGGTAATGGCTCATGCCGTTGACAACCACGCCCTCCAGCTCGCTGGCGCTTTGCACCACTTCCCCGCCGGGGCACATACAAAAGGAATACACGCCGCGTCCGGTTTCCCGATCATTGTAGGTCAAGGCATAATCGGCCGTCGGCAGATTGACATGGCCGTCCATGCCGTACTGAATCCGATTGATGAGAGCCGCTGGATGTTCAACACGCACACCGACAGCAAAGGGTTTCTGTTCCATGGCCACGCCACGCCGTTCAAGCCAGGTGTAGGTATCCCGAGCGCTGTGGCCCACCGCCAGCACCACCGCATCACAGAGACATTCTTCCCGGTCGTTGAACATCACGCCCTGGAGGTTGTTCACGTCCCCCATCAGGTCGGTGACACAACACTCATATCGCAGCTCCACACCGAGCCGCTCAAACTCCTTGCGAAAATTCAACAACACCCGCCGTAAACGGTCGGTACCGACATGAGGTTTCGCCTCACTGAGAATCTGTTGCGGAGCGCCGAAGGCCACCAGGGTCTCAAGAATCGTCCGCGTCAGAGGATGCTTCAGACGTGTCGTCAGTTTCCCGTCGGAAAATGTTCCGGCACCACCCTCGCCGAACTGCACATTGCTGTGTGGGTTGAGCGGGCCGCCCGCCCAAAAGCTCTCCACGTCAGCGACACGCTGCTCAACCGGGCAACCCCGTTCCACCAGACACACCTGATGCCCGCAACGGGCCAGGGTCAGCGCGGCGAACAGACCGGCCGGGCCCATGCCGACCACCACAACCTTTTTAGCGGTCGCGGTTGGCGTAAACACCTCAACCGTTGACGTGGGTTCGACAGCCACGAGACGCTTATTGTGTTGACCTTGCGTGATTTTGAGTGCCGCGTCAACGGTGAATTGCACGGTATAAACCCGCAAGATTCGCCCCTTACGGCGCGCATCGATGCCGCGACGGACAATGTGCCACTGACAAATCTGGCTTGTCTCAATCCCCAGGGTTTCGGCAACCCTGGTGGCCAGCACGTTTTCATTTTCGTCCAGCGATAAGGTCACTTCCCGCAGCTGATAACAGAGCGTCGCCATTAGTGGGTCACCTTTTGAGCCTCATCCGTTTGCGGCACAGGGAATTCCAGATAAAACGAGGTGCCCTTGCCAAGCGAGCTGCTCACGCGAATACTGCCATGATAGTTTTTGACACTACGCAGTACGACCGACAGGCCAAACCCGGTTCCCTTGTTTTTGGTGGTAAAAAAGGGATCAAAAACTTTTGAAAGATTTTCCTGGGGAATGCCGCTGCCATTGTCGCTGACCTCAATATAAATCTTTTCCCCCTGCTGTTCCATCTCAACACTGAGCAGACCACCGTCTGCCATGGCCTGCAGCGCATTGACGAACAGGTTGGTAAAAATCTGCACAAACTCATCCTGATTGCCAACCAGCCTCGGCACCGGTTGCAGATAGAGGTCGAGATCCACGCCCTGTTGGCTGAACTGGGGGCGAAACAGGTCCGCCACATCGTGAATCACCTCTTCAAGGGAGATCGGTTGGGTGTCAATTTTATGTTGTTTTGAGGCCGCCAGCAGTTTAAGCAAAATGGCATCGATCCGGTCAATCTCCTTGAGAATCTTGTCCGGATATTCGGCCAGTTCATCGTCTGGATCAATGCCGGTCGCCAACAGCTGGGCAAACAGACCGATGGAGTTCAGAGGATTACGGATCTCATGGGCCATGCCGGCGGACAGATGGCCGACAGTGGCCAGCTTTTCGGCCTGAACAATTTCATTGTGGGCCTGCTCCAGCTCACGGGTTTTTTCAGCAACCCGCATCTCCAGTTCGCGGTTCCAGGCCTGAATCTCCTGTTGCAGTTGGGCACGTTCCTCTTCCAGACTGCGATTGATCAGCTCAATACGACGAAATTTGAGAACCGATTCAATGCGATCGAGCAAATCATGGTTATTAAACGGCTTGAGAACATAGTCGGACGCCCCGGCTTTCATGACTTCAACGGCAACGGTCTCACTGCCTTTGCCGGTAAACATAATGACATAGACATCGGGGTAATCCTGACGGATCTGCTTTAGAACGCTCATGCCGTCCATCACCGGCATCATATAGTCCAACAGCACCAGAGATGGCGGCTGTTCGGCAATCAGCCCCAACCCCTCGCCTCCGGACTCGGCAGTTCTCACCTCATAGCCGCGACTGCTCAGAATCATGCGACATAAATCGAGAATCGCTTTTTCATCATCAATAACCAGAATATGTTCCGTCGTCATACTTTACCGTTCCATCCGTAGTGCGCCCCGTTACTGAGGTTTTCAAAGCTGCGCAGAGCATACCCTGACTGCCACGCCATTGACAAGCCTGCAACAGGGTTTTTCAAACGACAAAAGGCGACATTATCGTCGCCTTTTGTCGGATCTCTTCACGAAAACTGAATCGTTAACGCTTACTGACCGTCATCACCGGAATCGGCGATTTACGCACAACTTTTTCCGCGGTACTGCCAAACAGCATATGATCGAGGCCGGAACGACCCTGGGTTCCCATAACGATCAGATCGGCGTTCAGTTCCTGCGCCTGTGTAATAATCTCGGTATAGGCCACGCCGGGAACAACCCGTGTTTCATAGGTGTCCGCATCCGTCATGTGTTCACGGCAGAATTCATCCATCATTCGATTGGCCCCATCCTCAATCTCTTTTTCGAGAACATCAAACGAGATGTGCGGCACATAAAAGCCGCGCAAATCCACCGGTTCACAAATCACGTGAACCAGAACCAGCTTGGCGCCGACGGAACGGCTGATTGACTGGGCATACTCGAACGCCTCACTGGAACAATCAGAGAAGTCCGTTGCAAATACAATGGTTTTCAGTTCTTTCATAATGCCCTCCCTCCTGCAGTTAAGATAACTGCAACGCATGTGTTATCGACAGTTTTTCCAGTACCAGTTTCAACTCATTGAAACGAACCGGCTTGTGGACAAAATCACACGCGCCGAGATTCACCGCTTCAAGATAGGTTTCCACTTCGCCATGAGCCGTCACCATGACGACGCGGGTGTCCGGGTAATGCTCGTGAATTTCGTTGAGCAGAGACAACCCATCCATATCCGGCATACGGATATCACTCAAAACAATATTCACCGGATGATGTTCAAGATAGCTTAACGCTTCATGGCCGCCGGAAACACAGGTGGCATCGTAACCTGCTTGCGTCAACAATTTGCCAAGACAGACACGACTGTTTTCTTCATCATCCACCACGAGAATTTTATATTTTGCAAATCCCACTTGTGACGCTCCTTCATCATTTACCTACGAAAAGGTTAGCATGGAGAACCTTGCTGTCAAGCTGAAGTCGGGTCGATTTATTCCTGTTGTTACAACAGGTTATCATTTAAAAAGGGACAATTTCCCCTGCAGAGAAAAACAGAGAAGTTTAAGGAGCATAAGGAAACGGCAACTCATGGAAAGTTGTCGTTTGACGTTGAATGACGTCGCTGTAGAGAACGGTGGGAATCGTGGGATCGCTTCTAAGCGAATGAGTAGCGGCCTAGGGCAACACTAACTGGTCAAGCAGGAGAGAGCAATGGTCGCGGGCATCTTGACCGCACTGCAGCACTTCCTGATGTTTGAGAGGTTCAGGGCTGCGTCCCGCCGCGGGGTTAGTCACCAGAGAAAGGCCGACCACCTCAAGACCGAGATAACGGGCCATAATCGCCTCAGGCACCATGGACATGGACACCACGTCAGCGCCCAACCGCTCCAACGCACGAATTTCAGCCGGAGTCTCATAGCTGGGGCCGACAACGGCAGCAAGCACACCGCGGCGCAACGCAATGCCCTGTCGATCGGCCCAGTCTTTCAAATCAGGGTAGAAATCCAGGCAATACAGGTTGCACAGATCGATAAACGGACTGGGAGAAAGGCCTCGTAACGGGTTGTCGCCCTGCAAATTCAGATGATCTTCAATGACGACAAAACTGCCCGCCGTTAAATCCGCAGCAATGCCGCCAACCGCATTGGTGAGAATCAGTCGCCGGCAGCCCAAAGCATGGGCTAATTGAACCGTTTGGACGACTTGGCCTGCCGTAAGCCCCTGATAAAGGTGCAAACGGCCTTGAAACACCAGCAACCGATGACCATTTCTTGTGGCGACATGGACTTTTCCGACATGGCCGGGAACCATGATAAAAGCATCATTCAGGTCACGAAAAAGATCCGCATAATCCAGAGAGCACTCAATTGACAGATCTTCGGCCCAATCACTCCACCCCGATCCAAGAATAACCGCCGTATCACACGGGGTGATCCCATCCAAACGTGCATGCCAGTCACCGGCTTTTGCAGACGGCGTTACCATCAGGAAGGATCCTGCAACATCTGCAGATATTCGCGCGCCTTATCACCACGTTCCGTGCCGTCTTCACGATTAGCCACCTCACGAAATTGCTCAGCGGCGGCCTCATTATCCTCCAGAGAAAGATAGCATTCACCCAACATCAGGCGTGCCGCGGAGAACTCCGGTGCCAGCTTCACCACCTTCTGCAATTGCTTGCGAGCCAGATCATATTTTCCCATGCGCATATAGGTCTGCGCCTGTAATGCCATAACCCCGGTACTGTCGGGCGCACTTTCAAGGGCCTCGTTAAACGCCAGAATTGCTTTGATGTAATCGCCGCCACGCTGATAGGCGACCCCTAACCCGGCCAGCGAGCGCACACGATAGGAATACAACAAATTATCCGAAACTTTGCGAAACAATCGGGCGGCATCGTCCCAGCGGTGCATGTCCAGATACAGGGCTGCCAGATTGTTCTCGACATTGGGATTGTCGGGATCCAGGGCCAAAGATTTTTTGAAATGCTTTTCCGACAGATCATAGGCACGCTTGGCATAATACGTCTCACCCAAATTAGCTTGAATGGCGGCATCATCCGGGGCCAGTTCTTCTGCCGTCAGCAATTCCTGGAGCGCCTTGGTGTATTGCTTCTTCGCCAGATAGGATTGCGCCATCTTGTGGTGGGCACGGACCTCATCCTTCGGTTTGGTCGTGGGGGCACAGCCACCGACAAGAAATGCAACCAAAAGAATACTCCCGATAATCAAACGCGTCATAATGACTCCCGTTCTGGTAAACAATGAGTTTTTTTGTAAAAGGCTTCAATGATCGGCGAATTTCTGCTAAGGGAAGAGGCGCACTACTCATCAATCCCGGAAAAGCGGGTCAGCAACTGAAATTTGCGGTAACGGTCCTCGATCTCCGCATATTCCAGACTCTTCATCCGCTCCAGGCTGAACATCTCAACATTGAACGATGCCATAACACTGCCGAAAATAATTGCCTGACGCATGGCCGCGTCCGATAAATCCTGCACACCGGCCAGATAGCCCAGAAAACCACCGGCAAAGGTATCACCGGCACCGGTCGGATCAAAGACGGTCTCCAGAGGATATGCCGGTGCCGAGAACACGCCGTGCTCGGTAAACATCAGCGCGCCGTACTCGCCCCGTTTCACCACCAGTGTTTTTGGCCCCATGGCCAGAACTTTCTGTGCCGCTTTCACCACATTGGCCTCATCGGCCAGCTGGCGAACCTCACCTTCATTGATCAGCAGCACATCGACATATTTCAACGTATTGACCAGGGCATCGCGCTTGCCCTCAATCCAGAAATTCATGGTATCACAGGCCACCAACTTGGGCCGTACCACCTGCTTGAGGACATCCAATTGCAATTCCGGATCAATATTGGCCAGAAAAACGTAATCCGCGTTGAGATAAGCGTCCGGCAACCTGGGGCTGAAACTGGCAAACACATTGAGCTGGGTGTCAAGGGTAGTGGCTTCATTGAGATCGTAGCCGTAACTCCCAGCCCAGCGAAAGGTTTTCCCGGGCGCGGTCGTCAAACCGGTCAGATCGATATTCCGCGAACGCAAAAAATCGACATGTTCCGCGGGGAAATCCTCACCAACGACCGCCACCAGATTCACATCGGTGAAAAAACTTGCCGACGTGGAAAAATAAGTGCCTGAGCCACCCAGCACATCATCCGCTTTACCAAACGGGGTCTCTACACTGTCAAAAGCAACGGAACCAACAACCAGAATACTCATCTATTTCTCCTCCAAATAACGTCCCAGCAACAGATCCAGACGCTGACGGGTTGCGGCTGGAATCTGAGCCGGATCCGTCATGACCGCGTATTTGAGTGCTTCACCGCAAACACAGCTGTTTTTGTCCTCGATCAGGGCTGCGGCTTCGGCAATAATTTTTTTCGCCATGGCCACATTCTGATGGATCACCTCGACCACAGCCTCCACCGACACATCGTCGTGATCCTGATGCCAGCAATCATAATCCGTCGCCAACGCCACCGTGGCATAGCAGATTTCCGCTTCGCGGGCCAGACGCGCCTCGGGCAGGTTGGTCATGCCGATCACATCAACGCCCCAGCTACGAAAAATCAGCGATTCAGCACGCGTCGAAAAGTTCGGCCCCTCAATACAGATATAGGTACCTCCCTTGTGGACCTTCGCGCCGGCTTTTTGTGCTGCGCTGTCGAGAATCTCCACCAGAGCAGGACATACCGGGTCGGCGAACTGGACATGCCCGACAATGCCGTCACCGAAAAAGGTCGATACGCGCTTGGTGGTCCGGTCAAAAAACTGATCGGGAAGAACGATATGACCGGGGGCAATGTCTTCCTTCATACTGCCGACGGCCGACACGGAGATGATCTGTTCGACACCGAGCATCTTCATACCGTAGATATTCGCCCGATACGGCACTTCGGAAGGAAGCAGACGATGGCCACGGCCATGGCGGGGCAAAAACACCAGTTTCACATCTCCGAGCATGCCGGTCACGTAGGCATCCGAAGGTTCGCCAAAAGGTGTCTGCAGGCGCACCTCTTCCACCTGCTCCAGATTTTCCATTTCGTACAGGCCGCTGCCGCCGATTACGCCAATCACCGCTTGCGCCATATCATTCTCCTTGGTTGGTCGCATATTATTTTATCAACGTTTTGCTCTATAAATCCGCGCCTTTTTGCAAAAAAGCTCAACCGATTGAGGCTTTATTGATCGAAAGGCAATCACTGCTGTTTTTCCAACTTTCCCTTAAGCTGACCGCAAGCCGCCGAAATATCCTGTCCTTTACTGGCTCGCCGGATAGCGATAATATCCCGATTAAGCAGGTAGGTCTGAAACGCCTCAATCGTTGCCTCATCCGGGCAGTGGTAAGGGCTACCCTCGTGCTCGTTAAATGGGATCAGATTAATCTTGCCGCGAATGCCATGCATCAATTTGACCAGTCTTTTGGCGTCAGCCAGTGAATCATTGAGATCGCGGATGAGAATATATTCAAAGGTAATCCGTCGATGAGACGCCATGGGAAAGCGACGACAGGCATCCATTAATTCTTCGAGGGGGTAGCGACGATTGATCGGCATCAACGTATCGCGCACCTCATTGGTGGTGGCATTGAGCGATACGGCCAGATTGACCACAATCCGCTCACCCAGTTCCTTGATTTGCGGCACCAGGCCACAGGTGGACAATGTGACCTTGCGCGAGCTGTAATCAAACCCGGCCGGCGCATAAAAAATTTTCAAGGCCCGCACCACATTGTCCAGGTTATGCAACGGTTCACCCATGCCCATCAGCACGATATTGTTGATCGGGCCCTCTTTGGCCACGGCGCACACCTGGTTAACAATCTCCGCAGCGCTCAGGTTGCGAATAAAGCCGAAAGAGCCGGTGACACAAAAATCGCAGTTCATGGCGCAGCCGACCTGGGATGAGATACACAGGGTCGAACGGTCATTATCCATGGGGATGCGCACCGTCTCAATGCTTTGGCCATCTTCGAGACGAAACAGATATTTACGCGTGCCGTCCGAGCTGGTTTCCACCACTTCGGGCTGCCAGTCGGAAATGTAGGCTTTTTCCTTCAGTTCGTTGCGCAAAGCCTTGGACAGGTCAGTCATTTCGTCGAGATCAGTCACACCGCGCTTATAGATCCAGCGCAGCAACTGTTCACAACGAAAACGCTCCTTGCCCATGCCGGATAAAAACTCGAGAAGTTCATCAGGGCTGAAATTTTTCAGATCAAGCTTTTCCACGCTACCACTTTCAAAAATATAGTCAGTTCTTCATACCATGACAGGTTCACCGACGAATCCTATCAGGAACAAAAAAGCCCTCCGGATTGTATCCGAAGGGCTTCGATTACTCAAGGTTTACCGAGTGTTCTTCTTAGAGCAGCTCCAGGCCATTGAAGAAGTAGGACAGCTCAAAAGCAGCCGTTTCCGGTGCGTCAGAACCGTGAGTGGCGTTTTCGCCAATGCTGCTGCCGAATTCACGACGCAGAGTCCCTTCTGCGGCTTCAGCCGGATTGGTGGCGCCCATCAGATCACGCCACTTGGCAATAGCATTGTCCGCTTCGAGAGCCATCACAACGCAGGGACCACTGCTCATGAAATCAGTCAGTTCGCCGAAGAAAGGGCGCTCTTTATGGACATAGTAAAAACCTTCGGCTTCAACTTTGCTCATGTAGAGCTTTTTCAGGCCGACGATCTTGAAACCTTCTTCGTAAATGCGGGCGATGATTTTACCGGCAGAACCGGCAGCGAATGCATCAGGCTTGATGATAGCAAAAGTTCTTTCCATGGTGGGCGATCCTCCAGATCATGAACGTTATCGTTAAAATTCCAATCAGAAAGCAGGCTTTTAGCATCACCGCCGACAAAAGTCAAGCCCGGATCAGCCCCAGAAGGTGACTTGATTGCGCCCCATCTCTTTGGAGCGTTCCAGGGCTTTTTCCACCCGATCCATCAATTGGTCCATGGTCTCATTTTCTTCGATGGTGACCGCACCGATACTCACCGTCATCGCGATAGGCAAGTCAAGACACGGCTCACGACGGATAATATCCAGCACCATGTTGGCGACTTTCATCGTCGACTTGCGATTTGAGTAGGACAACAGGATCATAAACTTGTCCCCTTCGATGCGGCCGAGAATATCGGCACGACGCAACGAAGAACGCAGCCGTTTAACCAACCACTGCAACACTTTGTCGCCGGTGGAACGCCCATAGGCATCATTAAATTGCTTGAAGTAGTCGACGTCGAGAGCCAGGACGGAAAAGGGCGTCTTGTAGCGCTTAAAACGGAACCATTCGCGATCCATCGCATCCATGAACGCCTGACGGTTGGGAATACCGGTCAACGCATCTAAGTGGGTTTGACGGCGCAGCTCGCTGTTGAGCTCACGCATCTCCAGCATTTCCGTGGCATCGGAGAAGGTCTCAACCGCGCCGGCCACTTTACCGTTGCCGTCAAAAACGGCACTGGTTTTAACGAAAATCGGCAAACGCCGACCATCTTTGTGGGCGACAAACACCAGCTTTTCCTGAGGCAACCCGGTATCAATACAGGTTTTCAGCGGACAATAGTTTTCACACAGCGGGACATTTTTGACATCCACATGATGCAGTGGGCCATCCTGACACAGGGAGCCGATCACTTCTTCCGCCGCATAGCCCGTCAGCTGTTCCGCCGCATTGTTCCAATACAAAATCCGTCTATCCTTATCGGTGAAATAGACCGGCTCAGACAGGTTATCCAAAATCTGCTTATAACAGGACGAATCAATAGTCATTGGCATTCCCTCTGTCAAACATGCTTCACATGAGATTTTTTCGTTAATTAAGACTGTCAATTCATTGACAAATTTTCTTATACCACACCTTGTGGCCGGGCACCAGTACGATTATTACAGTGATTTCAGTACGACAACAACTTTTTGTAGCGCCTGGCCGCGGTGGCTGATCCGATTCTTTTCATCTAACGGCAATTCAGCCATGGTGCATCCGTGCGATTCTACAAAGAACAATGGATCATAGCCAAAACCACCCTGCCCTTTGGCCTGCTCAAGAATCCGCCCTTCAATGCGGCCTTCAAACAGCTGACAGTCGTCATCAGGCGAACACAGGGCCATCACACAACAAAATGCCGCCTGCCTCTGTTCTTCAGAAACACCTGCCAGGTCCTTGACCAACAGGGCATTATTCTGTGCATCCGTGGCGTCCACGCCGGCATAACGTGCTGAATAGACCCCGGGACGACCGTCCAGAGCGGCAACCACGAGTCCGGAATCATCCGCCAGACACAACCGGCCGGTCTGGCGGGCAATGGCCAGAGCTTTTTTGTGGGCATTATCAGCAAACGTCGCCCCGTCTTCTTCTGCCGGAGTCAGATCATCAAAGGCATCCATGCCGACGACCTCAATACCGCTATCCGCCAGGACACGGCGAATCTCCGTTAACTTACCCTGATTCTGTGTCGCCACAACCAATTGCATGGTTACGCCTCCAGTACGTCGCGTTGCATTTCAACGAGCTCAGCACAGCCCTTCATGGCCAACGCCCGCATGGCATCGAGTTGCTCGGCCGTAAACGGCTGCGCTTCAGCAGTCCCCTGAACTTCAACGAAAGCCCCGGAACCGGTCATGACAATATTCATATCGACGTCAGCTTTGGAATCTTCGCCGTAGTTGAGATCAAGCAACGGCCGGCCATCCACAATGCCGACACTGATGGCTGCCAGCGCGTCCTTGAGGGGGGAAACCGTCAACACCCCATCGCGCAGCAGTCCGTTAACCGCATCAGCCAATGCCACATAGGCTCCGGTGATGGACGCGGTACGCGTGCCGCCATCCGCCTGCAGCACATCACAATCAAGACGGATGGTGCGTTCACCAAGCGCGTCGAAATCGATCACCGCACGTAGCGCCCGACCGATGAGCCGCTGAATTTCATGGGTGCGCCCCCCGACTTTGCCGCGAGCCGCTTCGCGAGCATTGCGACTCTGGGTCGCCCTGGGCAGCATGGCATATTCCGCCGTCACCCATCCGCGGCCTTCACCACGCATAAACGGAGGAACCCCCTCTTCCACCGTGGCGTTGCACAGCACGACGGTATCGCCAAACGAGACCAGCACGGACCCTTCGGCATAGCGGGTATAACCACGTTGAAAACTGACCGGGCGTAACTGATCCGGTTGACGTTGATCGGCACGTATCGTCATTATTAAACTCCCGACGTCTTGAGACGCCATGTTGTATTAAATAGTGGTCCCAACCGAGGCTCAAGGCTGGGCGGAAAATTTCTGCAAACCGGCAAACAGCGCAGCCGCCAGTCGAGCCTGTCCTGCTTCATGACTCAACAGATCATAGTCTTCCTGGTTAGACAGATATCCCAATTCGATCAGAACCGTCGGCAAATCACCGGGCACCAGAGGCAATAACGGGGCCTGTGTCACCTCCTGCACCTGAAATCCCGCGTCACGCAACGCTTCGCTCAAACGCAGGGCCAACATCATACTGCTCGGCTTATCATTGACCGACGGCGTTGAGGTACTGAAACTGTCTTCTCCAGGACGCACGTACAGATGAATGCCATGCGGTTGCGGGCTTAACGAAGCTTGAGCATGCAATAGCAAAAAGGCATCAACATTATCGTGCCGGGCGCTCTGCAGATGCTGATCAAAGCTGAGAAAATAGTCGTCATTGCGGCTCAGAAAAACCGGAATGCCCAATTTCATCTTGACCTGTTTTTCCAGCTGACGCGCAACATCAAGAACAACATTTTTTTCTTTAATGCCGTTGAGACCAATGGCTCCGGTTTCTTCACCACCGTGGCCGGGATCAATGGCCACGGCCCGCAAAGCAGGCTCTGTGCTCGCCTTGTTCTTACGCAGCAGAAAAGCAAACAGTTTGTCCAACGCGCCCTCAGAAGATTCCGGAACAGCCAGTTGCGGATCGAGGTTGCGATAATAGACGCTATAGGGCAACAGATCGGCTAATTGTTCAAGGACAAAGTCCTCGCTAACCCGTAAACGACCATCAATAAAACGCGCTGGATGGGCGATAGGTAAAAAGCGTTCGCCCAATTGCAAATATTGTCCCCCGGGAAAAAATGTCGCCTTACCGGACGGTGTCGAAATCACATACTGATGCGCCACGGAATTCCAGTAGCCACGCAGCCCCAAGGCCGGGAGCACATCATCAATGGCCAGATACGGCATCCCCTGATGATGATAAACTTCAGATAACAACTGGGGAGCCTTGCCGTCACGGGACAGTTCGACCGCAGCAAAAACCACCTGAGATGTCCACAACAGGACAATAAGCACCAGTAAAAAACGACGCATGGTTCAACCATTAACAAAGTAGTTTGATTCGTGACGCCGGGAGTGGAATCCGACAGGTGATCGACACGACCTCCCGGCTTCTGATCGCGGAAGAGGTCATCTTATACACCGGTCTAAGCGCTGTCAATTGTTGCCGTCGACAGCCAGCAAGCGGCGTCCCTTGACCGGTTCGTAATCCAGCTCTTTAAGCAGCCGCTTGATCAGGGTGTTCTCCAGCTCTTTCTGGATCGCATGATTGCCGGTCATTGGACGGATCTGGCCACCGGCAATCATGCCGTGGCCGCCGGCCGAACCAAGCCCTTCAACAACCGTGCGAATAATTTTCCCGGCAAACAGGTCTTCCCGATCCAAGCGCAGTGACAACACTTCCTCCTGATCACAACAGCCCATGCCGAGCACGACGCCAACCCCTTCCATACGCAAAAGGAAATCCGCCATTTCAGCGACCATATCGGGATGATCCACCTCAAACAGATTAAACACCAGCACATCGTGGAAAATGCGCGCGGATTCCAACGCCCGGTTAAAGTTAAGAAAATAGTTACGCGGCACCTTGGCGTGGGCAATATCAAAGAGGATCCGGTTATTGCTCAGGCTGAGCAATTCCTGATAAGCCTTCCGGTCCGGGGGAAACCATTCGCGCCCCAGATCCTGCGTCTCGGAACGAATGGCATAGAACATGGCCGTCGCCAGGCGGGTTCCCAGATAGACGTCATGGGCAAGAAGGTATTCATAAAGAATCGTCGCGCAGGCGCCGTAATCGTTGCGGATATCGACGATCATGTTATCGGTCACTTCGACCCGTTGCGGATGATGATCGACAATAATATCGACACGATGATCTTCCGGCAGGGTGCTGTTGCCGGTGCCCGGCTGACTGTCCACCATGCACACCACATCGAATTGACAACGATCAATCTTATTCATCGGCACCACGGCAATTTCGAGCTTGTCGACCATGGTGCGATTTTCCCGGCGGCCAACAATGCCGCCACTGGCAATGACAGCACTCTGGCCGGTCTTGACCAGAAACAGATGGCTCAGGGCATAAGCGGCCGCCAGAGCATCCGGATCCGGATTGTCATGGGCGACAATCAGAATGTTACGCTTGCCGCGAACCTTTTCAATCATCCGTTCACTGATTTCCAGTGAGCGCTGCAAATCCATGTCAATTCTCCTCGTCTTCTACCGACACCGCTCCGCTTCAATCATCCCCTGCTGAAACAAGGATCTTCACGGCCCTGCCAACGGCCTCGTCCGCACTCTCCACGCAAATCAATCCGGGAACCTCCGGCCAAGCGCCGAGACTGATCACCGTGCGCCCGGTTTTCAAGGCGATGGCCAATTCGGACAACGTACCATACTCACCGGCAATGGCAATAACAACCGACGCAGCCTGCGCCACCAACATGTTACGGCTATGTCCAAGCCCGGTGGGCAACGGATAACTGACCCACGGATTGGCCTGTTGCGTATCGCTGCCCGGCAACAAGCCGAGCACCTCACCGCCGTTTTCACGGCAGCCGCGAGACACCGCTTCCATCACCCCGCCAAGTCCGCCACACACCACATGAATACCGGCTTGACCAAGTCCTTTGCCGACCGCCAGAGCCTGTTGATACTGCTCCTCCGTCACGTTACCGGCACCAATTACGGCAACCAGCGGGCGTGAACCGGTTTGACGCGCGTTCATTTGCCAACTCCGATCTTGAGAATGTTCTGGTTATAGGCATGAATCAACGTAGTTTTTTTAAGGATTCCCACCACATGCTGCGCATCACGCGCACTCACCACCGGCAAAGTTGAAATGGGTTTGCCCTCAAACAGCTCAAAAGCGGTTTCCAGATTGTGCTGTGGCGTAATCGTAATCACCTTGCGGGTCATGATCTCCGAGGCGACCACCAGCTCACACAACTCACCCATTTCGCTCAAACAGGCTTTTAAATCACGCATGGACACCATTCCCACCATGCGCCCCTCTTCGTTGACCACGACGAAATGCGGATACGCGCTATCCTGGGCCAAAGCCACCAGCTGGCCGAGCGGCATGCGTTCGTCGACCTGCTCAAAATCCTGTTCCATGTAATCGGCCACCAACAGTGAGCGCAACAGATTGATATCACGGCCGCGGACAATCTTGACACCACGCCGCACCAGCCGTGTTTCATAAATGGACAGGCCGTAAAATGTCTGGACAATCACCAGGCTGGCAATACAGCTGGTCATCAACGGCAGGATAATTTCAAAATTGTAGGTCAGTTCAAAAATGGTAAAAATCGCCGTAATCGGTGCCAGGGTCGTGCCGCTGACCATCGCCGCCATCCCGACCAGGGCATAGACGGGAAAACCGGCGACCATGTGTGGGGCAAACGCTTCGACCAGACAACCGAACAGACCACCGAGCAAACCACCCAACACCAGAGACGGTGCAAAAATCCCCCCGGAAAAACCGACACCGACGGAAAAGGCCGTCGCCGCCAATTTAGCCAACAAAATCGCCACCATCACCCCCGGCAGCAAGTCAGCCGTCAACACTTCGTTAATCGCCTGGTAGCCGACCCCGAGGACATACGGCGACAACAAAGCCAGGGCACCGACCAGCACACCGCCGAGCGCCGGACGCGACCACAGCGGCAGCCCGATAACGTTACAGCCATCCTCAACCCGGTTGATCAACTGAATGAAAAGAATGGCGAAAAATCCGGCCAGAATACCGAGGATGAGATAAAGCGGAATCTCCCAATAGCTGAGCAGCTGAAATGCCGGAACATCAAAGGTGGGAAACGAGCCGAGAAAGCGGTGGGACACCACGGTTGCCGTCACCGAAGACACGGCAATCTGACTCAAATAATTGATCTGGAAATCAACCAGGATGATCTCCGCGGCAAACAACATCCCGGCCATGGGGGCATTAAAGGTGGCGGCAATGCCGGCAGCCGCGCCGCAGGCGAGAAACACCCGTTTCCACTCCGGAGATAATTTCATCACCTGAGCCAGCGAAGAGCCGACCGAAGAGCCGATATGCACCACCGGACCCTCACGACCAACGGAGGCTCCGCACCCCAGCGACAGCGTGGTACAGAACATTTTAAACAGCGTGGTGCGATGACGGATATTGCCCTCGCGCGTCACCACGGATTCAATCACTTCCGGCACCCCGGCTCCGCGGGCCTCAGGAGCGAAGCGTTCAATAATCGGCCCGAGGATTAAACCGCCTGCTACCGGTATTGCCACAATCAGATACCAGGGCATCGATGCCGTGGCGGAAACCAGGTCGTAGGATTCTCCCCAAAAAAATGCCGTTGTCTCCAACAACAGGTAACGGAAGGCGACCGCCAAGGTTCCGGTCACCACACCGATCATCGCGGCAATCAACAGTAAAAAGACAATCCGCCAGCCATGACCACGCATCCGTTCACGCGGCGAAAACACGCGGGTACGGGTGGTCACCATTAATCACGGTCTCCGTGACGGGCCTGACGCTGTTGACGGCGCTGTTCGCTCTCGGCCAGGGAATAACAACAGCCACAATAATTCTGACGGTAAAAGCCCCACTCGCGCGACAGCTCCAGACTCCTCTGAAAGCCACCTTTTTTCTTAAAATCCGCCTGATAAAATACCGCGCCAAGCCGCTGCGCCACCTCACAACCGAGACGGTTGATGCGTGGCGCATCTTTATGCGGTGAAATAGACAGCACCGTACAGAACAGATCAAAACCACCGGCCACCGCTTCCTCGGCCGTGCGCTCCAGTCGCATCTGATAACACAGGGTGCAGCGTTCACCGCGCTCCGGCTCTTTTTCAAAACCGGCGACGCGCTCATGCCACTGTTGCGGCGCGTAATCACTGACAATCAGCGGCAGATCCAACTCTTCACACCAGCGCACCAGTTCATCGCGACGGATGAGATATTCTTTTTCGGGATGGATATTGGGATTGTAATAAAAGATGGTCAGATCGTAATCATCCTGCAGCCGTTCCACCACGGAGCTGCTGCACGGCGCGCAGCAGGCGTGCAGCAACATCTTCGGCTTCAGCGTGACCACCGAAGAGGTCAGTGTCGCTTGACTGGGGCAGGTCTGGGTCATAAAAGGGTCTCTCAATTCAGTTGCCGCCCCTACGGACGGCTGCTATAGTACGCGCCATGAAAGATCTGTTTATCGCCGATGCCCATCTGATCCGGCCCGACGACGCGGCATACCGCCACCTGCTCAACTTTCTTCAGCAGCAGCGTGGACAGGTGCGCACGCTGATTCTGCTCGGCGACATTTTTGAATTCTGGGTGGGCTATCGCCACTGTGTGTTTAGTGACTATCTTCCCCTGCTTCACGAATTGCAACAACTCCATGCCGGCGGCACCCGCATCGTCATGGTTGAGGGCAACCACGATTTCCATGTCGGTCCATTTTTCACCGACACGCTGCAGGCCACGGTCTTCACCGATGACGGCACCGTGCAACTGGACCACACCACCGTCGCCCTGAACCATGGCGACACCCTGGCGCCAACCCGGAGTTATCTGTGGCTGCGCGGCTTTTTTCGCAGCGCTCTGGCCCGTTTTCTCATCCGCATTTTCCCCGGCGATCTGACCTGGAAAATCGGCGATATTCTCGGTGTGCTCAGTAAGAAAAAAAGCCGGCGCCAGCCACGCACCGAATATACACTTCCCGAGCAGGCCATTCGCCAACAGGCCCGCAAACGCCTTGACAACGGTGCCGACCTGTTTGTCTGCGGCCATTTTCATCAGGCCAACCTGTGGCAGGAAGGCGGAAAAACCGTCGCCATCGTCGGCAACTGGGGCGATACCTGCCATTACGGCCAATTTGAAAACGGTCGCTTCACCCTGGAAGAGTATCTCCCCGCTGCCAGCCGTTAATTTAAGTCCAGACGGATCCGCGCTCTCTGAGCATTATAACAGATCCTCGACGCGCCGTTCAGTCACCGGCACATTCCATGCCTTCACTGTATCGCGTAATGCTTCGACATCGCCAATCAGCACCGTTACCTGCTGTTCGGGGTGCAGATAGCGCTGGGCGACACGCTGGACATCGTCGATCGTCACTGCGGCAATGCGTTGGCGATAGCGGTCGAGGTAATCCTCCGGATAGCCGAACAGCTCTTGATCGAGAATGCGTGTTGCCAAGGCGTGACGGTTATCAAAGGCAAACACGAACGAATTGATCAAGCTCTGCTTGGCCTGCTCCAGTTCCGCTGCCGTGATCGCTTCGCGACCGATTCGTGCCATCTCCTCATGCATCAGACCGACGACCTCCCCCACCGAAGCATTCTTTGTTTCCGCGCCGCTGATAAAAATACCGGGCAAACGGCGGCCCACGGAAAAATAGGAGTAGACCGAATAAGCCAGTCCACGGTTGGAACGGATCTCCCGCATCAGACGCGAACTGAAACCGCCACCGCCGAGAATATAATTCATCACCTGAACCGCATAGAGATCGGGGTTGGTTTTCTCAATGGCCAGTTCGCCAACCAAGATTGTCGTCTGCGGAACCGGACGGTCCACCAGCACCACGCCGGGTTGTACCTGCGGCTGCAACGGCGGAACATCAGGCGTCTCACTAAGATGAGTCCAGTCGCCAAAGGTTTTCTCGAGCAGGTCTTTGGCAGTGTTGCGGTCGACATCGCCGGTGAGCACGATACGCGTATTGGCCGGACCAAAATAACGCTGATGGTTGGCAGATAAATCCTCACGAGTAATGGCGGCGACACTTTTCAAGGTCGGCGACACGGCCAGTGGATGCCCGGCATAGAGTCGCGCCATCAAGATCTGCTGTGCCAGAGCCCCTCCATGGTCCGCCTTGCGGCGAATGCTTTCCAGCATCTGCTGACGACTGACCTCAAACCGCTCAGCATCAAAGTGTGGCTGACGCACCAACGCGGCCAGCATGGATAAACCTTGACGGGCATCTTCCTTGAGTAAAGACAGCGAACAGCGTGTGGTATAGGTTCCGGCTTCCACCTTGAGCGCGGCCGCCAGGTCATCCATGGCCCGATCAAACGCCGCGGCGGACCATTCGCCGGCCCCTCCCTTTTTCAGAGTGTCGGCCACCAGCTGAGCCAGACCGGCTTTTTGTGGTGGTGCGGTAATTTTTCCCGACTCCACCACCACGGTCACATCCACCAGCGGCAGTTCCGCGTCCTGACGATAATAAACCGGGATACCGTTGGAGAGCTGGAACGTCTCGGGATACTCTATGGTAAAGTGCAGTTCCGGCAAATCAACATCATCCGGACGACTGGCCGCGGATAAACCGGCGACCGGCCAGAAAATCAGCACCAATAAAACCCAGACCAGCCATTGAGCAGGCGGTTGCAAAACAGCCTGTGGAGCCCATGGTCGGGCGGCAAAAACCAGGGACAGCTTTTCACGTCCTTGAGTTTGTGGGCAAGGCGCAAATCGCCTGTTCGGCCTGCGTCGTTGGGAAGTCCCCGGATGATGTTTTTCCAACATTCTGTCAGTGCGTTTCATCGTCAGCCTCCCGCACCAGCGTGATCACACTGCGATTGTTTTTAGTCAGCCAGCGTTGGGCCACCTGTTGCAGATCTTCACCGTGAATCCGGGCAATCTTGTCATCGTAATCAACCAGATAGCGCCAATCACCGGCAACCACCTGAAAACGGGTCAACATATTGGCCAATCCATTGTTACTCTGCAGATAACGCAGACGATCGGCGCGCAACCGTTTGCGGATCGGCGTCAGCTCCTCTTCACTGATCGGCTGTTGTTTCAGCTGCTCCAGCTCGCGGTAAAGGGCCTGTTCCAGCTCCGCCGTGGTATGGGGGGAGCGTGGGGTAAGGCTGATAACGAACAGATTGTCGTAACGTGCTCCCGGGGCGGAATAGCTGTCGACTTTGGTCGCCAGTTGCTGTTCCAGCACCAGCGCACGGTAAAGCCGTGACGTCGGTCCTTCGCTCAGCAGATGGCCGAGCAGATCAAACGTATAATCGTCCTGCGATGGCAGGGTCGGCTTGTGAAAAGCCACCAGCAGTTGCGGTTCGGCATCAAAGCAGACTTCAGTGCGGCGCTCACCCTGCTGTGGCGGCTCGACAGCGGTCACCGGCGGAATTTTTTCACCCGGCGGCATCGACCCGAAGTAACGTTCGACCAACTGATGGGTCTGTTGCGCATCGACATCGCCGACAATGGCGATCACCGCATTCACCGGAGCGTAATAACGATGCAGGAAGTCACCGGTCTCGGCCAAGGTCAGGTTTTGGATGTCCGAGGTCCAGCCGATGACCGGATGACGATAGGGATGCACCCGAAATGCCGTGGCCAGCAAAGCCTCATACATCATCCCGCTGGGACGACTCTCATAGGAGCGGCGCCGCTCTTCGAGAACCACCTCCCGCTCGGTATAAAACTCGCGCAACACGGCATTCTGCATACGGTCCGCTTCGAGAGACATCCACAATTCCAGCTTATTGGCCGGCAGCGAAATCAGATAGCTGGTCAGGTCTTTGCCGGTGAACGCGTTGAAGCCCACCCCGCCATGACGGGCATAGATTTGCGAAAACTCGTCTTTAACGACCAGGTTGCGATGCTGTTGCTGCAAATCGTGCAGTTCATCCACCAGAGCCTGCTTGCGGGCACCATCAGCCTGAGGCTGCTGCCCAAGGCGTTCTAAAGCCTCCGCCGTCTGCTCAATTTGATCCAGCAGCGGTTTCTCCGCGGCAAAATCGCGGGTGCCGATCTGTCGGGTGCCCTTGAAACGCATATGTTCGAGCAGATGGGCGACACCACGGTTGTCGCCAACCTCGTTCACCGAGCCGACACCGATGGTCATGTAGGCGGTAAAGGTCGGCGAATCGTGACGTTCGGCCACCAATAAGGTCAGACCGTTATCGAGAGTAAACTGCTGAACTTTGTCTTGCAGAGAGCCATCCGCCCACAGTGGTGATGCGCCGAGAGACAGCACGCAGCTTAAACAAAGCAGGCCGCAAAAAAATGCGCGTGGGAAAATCAACCGTTTCATCAATAAACAGCTCCTCGTCATTTTGAACGGGAAATGGATCAGGATACTGCCGCAGCTTACCACAGCCTCCGGGAGCAAGAGAACCGTGATAACCACAGTTGATGAAAGATTTGTCGCGACGTTTTACGGACCGCAAAAAGCATTGACTCGACAGAAAATAGATAAAAAAAATGCCCTGTTCCGGAGGAGGGATGGAACAGGGCGGTGACCCCAAGGGGAAGGGGTCGGCTTGTTGCTGACAGTTTCCTGTCATGGCTTAGCAACACTGAAAGCGCCTTTCACTGCCGTCATCACGGCTGCTGGAAAGACGACGTTACTATAGCCAGAAACAGAAATTTCAGCAAGCCTAAATTTTTTTATTTTCGCTTAATAGAACAATCGTGAGCGGCCCCCTTGTTACGACGGATCATCGAGCAGATGATATTTCTCCAGCTTATAGCGCAGGGTCCCCCGCGCCAGATTGAGCAACCGGGCTGTTTTGGCAACATTACCCGCCGTCATATCAAGGGCCTGGCGAATCAATTTTTTTTCCAGATCCTCCACCACCGACTCCAGACACAACCCCTGTGGGGGCAGCACCCAGTCCATCGCAACATTCTGTTGGGGCGCCGGGCCACGCACCTCAACCGGCAGCATCGTCGGTGTAATCACTTCATTGCGATGCATGATACAGATCCGCTCAACCATATTGCGCAACTCGCGCACATTGCCCGGCCAGTGGTAACGACTCAACAACCCCAGGGCTTCGGCGGAAATTTCACGCAGCGGTCGATTAAACTCACGACTGTAGCGTTTAAGAAAATGATCGAGCAGCAGCGGGATGTCATCACGCCGTTCGCGCAGCGGCGGCATGGTAATGGGAAAGACATTCAAACGGTAAAACAGATCTTCGCGAAAGGTCTTCTCCTGAATCGCCTCACTCAGATCACAATTGGTGGCGGCAATCACCCGCACGTCAATGTCGATATTGCGATTGCCGCCCAGGCGACGAATCTTGCGGTCTTCCAAAACTCGCAGCAGTTTGACCTGCAGCGCCATATCCATCTCGCCGATCTCGTCGAGAAAAACCGTGCCGCCGTTGGCCTCTTCAAACAGACCGATTTTACGGGTATGCGCGTCGGTAAACGCACCTTTTTCATGACCGAACAGTTCCGTCTCAAGCAGGTTAAACGGCAACGAGCCGCAATTAACCTCAATAAACGGTTGACGCTGCCGCGACGACAGATTGTGAATCGCGCGGGCGACCAGTTCCTTGCCGGTGCCGCTTTCACCACTGATCAGCACCGTGGCCGTGCCGTGCTGAGCAACGTCTTCGACCTGATGCACCACGTCCAGCAGCTGTGGGCTGGAACCGACCATATTGGCCTGCTCCAAAAGGTCAACTTCCGAGCGTCGTCGCAGGCGGCGGATTTCACGCTGCAAGCTACGTTTTTCCAGAGCCAATTTAACAATCAGGCGGATGGCGTCGGACTTGAACGGCTTTTTAATATAATCATACGCCCCCATTTTCAGCGCCTGGACCGCACTTTCCACCGTTCCGTAGCCGGTAATAATAATCACCAGAATATCCGGGTCCACGGCCTGCAGTTGCTCGAGAACATCCAGACCACTGGCTGCGCCAAGATTCAGATCCAGCAGAACCAGATCAATCTCTTCCTGTTCAGCAATCTGCAATGCCGACTGTGGCTCTTCACAACCAAACAAGTGGTAACCGTCTTCGCCGAGAATCCGTTCCAGGTTCTCGCGTATAAACGCCTCGTCATCGACAATGAGAATTCTATCCATAGCTTACTCGTCCTTCGCCGCATCGTCATGCGGCGGCAAATGCGGAAAACACAGTTCAAAGCAACTGCCCTGTCCTGGTGCGCTGGTCACTTCGATGCGGCCGTCGTGTTCGGCAATAATATTGTGAACAATCGCCAGCCCCAATCCGTTGCCCTCTTTTTTGCGGGTATAAAACGGCTCAAAAATCAGCCGACGCTGTTCGTCATCCATGCCGATACCGGTATCGCAAACCCGCAGGCAGATGTGTTCGGGATGCGCCCGCAGAGAGACGGTAAGCGTTCCTCCCTCGGGCATGGCTTCCTGAGCATTGCGCAGCAAATTGAGCAAGGCCTGCTGCATGCGCTGTTCATCAAGGGCAATGCTCGGCAGGGTTTCGGCAAAATCACGCACCAGAGTGATCCCGCTGCGTTCACAGCCCTGTTCAAACAACCCCAGGGTGCGCTCGACCACGGCACGCACATCACCGGGTCGACAGTCACTGGCCGACACCCGGGAAAACTTAAGCAGATCCCCGACCAGGCCTTCGAGGCGCTCCATTTCCTCCAGAGCGCGGCGAATCAGTTGCTGGTCCTGCGGGGTATGTAGCAGACGATCATGCAGATCGTCCAGTAATAAACTGATGCCGGTCAGCGGATTGCGGATTTCATGGGCCAGACCGGCCGCCAGCCGTCCCAGTGAGGCAAGACGGTCCATACGCGCCAGCCGGGTACGCATCTGGGCACGTTCGGTGAGATCTTCAACGGTCAGAATCAGGCCGTTATCCGCCGATGGCGCCAGGGGAAACAGGGCCAGTCGAAAGGTCAGGGTGCGGCCTTCTCGTACACATTCATAATAACGACTCCAGCCCTGTTGGGCTTCACAGGACAACACAAGACAGCGCAACGACTCGGCAATCTCAGGATAATCCGCAAAAACCTCTGCCAACGATCGACTTAATGCGCGATCTTCCAGACCAAGAACCTTTTGAACCGCCCGATTCATGGAGGTAACCCGGCCCTGATCATCAACCGTCATGATGCCGGTATCAATATTTTCCATCACCGTCTGGGTAAAATTACGTTCGCGGCGAATTTCACTGCGCGAACGACGCAGGGCCTGCAGACTGTGCGCCAGGCGCTCGCGACGCAGGTGCAGCTCCTCCATCATCTGGTTAAAGGCTTCGGTCAACGTGGCCACCTCATCGCGGCCCTGCACTTTGAGCGGCGCGGCAAAGCGACCACGGGCCATGCCGCGCACCCCGAAAATCAGGTGATGCAACGGCCCGGAAATCCCTTGAGAAAGCAGATGGGCCGCGGCAAACACCACCAGTACGGTTACGGCGATCAAGCTCCATCCCTGCCGCCAAAAGCGGTTAAAACGGCTGCGAATATCCGCCGAGGTTGCCAGGGCCGCACGGTGAAAGTTGGCCACTTCGGCGCCGATGGTCACGCCGCCCCACACCGGTTGCCCTGTGCTCCCGCGCGGCTGATAAAAAATCGGCGCAAACGCCATCATTTTTTCCGCGCCGCCGACATTGGTGACATCGGCGATGCCGGATTGGCCCTCGAGAACCTGTTGCGCCACGCGCGGATAGTTTTGATGAATTGCACCGGCCTCAAACAGATTGTAAGCGCGTTGCCCATCATCTTGATGGACAGCTTCACCACGAAACGCCTCAACCCACTGGCCGGACGCATCAAAACCACGGATATCCCAAAGTTTGGGATGAGCAATCATCCAGCCCTGCCGGTCAAACATGAAGGCGTAATTGCCTTCGCCGTACCGAGCATCAAGAACAAACGGTTGCGGCCCGGAACTGATATGGCGGGTAAATTCCATTAAGTGGCGATGATCCAAAGCGAGCATCACCACGCCTAACTCTTTGCCCTGTAACGAGTACACTTTACGGCAAAAACGGATCAGTCCCTGATAGGTTTGCCCGTCCAGTTGTTGCTTACGTGTGACATGGCGACCGGTTAACGGTGAAACAAACACCGCATCGCCCTGCAACTGCCGGGCATGCGCATAAAAATTATCCGGACCATGATCGGCGGTGGCCATTTGATGGTGATCGCGTAATGGCGCCGGTTGTCCCTGTGACAGATGCAGGCGTTCGCGGCCATCCGGCCCGATAAAAACCAGCTCGCGATACAGAGGGGAAAGCGTATAGATGCGCTGCCCGTCCGCAGCAAGCTCTCGCCACAAGCGTCGTTGGTGGTGACGATAAAACGTTTGATAAAGGGCGGCATCAACCGGCAACAGCGCCAGAGTGTCGACATCCGCCTCGACCCGGGTCAAAAAATCCGCCACCTGAAGAGCAACATGTTGCGCCCGAAGGGATAAGGCCTGCGCCGCCTGTTGATCCAAAGCCTGCGTTGCTTCGTTGCGAACAAGCGTCTCAACACTGTCGAGACTGCGCGAAGCACTGATAATCAGCAAAACCAGAGGAACCAGGGCCAGCACCAGAAAGGCCAGCAGGATTTTACGGTGGAGAGTAAGGGTCATCATGGCGCCAGTATAGCAGCCCGCCACCACGAACACCATATGGACTCAGCGGTGACAGTTGGCACCACAGGGTGTCTCATCTTCGACCACTTCATCCTAAAATGAAACAGCGGCACAAGACGCCTCTTACGCGACAAAACCTCCCGACACGGCGAAAATCCTTGGACGGTGTTTTCTCCAAAGCTTAACTCACTGAAATAAAAGGAGAATAAAAACAACATTGCGGTCAGTCAAAGATTGGCAGCCCCTTTGCAATCAAGGATGGAAACATCAACAGAGGACACTGCCATCTATGTGTAAAAAGATTTTCATTGCAGCGACCGGCCAGCACTGTGGAAAAACAACCATCAGTCTGTCACTGATGCATCTGGCGCGTAAACAATACGGTCGTGTTGGTTTCATCAAACCGCTGGGTCCCAAGCCGATCATGTATCAGGGCCGGTTGATGGATAAAGATGCGGCGCTGACAGCGGAAATCTACGACCTGGAGGACGATCTGGACTGCATGTCACCGGTGGTGGTGCAACAAGGCACAACCAAGCAGGTTCTGCGCGGAAATTTATGTGCTGACGCCATGCGTGACCAGATTCTTCAGGCCGCCCACACCCTGGAACAACGCTGTGACTTCATCATTATCGAAGGTGCCGGGCACGGTGGCGTCGGTTCGGTGATCGGCTTGAATAACGCCCAAGTGGCACGTATGCTCGATGCCCCGGTGGTGATGGTTTCCGGAGGAGGCATCGGCAACGTCATTGACCACGTCACTCTCAATCTGGCTCTGTTTGAACGCGAAGGCGCGGAGGTGCGGCTGTTGCTGGCCAATAAACTGATCCGGGAAAAACGCGAGGAGAACCTTGAGTTCCTGCGGTGTGCCTTTGCCGCGCAGCCCCTGCACATTGCCGGAGGGTTTAATTTTTCACCGATCCTGGCCAACCCGACCCTGGGCCGGATTTCGCAACTGCTGAAGACACCGCTTCACGGTGATCAGCAGCAATACAACCGTATCATTCACACGGTTCAGCTGGGTGCGGCCTCGTCGCAACGGGTGGCGGACCTTCTTGAGGAATCAACTCTGCTGATCGTCACCAGCAGCCGCGATGAGCTTTTGGTCATGTTGTCGTCACTCTATCATCTGCCTGAATACCGTAAAAAACTGGCCGGACTGGTCATTCCCGGCAGCACGGAGATGTCGCGAATCACCAAACAGATTCTCGACGACAGCGGCATCCCCTACCTGCGGATCCCCGGCACCACGGCGGAAACGTTTGCCGCCGTTAAAGATGATGTGTCTAAAATTACCGCGCAGGATGACGAAAAAATTCATTTGATCCGCACCCTGGCGGAAACAGAGTTGGATTTTGCCACCATTGACCGTTGCCTGCACCCGATCAAAAGCCTTCGCAAGGCCGTCGCCCTGGCCTAAGCGAACAACCATCTCATGTTGTCCTTGGCCCCCGACTCGGCTCCTCCGGTCGGGGGCATTTTTTATAAAAAATCTCACATTTTCCGAACACATTCCGTTTATTACGGTGACAAACATCACTGATCTGGTATAGTACTGCACCAAGAAGAGCAAAAGGCTACGGT
The DNA here is from genome assembly GCF_963676955.1 of uncultured Desulfuromonas sp. Taxonomy (NCBI): domain Bacteria; kingdom Pseudomonadati; phylum Thermodesulfobacteriota; class Desulfuromonadia; order Desulfuromonadales; family Desulfuromonadaceae; genus Desulfuromonas; species uncultured Desulfuromonas sp. The sequence goes on along the minus strand of NZ_OY781461.1, from coordinate 2,309,606 downwards.
TTCCCGAAGGAGTTATCGAGACCGTGTCGCAATGCTCCAAGACGTTTAATCCGGGTCCTTACACCACCAACCAATTTGGACGATCTGTTGGCGAGGACCATGCACTGCGTTATATATCCGACCGCATTGCGGTTGTGATCCCTGTAACCTTCACGTTGGATAGTGACAGTCCATGGCGCCTGTAACGCACGACGATCCCCACGGTGTAACGCCGGAAAAAGTGTAACGCGCTCCTCGATCGGGAACGCCAGCCGTGTTCAGCGCGGCAATCGGTATTCTACACCGGACGGCACGAGGCTGCCCACAGGCAATAAGCACGTGCAAACCCGGTAGATTTTCCGTGAGATTCCGGAAAATCGCTATCAGTCAATGCGGGACGGCTCCATCCAAAGGCGTCCCCCACATTGTCCGCCACGGACAATGCATTTAAAGGTCATGCATGAGTAAAAAAATGTTGATCAACGCCACCCTTCCTGAAGAGGATCGGGTCGCGATTGTTGAAGACGGTATCCTCACTGAACTGGATATCGAGACCGCCGGCCACCAGCAAACCAAAGGAAACATCTACAAAGGGGAAGTGATCCGGGTCGAACAGGGGCTGCAAGCCGCGTTCATCGATTACGGTGCACAACGCCCCGGCTTCCTGCAAATCGGCGAAATCCACCCCTCTCTTTTCCCAAAACGCGACGACGAAGAACAAAACAACCGTCGTCCGGCGATTACCGAGATTCTCAAGCGCGGCCAGCAGATTCTGGTCCAGGTCGTTAAAGAAGAGCGCGGCACCAAGGGCGCGGCACTGACCACGGAAATTTCCCTGCCCGGGCGTTACATGGTGCTCATTCCACAAAGCTCATCACGGGGTATTTCACGTAAAATCGATAATGATCATGTGCGTAAAGAGATCAAGCACACGTTGTCCAGCCTCGATTTGCCCGACAACATGGGGTACATCATTCGCACCGCGGCCATTGATCAGCCGCCCGAAGAGCTCAAACGCGATTTCGACTACCTGCTCAACACCTACAACAGTATTGTCAGCCATAGCGAAAAAGCCAAAGCACCGGCCCTGATCTATCAGGAATCAAACTTGGTGCTGCGCTCCATTCGCGACTATTTCACGCCGGAAATCGACGAAGTGCTGATTGATGATCGTGAGGTGTTTCAGCAGGCGCGAGATTTTTTCAAAGCGGTGATGCCCGACTATGTGCAGTTGGTTAAATTGCATCAGGAGCGACGCCCGATCTTTGCCCGCTACCAGATCGAGGAACAGATCTCCCACCTGTCAAGTAACACGGTCAATCTGCCCTCCGGTGGTTCCATCGTTCTCGACCAGACCGAAGCCCTGGTCGCCATTGATGTCAACTCCGGGAAAATGGGCGGTGAGCAGGATGTCGAAGCCACGGCCCATCGCGTCAACCTTGAAGCCGCCGTCGAGGTGGCCCGCCAGCTACGCCTGCGCGACATGGGCGGCCTGATTGTCATTGACTTTATCGACATGCGCCAGCGCCGCAACGCCCGCGAAGTGGAAAAAGCCCTGAAAACCGCGCTGAAAATTGACAAAGCCCGCGTGACCGTCGGTCGCATCAGCCACCAGTTCGGTTTGCTGGAGATGAGCCGCCAACGCATCAAAGCCAACCTTGGCGAAGGCAGCTACAATCTGTGTCCTCATTGCCAGGGCAGCGGCCGTATCCGCAGCGATGAAAGTCGTTCCATTGCCCTGCTGCGGCGCATTCAGGCCGGCACGGCCAAAGGTCATATCGAGGCAGTGGTCTGCACGGCAGCTCTTGATACCGCCAACTATCTGCTCAACAACAAGCGCCGCGAGCTTTACGACCTTGAACAGCGCTACAAGCTGACCATTGAAATCAAGGGCGATCCGGGGTATCTGCCGGAGCAGGTTGACATCGACTTCATCAAGCAGTCACGCGATCAGCATCAGGACAACCATAAAGATCAAGGGCCACTGGTGGACACGGATCTGTCGGAACGGGCCAATATCGAGGTCGTGCTGCCGGAAGCGTCCAGTAACGATCAAGAGGGGCCAACAGACGCCCCTCAAGAAGAAAAAAACGAGGAGGCACCGCGTAAATCGTCTCGCCGCCGCCGCCGTTCCAACCGCCGCCGCAATGACCGGAGCAAAAAAACCGAAGAAACGAACGGTGAAACTGCAGCAGACGCCTCGCAACCGGCCACGGATCAGGACAAGGACCAGGCAGCGCAAGCGGAAACAGCTCAACAGCCCGTCGCTGCCGGCGAAACGCTGCAAGCGCCTGCCGCCCAAGAAACGTTGGAACCTGCGCCACACGCCTCGGCAACGGAGGAATCCGCTGAAAACACGGCCAAGGATGCCGACGTAACCCAAGAGGCTGAAACGGCGAAACCGGCGCGCAAACCGTCACGTCGCCGCCCGCCCCGCAAAAAAACTCCGGTCAATGAGTCCGGGCAAGAGGAACAACCGCCATCCGACGTTAAATCGGCGGACGAATCCGTCCAACAGGAGACGTCGGCAGCGAACAATGCCGACACAGCCTCGCAGACCGCAGATGAGAACAAGCCCAAACGCAGAGCGCCCCGTCGCAAACCAGCGGCAACGGACGATACCGCCGCAGCGGCAAATGCGGACAACGAGAGCCCCGCGGTCACAGAAGAGACCAAACCCGCGCCGCGCCGCCGTCGTACGACCCGCAAAACAGCCACGAAGAGCACCACGACAACGGCTGAACCGTCTCAAGAGAGCGCGGCGGACGAAAAAACGGCGCCCGAAAAGAAAACAACCCGGCGCAAAAGCACGGCCAAGCCCGCCGCCGAATCAGAAGCGGCGACGGCGCAAGCCCCTCAAACGCAGACGGAAACGGACACTGCGGAGACTGAAAAGAAACCCGTTCGCCGTCGGCGGACGACGAAAAAAACCACGGAAAAATCAGCGGAGTCTTCACCTGAGCAGTCGGCTGAAACCGTAACTGAAGGCACGGAGGAACCTGCGAAGAAAAAAACGACGCGTCGCCGTACCACGACGGCTAAAAAGGCTGCTCCTGCCGCAGAAAAATCTGCAGAAGCCGACGGAACAACCGAGAAAAAGCCGACACGCCGCCGCACCACCAGAAAAACCACAACGGCAAAAGCTGCGGACGACACGGCAGCCCCCGAAAAAACCACGGAAAAGGCCACGGAGGGCGATGAAGAAAAACCAAAGCGCCGGGCTCCGCGCAAGAAAAAAGCTGAACCGGCACCTGAATCCGAGGCCTGATTCCCCGACAAAGATCGACGCGACAAGTCGGTTACTTGTGAAAAATACGGGTTTGAAAACACATGAAAACTAAAACGCCGTGGCAGGATAACCTGCCACGGCGTTTTTCATTATTCTGGATTGCGCAACAACCGCGGTTACTCTTTTTCAGGCCTCATCTGCCGGGAAATGATGGCCAGCGGTAACAGGCGACGATGTTTTTCCAGCAACGACTGAATGTCCGCACCATCATTGATGATCATATCTTCCGGACTGAACTCAGTCATGGCGGTAAAACCGTCAGCTCGCCGGTAAATACAAATGGTATAGCTGTGATCCGAAAAATCGAAAGAGCTTTTATGAACAAGTTCGTCAACAGGCATAGACTGAATACTCTCCGCTGAAAGGTGACAATAATATTCCTGTCTATGCAGATAGTATTCCAACTCGCAGACCAGCCCAAAACAGCAATGCCCCTGTTAGTGAAATCAAAAACAGAGGCATTTAACGATTAGAAAACAGCGATTTTACGGAAATTTTTATTTGGTGCGACTGACCACGTAATCGGCAAGAATCTCAAGGGCCTGTTTTGCTTCACCGTCGTCAAAAGCCACTAATCGTTGTTTCGCGGATTCGACCAGTTCTTTTGCGCGTTTACGCGTATAGTCAATTCCGTCATAACGATGAATCAACGCAATCACTTCCTCAAGATCTTCATCGCTGAGCTGATCTTTCTCAACAATCTGCTCAACCCGGTCGCGCTCTTCACGGCTGCTATGGCGCAAGGTTTCAATGAGGGGCAAGGTCATTTTTCCTTCTTCAAGGTCATGACCACAGGCTTTACCGAACTCCGCCTGATCCGCAACATAATCAAGGGCATCATCCATAAACTGGAAGGCAATGCCCAGCTCCATACCAAATTCCTGCAGTGCCTGCTCCTGCTCGGCGGAGACCCCGCCGAGGATACCGCCACACCGGCAAGCGGCAGCAATCAGCACAGCGGTTTTATCCCGCACCACCTGCATATAGCGTTCTTCACTCAGATCAAGATCGCAGGTGCTGATCAGCTGCAACACCTCGCCTTCGGCCATGTTGGTCGTCGCATCGGATAACGCCTGAAGAATCGGCAGGCTGCCGGTACGCACCATGATGGAAAAGGATTTTGAAAAAAGAAAGTCGCCGACCAGAACGGACGCCTCATTTCCCCAGACGTTGTTGGCGGACGCGGCGCCCCGACGCAGATCAGCACTGTCCACCACATCATCGTGCAGCAAGGTTGCGGTATGAATAAATTCGACAACACTGGCCACCCCGATATGCGACGCGCCTTGATAGTCGGCAAGCCGGGCACAAAGAAGCACCAGCATGGGGCGCATTCGTTTACCACCACTGGCCAGGACATATTCCCCGACCTTGCGAATCAGGGTTACTTCAGAGTCGAGGTCGTGCCTGAACTGTTGTTCAACCAGAGCCATCTCCCCTTCGAGCATTTGCAGCACACGTTCCATGAATAACTACCTACTTACGTGATGGGACCGCAGGCACCTTCCTTCCCTTGTTGGAAACACCGTGCGGTTCAATAACATTTCAACGACCGGCAGTATAAAACAATCTGACTGGATTGGCATCTATAAAACGGCACGACCGCTGAGCGTTCAGGGCTGGGCTGTTTTCTGAGGTGACGAATTGGTGGGAGAACCAGGCTGAAAGTGCCGTAACGCCTCGTCCCAATAGTAGTGATCTTCAATCCACATCGCTTCCACGGCATCGAGGTCGAGGGCCATCCCCGGCATATTTTCACTTAAATAGGACGCATCAAGCATTTCATCATCGTCGATCATCAGATCCGCATTGAGATCCGCCCAATGAATATGCTGAATCACCAACTGGTCAGCACCAATCAATTCGATTCGGCTGCGTTGCGTTGCGGTATGCGCCACCAGCTCGCCATCAAAACGCATCATGGTTTTCAACCTGGCCTGCGGGTCAACCTGCACCAGATAGTAGATGGTCAACGGCTGATCCTGCATTTGTACGATCCAGCGCACCAATCCCGTTTCCTCGTCGACACTGTCCGGCATGGGAACCGAGGAGACAAACCGCCAGCCGTGCGGCAATTGTTCGCGCACCACACCGCGAACAGTTCCGTTACTGAAGCGAAGTTGGACAGGGAACACCGCACCGGGTGCGGCATAGCTGGGCAGAACCCGTTCGGCGACAATCGGCGGTTGCGGCCACAGCCAGATGGTCACGCCAATGGACAGCAGGCCCAGCAGCGTAACTACAAGGGTCCAGCGCCGAGACAGCCTCCAGGAGCGCACCGGTGGCTGCGGTGTCTCATCGTCCTGCCGCACAATCCGCTCCAGAGGTACTTCCAGGGCTTCCGCCAGTTTCTCGGCATTGGGACGTTTGATGGTCGGATAGCGATTATTCTCCCAACGGGAGATGGTATCCGTGGTGACACCGACCATCTTTGCCACATAGAGCTGCGTCAGAGACTGATCTTCCCGTGCTTGACGGATAGCCGCACCGTCAATCTGAATCATACCATCGTTTTTCTGGTTTTTTTCTGCCGTCATAGTGGTGTGAGGGTAGCAGATAGCAACAAAAAGGGCAACGAAACAGCGCGATGCCGACAAAAATCGGACCGCCATAACCTACTGAAATCAGGTCAATCCGTATCGACATCGGGTGGTATACCGGTCGACATCTAATGCGCTGCACGCAAAAGACCGCTAAAACGGTAGTCACAGTTTCACACCCCATTCCCATTTGACAAGGAGGTACCACAATGAAAACGAAACTGCTGTTGTCCGTTCTGTTCATGGCCCTGTTGGCAACGTCTGCCCTGGCTGCAGACACCTATGAATACACGGGAAAAGGAACCGTCACATTCGACCATAAAATGCATGGTGAAAAAATGGACTGTAGTTCCTGCCATACCACTCAGCCACCGCAAAAAATTGCCATTAACGGCAAAAAAGAAGGTCACGCCCTATGTCTGGACTGCCATAAGAAAGAGCAGGAAAAAGGCAACAAGGCCGCACCGAAATCCTGCAGCCAGTGTCATAAAAAATAGTCGGGATGAGCTTTTTGCGCAAAGGTCCGACTTCAACCCAACCGCCACCCAAGGAGATGATCATGAAAAAAGTCTTGTATCTTATTACCGCCCTGAGCCTTGTTGCTGCCCTGGCTACCACCGCTCTGGCTCAACAGATCAATGGAACCGTCACCAAAGTTCGCGGCGATAAAGTGACCATCGAAGTCAGCCGTTCGGAGGCTAAGAATGTTTCCGTCGGCGACAGTGCCACCCTTACCGTCACCAAGAAAACCGTTGAGGCCCCTGCAGCCGGTAACGATATGCTCACCGGCTGTTAATTGCTCTATCCTCAAAGCCATACGCTCGCCGGGCATTGCGGTTATGCCCGGCGAACCCTTCCCAGTCATGACAGCGATTTTTAGATTTACCCCGTCACAAAATTAGGCTACCAGTAGAGAATGGAGATCTGGTTGGAACATCTGCTGACCAGTGTGACGGCGACACCCTGGTATTACCTGCTCATCGCCGCGATAGCAACGGCAGAAGGGATCGCCCTGGTCGGGCTGGTCGTTCCCGGCAGCGTATTATGCGTTACCATCGGTGCCATTGCCGCGGCCGGTCACGGTGATTTCACCCTGAGCTGTGTGTGCGCCGCCATCGGCGCTCTTATCGGCGACCTGATCAGCTTCCTGCTCGGCGGCCGTCTGGGTCCTCGCCTGGTTCAGTCCTTTTTTCCGCAACGCAGCAAACCGTTACTGCAACGGGCACAGATTTTTTTCTCCGCTCATGGCGGTAAGAGCCTGTTTCTCGCCCGTTTTTTCGGACCGCTGCGCGGTTTGGTCCCTTTTGTCGCCGGCTGTGTCCACTTTTCCGCCCGCGGCCTTGTCGGCTACAGCAGTGTGGCCGCGGTACTGTGGGGGATCAGTTATCCAGGCCTGGGCTATCTGGGCCTGAAGTCCTGGCAACAAATCCCTTTTCTCCATTCGTTTAAAGCGTTACTCTGTCTTGGCGCCGTCATTGTCGTTTTCGTGCTGGCACGACGTCTTCGCCGCAATAAAAACAGCTGCTGACGCGTCGCCACCCCTCCTATCTCGCTTTTTTTCACCACGAAATCATGGCATACTTTCTTCACTTCAAAGGGAGATAATACCATGAGTACAACCGTACCCCGCCTGCCGGCGGAATGGGAGACACAGGACGGTGTGTTGCTGTCCTGGCCGACACCCGACAGCGACTGGGCTGACCATCTGGAGCGGATTGTTCCGGTTTTCATTGAACTTGTTCGTCACATCAGCCGTTTTGAACAGGTTATCATTGTCACGCCACAGCCTTCGCAGACGATTGCCACCTTGCAGCATGCCGACGTTTCGCTTCAGCGTGTCCAGTGTTATGCCATCGACACCAACGATACCTGGAGCCGTGATTTCGGCCCCATCACCGTCTTTAAACAGGGCCGGCCATGGCTTTACGACTTTGGTTTTAATGGCTGGGGATTGAAATTCCCAGCCAATCTTGACAATCAAATCACTCGGGCATTATCTGAGCAGGCCGCGTTTGCCGCTCCGGTTCAAATCCAACCGCTGATCCTTGAGGGAGGCAGTATTGAATCGGATGGCCATGGCATTTTACTGACGACCAGCGCCTGCCTGCTCAGTGCCAACCGCAATCCCCACCTGAAAAAACATGATATTGAACTGTTTTTTCAGCAACAGTTCGGCATTCACAAAACCTTGTGGCTCGACCATGGCTACCTGGCCGGAGATGATACGGATTCCCATATCGACACGTTGGCGCGGCTGTGTCCGGACCAGACCATCGTCTATGTTCAATGTGACGACCCCGAGGATGAACATTACCCGGCCCTGAAAAAAATGGCCGACCAGTTACACACCTTTACCACGCTGGAGGATACTCCGTTTCGCTTGCTGCCACTGCCCTGGCCCCAGGCGGTTTACAATGAAGAGGGAGAACGGCTGCCGGCAACCTACGCCAATTTTCTGGTGATCAACCAGGCGGTTCTGGTGCCTGTTTATAATGATCCCGCCGATAAAAAAGCACTGGAAGTGCTGTCTCAAGCCTTTCCGGACCATGAATTGATTGCCATCGATTGCTCGGCAGTGATCCTGCAGCACGGCTCACTGCACTGCCTGACCATGCAATTGCCGAAAGGAACGCTGTCATGAGTACACGTCGTATCGCCCTGATTCAACAGGCCAGCCAGCCGACGGCCAAACAGACCCGGGACCATCTCACCACAGCCATTCATCACGCAGCGGATCAGGGCGCGGAGTTGATCATCTTACAGGAGCTCCATAACGGACCGTACTTTTGTCAGCAACAACGTTGCGATTACTTTGACCTGGCCGAGCCGATTCCCGGCCCCAGCAGCGATTATTTTGCCGAACTCGCTAAAAAACGGGAGGTGGTGCTGGTGTGCAGCCTGTTTGAACGGCGCGCCGCCGGCCTCTATCACAATACGGCGGTGGTCTTTGAAAGCAACGGACAACTCGCCGGAATGTATCGCAAAATGCATATCCCTGATGATCCCGGTTACAATGAAAAATTTTATTTTACACCAGGTGATTTAGGCTTCACACCGATTCCGACCAGCGTCGGCACATTGGGCGTCCTGGTCTGCTGGGACCAGTGGTATCCGGAAGCGGCCCGGCTGATGGCTCTTGCCGGCTGCGATATGCTGATCTACCCGACAGCTATCGGCTGGGACCCACAGGATTCACCGGAAGAGCAGCAACGGCAACGCGAGGCCTGGATCACCGTGCAACGCGGTCACGCCGTGGCTAATGGTCTGCCGGTGATCAGTGTCAACCGTGTCGGCTTTGAAGCGGACCCGACAGGAAGTACGTCGGGAGCACAGTTCTGGGGCAGCAGTTTTGTCGCCGGGCCACAGGGAGAAATTCTGGTTCAGGCGGACACTGATCACGAAACCGTGCTGCTTCACGATCTGGACCTGCAACGCAGTGAACAGGTTCGACGGATCTGGCCGTTTTTACGCGATCGCCGTATCGACGCATACGGTGAACTGACCAAGCGGTTTCGCGATTAGCGGGTCGGGGCTATTGGCAAAAAGGCGGGGCTGAAGCGGCACGACAGTGCCTTCTTTTTCCTATTGATCTCAATGCATTGCGAAAGGCCTGTCTCTCGGCTACGCTATTAAGAAGACGAACCGTCATCAATAGCGAGGTCCCTATGAGCCAGCCCCCCCCTTTCCCTGTCGAATCGCGTGAGATTCAGGGACGATGGCTTCCCTACCTGACAGCAGTGCTGCTGTGCCTGGTGGTCTTCTCGTTGTGGTGGGCGCTTGAACAGCGGGAATCGCACGCCAGGCGGCAGGCGATTGCAGCGGAATCCCAAGTCTTGCTCAATCTGATGGATGCCGACCTGAACAATCGGATTCGTTTATTGCAGCGTTTCGTTTACCGCTGGCAACAACGCGGTGGCATGAACCGTGAGGAATTTTATTTCAACGCCACCAGCTACCTTGAAGATCACCCCGGCTATCAGGCGCTGAAATGGGTTGAGCCCCATCTTAGTGTTCGTTGGGTGGTTCCCAAACACGACAACGAAGAGGCCATCGGCATCAACCTGGCGCTGGAGGAGAGACGTCGCAAAGCTCTGAAAGAGGCACGGCACCAACAAGCGCCGTCCATGACGGCCCCAATCGAACTGGTCGAAGGCGGCATCGGCTTTCTGATTTACCTTCCCCTCACCGTCGAAGAGCGCTTTGACGGCTTTCTGCTGGCGGTGTTTTGCAGCAGCACCTGGGTGGAGGCCTTGCTCAAATCGCGCCACACACCTTTACACTGTCAATCGCGCATCCTGATGGACGGTGAACAGATATATCAGGCTCCGGGTTGGGAAGACCTCCCGGAATCACTTCAGGCCGCCAAGGAATGGGTTATTCGTAACCACCATTTTGTTGTGCAAAGCCGTCCGACAGCGGCCTATCTCGCCAGCCGTCATACCCATTTACCCCAATTGGTGCTTATTTTTGGCCTGACCCTTATCATCTGCCTGGTCCTCATCATCTATCTTCTGCAAAAAACCTCTTCGGCAGTGCGCAGCGGCAACCGCCACCAGAACATGCTTGAACTGGAAATTGCGCAACGTCAACAGATTGAAGCGGAACGTGAAATGCTGCTCAACGATATCGGCGAACGGGTTAAAGCGTTGCATTGCCTGTACAGCCTGTCACGGCTGGCGGAAACAACGGGCAAGGATGTTGAACAGTTTCTCGCGGAAGCCATTGAATGCCTGCCGCCGGCCTGGCAACATCCTGAATACACGACGGCACGGGTCAGTTTTGATGATATGACCTTTCACACCCGTGATTTCCAGGAAAGTGTCTGGAAACAGGAGGCCACCATTCAGACCAATGGCAGACGACGGGGAAAGGTGGAGGTGTTTTACACCAAGCAATTGCCGAATTTTGACGAAGGACCTTTCACGGAGGAGGAACGTTACCTCATCAACGAAGTTGCCGATCGTATCGGCAGTGTCATGCAACAGAAAAGAGCCGTGGTGGCCTTGGGCAAAGAACGCCAGCGACTGGCGTTTATTCTTGAAGGAACCCATGTCGGCACCTGGGAATGGAATGTTCAAACCGGTGAAACCGTTTTCAACAGTCGCTGGGCGGAACATCTCGGCTACCACCTGGAAGAACTGAGCCCGGCGTCCGTCAAAACCTGGGAAAAGTTCTGCCACCCAGAGGATCTGAAAAAGGCCTACCGCGCCTTGAAACGCCATTTTTCCGGGCGGGAGCCCTATTACCAATGTGAAATACGGCTGAAGCACAAGGACGGGCACTGGGTATGGATTCTTGATCGGGGTAAAGTGTCGATCTGGACGGATGAGGGCGATCCTCTGCTGATGTTCGGCACCCATATGGACATTTCCGACCGAAAGCAGGCTGAAGAGCGCATCCGCCATCTGGCCAACCATGATGCCTTAACGGGACTCCCCAGTCTGCGCCTGGTGCGGGACCGCATCAATGTTGCTCTGGAGAGCGCACACCGCAGACATGAACAGTTTGCCGTGATGTTTTTTGACCTTGACGGTTTTAAGGCCATTAACGACCAGCACGGCCATGATGCCGGCGATTTTGTCTTGCAGACCGTTGCCAAACATCTGCTCAGCTGCGTTCGCAAATCCGATACGGTTGCCCGGATCGGTGGCGATGAATTTCTGCTGCTGTTAACGGAAATCAAATCCGTTGAGGATGTCGAAAACATCGCCTGCAAAGTCATCGAAACCGTCAATCAGCCCATGGATTTTGACGGGTACCTGCTTCAGGTTCAGGCCAGCGTCGGTATTGCGCTGTACCCAACCCATGGCAACACCTCAAAAGTGTTGATAAAACAAGCAGATAGTGCCATGTACGCCGTCAAAAACAACGGAAAAAATGGCTACCGTTTTGCCGGTCCACCTTTGGAGAATGGAAAAAGTCCTGTCGTTTGAGTCTGTTACAAAATGGCTCGTAGTGCTCTTGAACAGGCGTCAAACGAGGGTCGGCTCCGTTGACAACCCGGTGATTTTGTAAGATTTTAAAAATCACAATGTCAAAACGGCGCATGCCAAAAGCCGCGGATGGCGTTTAGCGAAAACCCTGTAAAAGAAAAATTTGAACAGTTTTCACCACTTAAATGTCTGCCGATGATCGACAGTCCCTTAAATGTATCCTATACTTAATGATATGGATTCATCGCAATGGGGGGAACATGTCCAAACATTCGACAACGCATCAACGTCAGGTATGGCTGATTTTCTTCTGCCTCGGCGTCATTATGCTCAATTTCCCCTTTATGCAGATCTTCAACCGTCTCGACACCCTGCTCGGTATTCCGCTGCTGGTTTTCTATCTGATGGTCGGCTGGCCTCTCTCCATCGGCGTCATTTACCTGTTCAGCGCCTCGCTCGAGGAACGCTCTCTGCCGAAACACGACATCACACCGGACCGGGAGATTGAATGATGTCTGTTCAATTTCTCGGAGCCATCACCCTGGCCTACTTTCTGTTGCTGTTTGTCGTTGCCTTTATGGCCGACAACCTGCGCCGACGGGGAAAAAGTTTCGTCACCAATGCGACGGTTTATTCGCTGTCGCTGGCCGTCTACTGTACCTCATGGACCTATTATGGCAGTGTCGGCCGCGCGGCCACCAGTGGTCTTGATTTTCTCACCATCTATCTCGGCCCCACCCTGATCTGTTTCACCTGGTGGTTTCTCCTGCGTAAAATCATCCTGATTACCAAAGAGCAAAATATTGTCAGTATTGCCGATTTTATCGCCAGCCGTTTCGGGAAATCGACCTACCTTGGCGGCATCGTCACGATTTTCGCCGTTCTCGGCATCGTGCCATACATCGCCCTGCAGCTGAAAGCCATCTCGCAGACGTTCAACATGCTGTGCGGTTCCGACAGCAACGTGACAACCGCTTTTCAGCTGCAATATCCCAATTTACCTTTGGATACCGCCTTTCTGGCCGCCCTGTTTCTGGCCACATTCTGCATCCTGTTCGGCGCCATGCGTCTCAATAGCACTGAACGCCATGAAGGCTTGATGGCAGCGGTTGCCTTGGAATCCATCATCAAATTGACGGCATTTCTGGCCGTCGGCTTATTCGTGACCTACGGCCTGTTTGACGGCTTTGCCGACCTGTTCAACCGCTTCCTGACCACCTTTCCAGAGCGGTCAGATCTGTTATTGATCTCCGCAGAGCACAATAGCAGCGGGCGTTGGTTTTCCATGACCGTGTTATCCATGATGGCCGTGATGTTCCTGCCCCGCCAGTTTCATGCCATGGTCATTGAGAATTCTGATCATGAACACATTCGCAAAGCCATGTGGGCGTTCCCCGCCTATATGTTTCTGCTCAATCTGTTCGTACTGCCCATTGCCGTGGCCGGGATCATTACGTTCAGTGGCGACACGACCATGGCCGACTACTATGTGTTGAGTCTGCCGCTGCTTGAACACCAACAATTGCTGGCCATTTTTGTTTTTATCGGTGGCTTCTCAGCGGCCGGCGGCATGGTGATGTTGGAATCGGTGGCCTCAGCGACCATGATCCTCAACAATCTGATCATGCCGATCATTCTGCGTTTCAACCTGAAAACCGCCGACATCTCCGGCCTGCTGCTCAACATCAAACGCATCGCCATCGTTTCGGTGATCTTTCTCGGCTATTTTTACTATCGGACCCTCGGCGAAACGGAAGCTCTGGTGAATATCGGCCTGATTTCGTTCATGGCCGCCACCCAGTTTGCCCCGGCTCTGCTCGGCGGCATTTACTGGGAACGCGCCACCCAACGCGGCGCGGCTGCCGGCCTGCTCAGTGGCTTTATCGTCTGGTTTTACACCCTGCTGATACCAACCTTTGTCGACGCAGGCTGGATGTCGCACGACATCCTGCTTCACGGTCCGTTCGGGCTGGAATGGCTACGCCCGACAGCATTATTTTATCTCAACACCCTCGACATCTGGTCGCACGCCCTGTTCTGGACGCTGTTTTTCAATGTCGGTCTGTTTCTCGGCATCTCGATTCTAACCACGCCGTCTTCGGTTGAAGCCACTCAGGCGATGCGCTTTGTTCGGGTCTCCACCTGGCGTGATATTCCGCAAAAACGCACGCGCATCAGCAAAGCACCAACCATTATGGAATTCGTCGACCTGATGACCAAGTTCATCGGCGAGAAACACGCCAACATGGCCATTGCCAGCTATCTTGGTGATCGCGAAATTGATGAAAAAGGCAGTCTGTCTGAGTATGAAATTCCCAACCTGAAACGCTTTACAGAAAAAACCCTGGCCGGCTCGGTCGGTACGGCGGCCGCGCGCATCATTATCGAAAATTACCTGTCGGCACGCGGCAGTAAAATGGAAGACGTGTTTAACATCTTCGGCACCGTCAGCCTCAGCCGTGACGCCAGCCGTGAACAACTCACGGTGCTGTATGAAGCCGCGAATATGATCGCCAGCGGTGCGGATCTTGACACGATTTTCGACAATGTTCTTGAACTGCTTTACCATCAGTTCCGTTTTGATCTGTGTGCAATCCGCCTGTACGATGAGGAAAGCAACCTGCTCAAAGTGCGTTGTTTTAAAGGCATTGATACGGAGTTCCTCTCCCATGCCGACCGCGAAATCAATGAGGAAACCTGCATCGGCTCAACCTACATCAACAACCGGGTTGTTCTGGCCAACGATTCCGACTGCACCGATAAGCCGACGTCCATGGAGATCATTCGACGCGAAGGGATCAAATCGTTCGCCCACGCCCCGATCACCATCGAAGGGCAGCCCATTGGCGTCCTGTCGTCCTATTCTCGCTATGCCAAAGGCATTTACACCGATGAATTCATCGAACTGTACAAAAACCTCGCCGCCCAGATTGGCATCGCCTGGCGCAACGCCCGGCAAACCGCCCAGCTGATTGAAGTCAGCGAGCAGGAAAAAGAGTTGAAGATCGCTGAAGCCATCCAGCTCAGTCTACTGCCTGACACCATGCCGGAGCATTCGGGTATGGATATCGCCGGGATCTGTGTTCCAGCGAAGCAGATCGGTGGTGACTATTTTGACTTCATCAAAAAAGATCAGCTCCTCGATGTGATTATCGCCGATGTTTCCGGTCATAATATTGGTGCGGCTCTGCTCATGGCCGAGGTGCGCACGTTTATCCAGGCACAGGCCAGACAACTTAGTACTCCGCCGGATGTGCTGCACGTTCTCAACCGCTTCATGTATGAAGACTTGACCAATGCCGAACTTTTCATCACCATGTTTTATTTGCAGTATGATCCGATGCGCGGACGAATCGCTTTTGCCAATGCCGGGCACAATCCGCCGTTACTGCATCACCACACGTCAGGATCGTTTGAGGAACTCGACGCTGAAGGGATGATCCTGGGAATTACCACGGACATCGAATTTGAGGAAAAACACGCTTATTTCCAGGAGGGGGATATCCTTGTTCTCTATACGGATGGTATTATAGAAGCAGAGAACAATGCCCAGCAAATGTACGGCATGGAGCGGCTTAAAGCCGCCATTCAGGACAACAAAGCGCTGAGCGCTCAGGAAATTATCGACAACACCATGAATGACGCACGCATGTTTCAGGGGCGACGCCACTTCAATGATGATGTCACCATGATTGTTTTAAAAATCAATTCTTAGGACGATAGGAGAAAACCAGATGAATGTTGCCATTGAAGAGCATGATCACATCGTTACACTCACCCTTAAAGAAGAGCGTCTCGATGCCCACAACAGCAGTGAACTTAAAACGCAGCTGCTTAATCTGTTTGAAGACGGAAAAGTCAATATCGTCATTGATCTTTCTCCGGTCCGCTTTATCGACTCATCAGGTCTGGGCGCCCTGGTTTCCGGCTTTAAAAACGCCAGCTCCCGGGAAGGTGGGTTGAAACTGTGCGGTCTGCAGTCCCAGGTCAAATCAATGTTTGAACTGACGAGGCTTCATCGTGTTTTTGAGATCTTTCCAGGTACCGAAGAGGCCTTGGCCAGCTTTTAGTACACTGTCGAACAACCGCTTGTGAAGCCTCCGGAGGGGCGATCACACGCCAGAACAGACATCAACGTTATGGGCTTGCTTAGCTGAAAAGATCCAGAACGGGCCTTTTCGGCACCCTGCGAAAATAAAATCCCTGTCATTGCACACATTGGTGTGCAATGACAGGGTCGTGAGGAGAGCAGATTATGGAAAACCAGCTCGAAGTGGACATTAAAGTTCCCAACCAAACGAAATATCTTAGTCTGATCGGAAAAATCGGCGAGGATGTGGCTTATACGTTGAAAAAGTTCAACGATAATCGCGAAGAACTCGCCTACCACATCAATCTGGTGCTGACGGAAGCGATGGCCAACGCCATTAAACACGCCAACCAGAATGATCCGAACAAAGATGTCCATATCAGCATCTCGCTATCAGAGAACAACCTGTGCATCAAGGTTTATGACCAGGGACAAGGGTTTGATATCAGTGAGATCAGACAGATCGAAGCCGCCCCGGAAGACGAGCACGGCCGAGGCATTTTTCTCATCCACGCTCTGATGGATACCGTTACCTACAACCAATGCTGCAATGGTCATGTTCTGGAAATGAACAAATCACTTAACGGCAAAGAATCTGAGGCAACTGGCGATGATGATCCATGCGCTGACCACCGTTCCACTGATACGCAATAAAATGACATCCGGCACTTTCGGCAGCAGCCTGATCCAACTCTGAATCACCGATAAAGGTCATGTGCCGGGCTGCAACGTCCAAGCGACGAGCCACCTCCAACAACATATCCGGGAAAGGCTTTGGTCGCGGCACATCCTGATGAGTCACCACTTCGGAAAAATAACCACTCAAATCAAAATGCTCGAGAATACGCGGCATGCTACTGCCTCGATTGGTGGCAATGGCCAGGGGAATTTCCCGCGCCAGAACCTCTAACACCTCGCGCAACCCCGGCTCAACCATCAACTGAGGGATAAACTGGTCGTAATCCACCTGTGCCGCCACTGCCAGAGCCTCTTGCAAGCGTTCTTCACCAAGCAACCCGGCAAACACCTGGGGACTTGACCCGGTATGACACAGATGAGCACGTTCCTTCTGCGCTCGATCCACCTCCGGCTCACCGAAGTGACGCAGGATCACGTTGTAATAGGCCAGATTAGCCTGACGACTGTTGAACATCACACCGTCACAGTCAAATACCACCACGCGGCACTCAGCGCTCACAGGGCCTCCTTGTATTGAGCCAGATGATCCCAGAGATACCGATCACCATCATGGGCAGTGACAACAATTGCCCCATACTCATTCCGGCAAACACCGCACCAAGATGGGCATCCGGTTGGCGAAAGAACTCTACGATAAAACGGAATCCGGCATAACCACTGACAAAGGTAAAAAATACGGTTCCTGTCGCTTTGTGCGCCCGATAAACCCCTAATAAAATCATCAGCAACACAGGGCCTTCCAAAGCCGCTTCGTACAGTTGGCTGGGATGACGCGGCAGGGGACCGGCTCCGGGAAACACCATGGCCCAAGGTACCGAGCTCACCCGTCCCCACAGCTCACCGTTGATAAAATTGCCAAGGCGGCCAAAAAATAAACCAAAGCAGGACGAAATCACCAGAATGTCGGCCACACAAGCCACCGGAAGCTGACGCTTGCGACAAAACAACAAGGCCGCGACAATCACGCCGAGCAAACCGCCATGAAAACTCATGCCCCCTTCCCACAACGAGAGAATTTTCAGCGGGTGCTGCAGATAAAAAGACGCATTATAGAACAACACGTAACCAAGACGACCACCGCATACCACGCCGAGCACGCAGGCAAATAACAGGTCAGCCACGGTGTCTGACGACAGAGTCAGACGTTGATGATTTGTTGTTAAACGGCGAATCATCCCATAGGCACAGACAAAACCGGCCAAATACATCAAACCATACCAGCGCACGGCCAAGGGCCCGATCTGAAACGCAACAGGATCGATATCAGGATAAGTCATCATGAATCTCTTTCCATCCAGGTTAACAGGGAGTCAAAATCTTTCGGATGCGGAGCTTCGAACTCAACAACGTGATGGTTCATCGGATGATCACACACCAGCCGGAAGGAATGCAACATTGTACGGGAAATCTCTTTGCCGTTGAGGCAACAGGCCCCGCCATAAAGACGATCTCCCAGCAACGGGGCACCAGCCTCGGAAAAATGGACCCGAATCTGATGCATACGCCCGGTGAGCAATTCAATTTCCACCAGTGCATAACCGGACAAGCGCTGGAGAATACGGTAACGGGTATGAGCCGACTTTCCTCCTCGCGTCACGGACTTCATTCGATTAGTACGACGATTCCGTGCCAGAAGAGAAATAAATTCCCCCTGTTCCTCAAGACCGGGATCACGGACAAGGGCATGATAGACTTTGTGAACACGACGCGATTGCCAGGCCTGGGTCAAGGCTTTATGAGACCGAGTATGGATAGAAAAAGCCATCACACCGGAAGTCTCACGATCCAGGCGTTGGACCATGGCCAGATCCGGCTTATCCAACGGGCGATAAGGATCTTTGAGAAAAAACAATAACGCTTCGTACAATGTCCCTTTATAGCGTGCCGGAGTGGGTTGTGAATCCACCCCTGATGGTTTATTCACCACCAACAGATAGCGATCACGATAAAGAATCTCCTCTTCACTCAGCCGAAACGGTGTCAACGACTGCTGATCACGATAGAGTTCAATCTGATCTCCGTGCTGGAGCGTCAAACCGCATTTGCGAACCCGGCGCCCGTTGACATGCACGCCACCCAAGTCAATCACCTTGCGGATGACGGTGCGCGACAAATCACTGTCCGCCGCGGCCAACCAGTGATCCAGGCGTTTTTCAACAGGGGAACCCTCAACCACAAAATTCAACCGCCGAGATTTTTTATTTTTCATCGCATTCAATGATTAATTTACATTGACAAACCTCTCGTCAATGTTAGATTGATATTAAAACAACACTCTGGGGTGAGCGAGGAAAAGATTTATGTCGCTTGACCAACACTATCAGAATCAGGAAGAATCACGGTAGCGGTGAGCCAGCCTGAGAACTCATCAGGACGCCTGAAGTTATCGTCACAACTTCCCAGCCTAAGACACGGTCAAGAACCTGTCTCAGACGCCACCCCGGAGATGTTTAATACGCAAAAAGCCTCACATCTGTGAGGCTTTTTGCGTATTAAACTTGCCGGAACGGCATTCAAGACAACACATGCTTTTCCAACACAAAACAGGTAAACTCGCCGCTGAAAACGGCTTTATCACCAACCTTGACCATACATTCGACCTGATAGCGGTTCTTCTCCGACGAAACAACCACAGCAGTTGCTGTCGCCGTATCACCGACACTGACGGGAGCAAGAAAACGCGTTTGCGCAGCGCCGAGAACCACTGTTGGCTCATTCACCGCCAGCATGGCGGCATAGTCGGCCAGGCCAAAAATAAAGCCGCCGTGAACCAGGCCTTGGGGATCAGCCACCATGGATTCAATCGTCACCAACTCAACCACGGCTTTTCCCGGTTCAAGAACAAGCGGAGCGCCGACCAGGCTTGGTGAAATACATTGATGGGTTGTCGGAAGCAATGACCCCGTCATCGTTAACCGAGGCTGTCAACGCGCTCGCGAAGCTCTTTGCCCGTTTTGAAAAAAGGCGTTTTCTTTGAAGGAATATTGATCAGGTTGCCACTCTTCGGGTTGCGCGCCTGACGTGCCTCGCGCTCACGAATGGAGAAAGAGCCAAAACCGCGAATCTCAACCCGATCACCACTGATCAGGGCCGATCCGATGCTGTCGAAAATCGTATTGACGACGAGTTCGGATTCTTTTTTGTTCAAATCGGAAGTGGACTCCATCAATCTTTCAATCAATTGGCTTTTTGTCATTTTATTCTCCCCATACCAATAGCTTTCAATAGGTCTGCCTGTGCGACCATAACAATTGCAAGCCCTGTGTGTCTGTCTTTAAAATCATCCGCTCAATTTCCGAAGCCGTACGACTGATAAAATAATCAAGCAGATCCGGCTTTGGTTGTGCGGGATAAAGCACGTCCGGCGTTCCTTCGATACCGGCCAATTCACCGGCATAGTGAATCGCCGCCTGCAGGCTGCCGAGCTCATCGACTAAACCTTGTTGCTGAGCCTGGCGACCGGTAAAAATCCGTCCATCCGCCAGCTTAAGAACCTGGTCTTTATCGAGATGACGACCGTCACTGACCGCGGTAACAAACTGGTCATGAACATCGTCGATTAAACTTTGCAGTAATGCTTTCTCTTGATCGGTCATGACGCGAACAGAAGAACCAATATCCTTGTGATCGCCACTTTTGATCACATTGGTTTTCAGGCCGATCTTATCCATCAGGTCGATCACATTGGTAAACTCCATGATCACACCGATGCTGCCGGTAATGGTGCCCGGATTCGCAAAAATACGATTTGCCGGAGCTGAAATATAGTAACCGCCGGAGGCCGCCACCGATCCCATGGACACAACCACCGGTTTTTGTGCTGTCAAGCGAACAACTTCATCGTAGATTTCCTGAGAGGGGCCGACCCCGCCGCCAGGAGAATCAACACGCAGAACAATCGCTTTGACCGCATGGTTTTGGCCAAAATCGATCAATTGATCGACAAGAGTCTTTGAGTCGGTAATGGTTCCGAGGACTTCAATGACGCCGACTTTATCAGACAAGGCAAACTTCTGCCCGCCACCGCGTGACGACGACATCATCAGGATGATCCCTGCGAAGAAAACAAATATCACAAAGAACACCACAATGGCTATGGCAAAAGGTCTTTTTTTCATCATAATCCTGACAAAAAAGCCCCTGCTGCAGTAGCAGCAGGGGCCTGGAACCGCAACAAACGAATTAGTTTTCGTCGTTAGCGTTGTTGAAAGCCCCCTGCAGAAGATCTCCAAGGCTGGAGGTCGCCTTCTTCTGAGCGCCCATGAACGCATCAACTTCGGCTTTCTCTTTACGATCAGACAGATGCTTGATCGACAGAGCAATCTTATGCTCGTTGGTATCAACATGAAGCACGACAGCTTCAAGCTCATCACCCACCTTAGCAAAATCCTTCGGTGAGTCGACTTTGTCCTTGCTGATTTCAGAAACGTGGATCAGGCCTTCCACACCCTCTTCGACTTCAAGGAAGATGCCGAATTCAGTCACAGAAGTCACTTTGCCACGAATAATGGTGCCCGGAGCGTATTGCTCGGGAATAATCTGCCAAGGATCCTGGGTCAGTTGCTTGACGCCCAGAGAGAAGCGCTCATTCTCACGATCAATATTCAGGACGACCGCTTTGACCAGGTCACCTTTCTTGTACAGCTCGGAAGGATGCTTGATGCGCTTGGTCCAGGACAGATCGGAAATATGCACCAGACCGTCAATGCCTTCATCAACACCGACAAAAATACCGAAGTCAGTGATGTTCTTGACTTGACCTTCAATGATGGTGCCAGCGGGGAATTTCTCGCCGATTACTTCCCAAGGATTGGGTTCAACCTGCTTGAGGCCCAGGGAGATACGACGGTTTTCCGTATCCATGGCCAGAACAACGGTTTCAACTTCGTCACCGATGGACAGCAGCTTGTTGGGATGCTTGATGCGCTTGGTCCAGCTCATTTCTGAAACGTGAATCAGGCCTTCAACACCCTCTTCAAGCTCGATAAATGCGCCGTAGTCGGTCAGGCTGACAACCTTGCCGGTGACGCGAGCACCGGTAGGATATTTTTCAGAAACGCTCAACCAGGGATCAGGCGTGATCTGCTTCAGACCCAAGGAAACGCGTTCTTTATCACGATCGAATTTGAGTACCTTGACATTGATGCTGTCACCTACCGCCAGGATGTCGGAGGGGTGAGAGACGCGGCCCCAGGACATATCGGTAATGTGCAACAGACCGTCGATACCGCCGAGGTCGATGAATGCACCGTAATCGGTGAGGTTCTTAACCACACCTTCAACGATCTGACTCTCTTCAAGAGTTTTGAGCGTATCGGAACGTTGGCTTTCGCGCTCGGTTTCGAGCAGGACACGGCGGGAAAGCACAATGTTGCCACGGCGCTTGTTGAGTTTGATGATCTTGAACTCAAAGGTTTCGCCGATCAGCTTGTCAAGATTACGTACCGGACGCAGATCAACCTGAGAGCCCGGCAAAAAGGCGTTAACACCGATATCAACGGAGAGTCCACCCTTGATGCGGGATACGATGCGTCCCTCAACAACAGCACCTTCCTCCAGAGCATTCCAGACTTTCTGACGGTCTGCCTTCTCTTTGGAAAGGCCGATCAGGCCACTTTCGTTTTCAGCGCGTTCAAACAGAACGTCAACCTTGTCACCCACTTCGAGAGTTGCCGGTTGACCGTCAACGGCAAATTCCGACAAGGGAATGACCCCTTCAGATTTGTAGCCGACATCAACCACGACGGAATCCGGGTTAACCTGAACAATGGTTCCCTCAACCACATCGCCAACGGCAAGATTGCCCTGCAGACTGTTTTCAAACAGATCTTTGAAGCTTTCCTCACCAAACTCTTCGTCAAACTCTTCTTCGAACTCGTCATCCATCATGTCGAGTTCTTCTGTGTTAACTGTTTCGTTGTTTTCAGACATTAACCAATGTACCCCCGTAAAAGATTACGTCCGCACTGGGACGTTTTTTCTCGGCATAAGCCGCGAAAAGGAACCCTAGCATACACTTGTGAAAAAAAAAATAATTATTTTGCCACAGCCGTCAATCTATCCACCACGTCACGAATGATCCATTCCGGCGTCGATGCCCCTGCCGTCACGCCCACCGTTTCAACGCCTTGCAACCAGGTCGCGCTGATATCATCGGCCGTCTCAACATGAAAGGTCTTGGGTTGAATCTCGGTACAGATATGGGCCAGACGCGTGGTATTGGCACTATTGTGCCCGCCAATCACCACCATCAGATCAACACGACCGGCAATCTGTCGCGCTTCCTCCTGACGAACGGACGTCGCGTCGCAAATGGTGTTAAAGATCCGCAACTCCTTGCTGTTTTCAAGAAGCTCCCGAACGATTTCACTGAAATTATCAAAGGACTGGGTGGTCTGAGCCACCAAGCCCAGTTTTTTATGTGACGGCACAGCACGCGCCTCATCCGGATTGGCAACAACCCAGGTTTCGCTACCGGCGGCATAGGAAATAATCCCCTGGACTTCAGGATGCTCCTGTTCGCCGACAATCACCACGCTGTACCCCTCGCCCCCCAGCAACGCGGCGTATTGCTGAGCCTTTTTAACAAAAGGACAGGTGGCATCGACCAATGGCAGCCCTTTGTCCTTTAGAGCTTGTTCCTCATCGCGCGTTATGCCGTGCGAGCGGATAATGACCGTTTCATCAACGATATTCTCGACACGATCCTGAACCCGGACCCCTTCGCCCTCCAGACGTTGAACCAGTTGTGGAGAATGGATCAATGGCCCGAGAGAGCAGATGTGTTCCGAGTCCGCCGCGGCTTGAAAAGCCATTTTTACCGCCCGCTTGACGCCGAAGCAAAACCCGGCGCTTTTCGCCAGTACAATCTCCATCGTTCCTCCTATCCGCGTTGTCCAAGCCGTTGACGGACCACGGTCATCATCTTCTCCAGCACCTGATCAATGGTCAGTGCGGTTGAATCAATGGCCACAGCATCATCAGGACGCAGCAACGGGGCATGCTCACGGGCTGAATCAGCGGCATCGCGTGCCTCAACTTCGGCAATGGTCTGCGCCAGATCAACCTTGAGTCCTTTGGCTACCAGTTCATCGTAGCGCCTCCGACCTCGGGCTTGGGCGCTGGCTTCCAGGTAAAACTTCACCTCGGCCTGTGGAAACACCACACTGCCGATATCACGCCCTTCAAGAACAACACCACCGTCTTTTCCCATCTGGCGCTGCAACTGCACCATGGCCTGACGAACGTGTGCGCAGGCGGCAATTTTTGACGTCAACAGGCTCATCTGCGGTGTACGGATCGCCTCGGAAACATCTTCACCGTTCAACCAGACGGTTTCATGACCGTTATCACGTTGAAAATGGATCTCAACACGGTGGCACAACGCCTCCAGGCCCTGACAATCTTCGGCGTCAATCCCCTCACGATGGGCCGCCAGAGCAACGGCCCGATACATGGCTCCGGTATCAATATTGATATAATCAAGCCGCTGCGACAACAGACGGCTCAAGGTACTCTTTCCGGCACCGGACGGACCATCAATGGCAATAATCAACTGTCTTTTCATCATTCTTATCCATCACAGACCAAAACCGTACAGGCCGGTCGGACTCGATCCGTTCACATAAAAAAGGGAGAGGCCATCGGCCCCGCCCCGTTGAATCATTTGGTCATCAGCCAAGACGTCAGACAGTGACCGTACGCAGCAACTCCCAAAAATTGGGAAACGAGGTCGCCGTGCATTGCGTATCCTCGATCACGACGTCGTCAGCGGCACGCAACGCGGCAATGGCTGAACTCATGGCAATACGATGATCGCCACAGGACTTGACCCGTCCCCCCTGCAAACGTTCCGTGCCCTGAACGGTCATCCCATCCTCGGTCGTCGTTACCGCAACCCCGAACGTCTTGAGGACGTCCGCCATGGCGGCAATCCGGTCGGTCTCCTTAACGCGCAACTCTTTGGCGTCGCGAATCACCGTAGCCCCTTCAGCACAGGCGGCGGCAACACTGATCACCGGAAATTCGTCGATGGCGCGCGGCACATCTTCGCCGCCGATCTCAATCCCTTTAAGAGCACTGCTTTTTACCAGTAGATCAGCCACCGGCTCGCCGGCCATCTCCCGCTCATTGACCAGCTCAATAGAGCCATTCATCTTTTTCAGGATGTCAATGACGCCACAGCGGGTGGGATTGATACCGACATTTTTAATCAGCAACTCGGAGCCCGGAACAATCAGCCCGGCCACCAGGAAAAATGCCGCCGAAGAGATATCCCCCGGTACCAGCAGATCGCGAGCGGTTAATTCCTGGCCACCGGCAATCGAGACACCACCGTCAAACGAAGTGACCTCAACACCAAAATGGCGCAGCATCCGCTCGGAATGATCGCGGGAAAGATGTGGTTCGTACACCGTCGTCACGCCATCGGCATAGAGTCCGGCGAGCAAAACAGCCGACTTGACCTGGGCACTGGCAACCGGGGAGTGATACGTGGTGGCTTGAAGCGGTTGACCTTCAATGGCCAACGGGGCGTATTGGCCCTGCTGCCGACCGCGAATCGAGGCGCCCATGCCGGCCAACGGCGTCACGATGCGTCCCATGGGCCGCTTGCGCAGGTATTGGTCACCGGTCAACACGGAAAAAAATGACTGTCCGGCCAGCAGACCACTCATCAGGCGGATGGTGGTCCCGGAGTTGCCGCAATCAAGCACATCGCCGGGTTCCTGAAGTCCATGTACGCCCAATCCGTGAATCACCAGTTCGCCGTCACCGGGCTGTTCAATGGTCACGCCCATGGCACGAAATGCCTTGACCGTCGACAGGTTATCTTCACCCTGAAGAAAGCCGCTGACCCGGGTCACCCCTTTGGCCAGGCTGCCGAACATAACGGAACGATGCGAAATGGACTTGTCCCCGGGAACGGTAATCTCGCCACGCAGACCACGGCTGGCTGAAACAGTTTGACTCTGGACCATGTTGATTATCTCACCTTCGGTTGTAAGAGAGCATCGCGGGTTATTTTTGAACGCAGGAAAAACTCGTAGAGCCGTTCACCGTCCGCTTGCTGGATATCGTTTTTCAGTTCACTGAGAAATTCTTCGAACTGGTCAATCATTTCAATCAGACTCTCCCGGTTGGTCAGGGCAATGTCGCGCCACATGATCGGGTCCGACGACGCAATCCGGGTAAAATCACGAAAGCCGCCGGCCGAGTAGTCGAGAATATTCTCCTCATAACGATCATAAGCACTCACCGAATTGACCAACGAGTACGCGATCATATGCGGCAGATGACTGATGGCGGCGAGAATACGATCGTGCTTGAGCACATCCATGGTCACCACCTCACTGCCGGCAGCCTGCCAGGCGCGCGTCACCGTCTCCAGAGCCGCGGCATCGGTCTGCGCGGACGGAGTGAGAATACATCGCTTGCCCTGATACAATTCGGCAAATGCGGCCGCAGCCCCACTGCGTTCCGTTCCGGAAATGGGATGACCGGCCACATAGTGAATCCCCTGTTGCATGGCCAGCGGTTCAAGATGGTCGACCACACACTGTTTGACACTGCCCGAGTCGGTAAGAATCGCGCCTGACGCCATCAGTGGGATCACCTCGCGCGCAGCAGCCTCCATGGCTCCGACCGGCACCGCCAGCATCACCAGCTCCGCACCGTCAACCGCTTGCGCCAGGGTGGTCGGAAGCTGATCGATCACCTGAAGCTCATGGGCCAGGTGCAGATTATCCCGATCCGCATCCCAGCCGGAGACCGTGGCGACAACACCGGCGCGCTTCAACGCCAGAGCAAACGAGCCGCCGATCAAACCGACGCCGACAATGGCAATTTTGTGCAGATAAAAACCGTTCATCGTTGCGAGCCTTCCCTGCCGTTTACACGGCACGCGGATAAGAGCCGAGAACCTTGATGAACTGGCAGTAATCCCCTAACTCCTCAACGGCGTCGCGAACATCCGGTGTTTCAATATGTCCTTCAATATCGAGGAAGAAAATATATTCCCACGCCCGTTTTTTCAGAGGGCGGCTTTCAATCTTCGACAGGTTGATGGCGCGCTTGCTGAACGGTTCGAGCATTCTGAGCAGAATACCGGGCTCATCTTTGATCAGAAACAGGATACTGGTTTTGTCATGGCCGCCGGGCGCCGGGATCTGGTTGCTGATCACCAGAAAACGGGTAAAGTTGCTCGGATTGTCGGCGATGTTGGCTTTGACCTGGCGCAAATCATATTGGGCACCGGCCGCCGCACTGGCAATGGCCGCCGCACTTTTATCTCCGGCTGCCAACTGAGCCGCCGCCGCGGTACTGGCCACATCGATCAGCGGCACATCCGGCAGGTTTTCTTCCAACCATTTACGACATTGCGCCAAAGCCTGCGGATGGGAATACACCCGTTCAATATCAGACATGCTTGACGACAGCGACAGCAGATCATGGGAAATTTCCTGAAGGATTTCGGCGTAGATTTTCAGGTCCGACTCCATGAACATATCCAGGGTATGGGTCACCACGCCCTCGTTGGAGTTCTCGACCGGAACCACACCGTAATCAGCGCGGCCACGCGCGACCTCGTCAAACACGGCAGGGATACTTTTCTGCGGCACCAATTGCGCCGACAGGCCAAACTGCTGCATGGCCGCCACATGGGTAAAGGTCGCTTGAGGGCCGAGAAAAGCGACTTTCATCGGTTGTTCCAACGCTAAAGACGCGGAAATAATTTCGCGGAACACCCGTTGGATCGCCTCAGAAGGAAAGGGGCCGGGATTGTGCTGACACAGTCGTTCATAGATGGCCTGCTCACGACTCGGCACATAAAAGGCCGATTTGCTGCCCTGTTTGGTTTTCCCGACTTCCAGAACAACCTTGGCCCGTTCATTGAGCAGATCAAGAATCTGGTCATCCAGGGTATCGATTTTTTCGCGCAACGGCTTCAGCGCATCATTCATGGTTCCCCTGCTCCTTTGATTGCGGTCCGAAAATCAGCTATGACAATCGAACGATATTTTACAGCGCTGTGAATTTACCTCATGACGTAGAGAAAATCAATGGACCAGCCGATGGCACAGTCAGAGATCATTCGCCAATCATTTTCACCAAAACCCGTTTAGGGCGCCGACCATCAAACTCACCGTAAAAGATCTGTTCCCACGGCCCGAAATCAAGCCGACCGTCAGTAATCGCCACCACCACTTCACGCCCCATAACCGTACGCTTCAGATGGGCATCGCCGTTGTCTTCTCCGGTTTGGTGGTGAGCATAACCGTTAACATCATAAGGCGCCAATTGCTCCAGCCAACGGGCAAAGTCACCATGCAGGCCCGACTCATCATCATTGATAAACACCGAAGCGGTAATATGCATGGCATTTACCAGGCACAACCCCTCGCGAATGCCGCTTTGTTTAAGGCACTGCTCCACCTGGCCGGTAATATTGATAAAACCCATCCGCTGCGGATGGTCAAACCAGAGTTCTTGTCGATACGATTTCATTTTCCCTCCGACAATTTCCAATCGATAAAAAAACAAAAGAATCTGATGGTTATTCAACACCTTGCAATGTTTACAAGGCTATGATAATGTTCGTCGCCGTTTAACGCAAACAGATAAAAAATTGCTAACACCACGGATACAGAGTTCGTCATGAGTCAAAAAATACGTTTCTATTCAATAAGTTACATGATCAGCCTCTTACTGCTATGCAGTTGCGATGTGCATACCGGCAATTCCGCCCAGAACCGGCTCCACCTTGAACCGACCTCCTACCGGCAACTGATCGACACATTTGCCGACTGGGGATACAGCTGGGAAACACTCGATCAGGGCGTTCCGGCATTTACCCTGGATCGTTTTCCGCGTGATATGGGACACATTCACGATGTTAAGCAGAAAAAGAAGTTGTTCTTTCTCAGCTTACTGCCCATGATCATCATGCAGAATGAAGCCATTCTTCAGCAGCGTGCCACCCTGAAAAAACTCCTCGGCAGCTCCGCTCCGCTCACGACCGGACAACAGCAATGGCTGACCCTGTTGTGTCATGAGTACCGCTGTGACGGTGACCCAATCAGCGACCCTCAGGTGGCCCGACAACTGTTAACGCGCGTTGACATGCTTCCCACCGCCCTGGTGCTGGCTCAGGCCGCCAACGAGTCCGCCTATGGCAGCTCCCGCTTTGCGCAACAGGCCAACAATATTTTCGGTCAGTGGACGTTTACACCGGGCACCGGGATCGTCCCTGCCGGGCGACCGGAGGGCGCAACCTATGAAGTGCGCAAATTCAGTAATCTGGCCGCCTCAATTCGCTCTTACATGAATAATCTCAACAGCCACCAGGCCTATCGGAGTTTGCGGGAAAAACGTTATGCCCTGCGCCAGGCCGGCGCACCGTTGGAAGGAAAAAAACTTGCCGAAGGTCTGTTAAACTACTCTACCCGGCGGGACGCTTATGTCGATGAAATTCAAACCATGATTCGCCATAATCGCCTGGCTCAGCTCGCGGCCCTGAAACTGCGCGACGATGTCCAGGTGGCCCAGGAGTCGCTGCTGCCCCAGCATCAATTCAGTTCACGGCGCCCGACAACGACCCAAGCCAAGCTGTTATTCTGATAAAGCCTCGATTCACCAACTGATTTATGGATGAATCCACAACTGACTGAACCAGCCCCAACCACCCTTACGGTATTGCGCCGTAAGGGTGTATTTGTTTCGACGCCCCGTCAACGGCTTTTCAGCCACCACTTCAAACAAGCCCTTTTCCTTGTCGACCAGGCGGGGAACCACAGGATCCTGACCTTGCACGTAACAACGCAGTGACGAGAGCACAATCTGGCAGGCATCCAGTTGAAAACGCAACGTCGGCGGATCGTCCTCACCAATCACCGGGCTGGCGGGAGCCACAACCGTCACCGGCATGGCGTTCATGGCCAGCTTTCCGGTAAAGCCGTTCAGCGTTGCGAAAGCCCCCCCCATGGGAAAACGCGGCAGGGCAAAGAGAGGCGCCAGATCAGAAATCACCCCGGACTGCTGGGCGACCGCCGCCTGAAAGCCCATCTCCTTGAGCAGTACCATCAGTTGTGGAGAATATTCACCATAGGGATAGGCAAACAAGGTCGGCGCGACGCCAAGATGTTTTTCAAACTGCTGTTGGGCCTTGTCAATGTCGTGACGTGCCCATGTCTGCCAGGTTTCGAAGGGCATTGTCATCTGCCGAGTAACAAAATAAGGATGAGCCGCGGAATGGTTGCCGATCTCAATTCCCTCGTCGTGGAGCGCCTTGAGCTGCGGCCAATCGAGATAACTGGCGCCGCCGACCGAGTCGGTATTGACAAACAGGGTGGCCGGATACTGATAACGACGTAACACCGGCATGGCTCCGGTGAGGAAGGATTCATAGCTATCGTCGACGGTCAATGCCACACAACGCTGCGGTAAGGGTGTTCCGGCGTTGCGGGCGGCGACAATCTGCCCTAAGGTCATCACCCGATAGTCGTGTTGCTTGAGATAAGCCAACTGCGCTTCAAAAACATCCACGGAGATATTGGTGGAGGGGTAACGGTCATCGCCGAAACGATGATAGACAAAGACAGTGGCCTGATCGGCACACCACCCCGCCGAAGGCAGCAACAATACCGCCAGCAACAACAACCGAAGCGTTTGTTTAATCATTATGTTTATTATCTCGAACGATGGTACGTAGGTAACGACGAATGCTGTTACGTGCTCTCGGGGTGACGGCCCAATCGAGCCATTTGGGTAAAACACCGGGAATCTCAACGGTTTCGATCTGCACCTGATCGCCATCCATCAGCCGGGTTTTCAGCACCCGCGTCTGACCGTTGATGCGGGCGCGAAACGCGTGAATGCCAAGCTTTTCATGAATCTCAAAGGCAAAGTCAAGGGCACTGCTACCTTCCGGCAACATACGCGATTCACCATTCGGGGTATAGACTTGTATCGTTGCCGAGGCCAGTCGCAGATGGTCAATGTCAAAAATGGATTCTCCCTCCAACAGGCTGCGCATCAAACCGGCGAAATTCTCACGGCGGAATTCAAAGCCCGGTGCCAGCACGCCGGATTCATTGAAACGTTCGAACTTGCGGGTGGTGATCTGAATCCGTAAGCGGTATTCCCCGGCCTGAACCGTGGTCTTGATCGCCTGGTAGCCGTGTTGAGACGGCGCATTAAGGTGATCGCGCAGTTTTCCGGTGATCGGCTGATAGAGTCGGTGCAACAAACCGAGCGCCACATAGGCGTCCATGGTGGAATCGACCAGCACATCAAGGCTGTACAACGCTGAAATACCGCGACCGACCCGCATGGCGCCTTCCAGGGAAAAGGAGCGCCAGTTGTCCTTGAGCACCACATTGAGGTGATGGCGATTAAATTCCGTCGTGATATCGTTACGGATCTGGCGGCGCGTGGCTTCACTGCGCTCAGCAAGCTCTTTGATCACTCGCCGGTAACGCGACGCCCGACGCGGATAGAGAATAGCCAGGGATAACGCTTCAAGCTCATCCGCGACCTGGCCCATACCGAGATGGCGGGCCAGCGGGATATACACGGTGCGGGTTTCTTCCGCAATCAGCACCTGTTTTTCCGGCTTGAGCGCACCGATAGTGCGCAGGTTGTCAAGGCGATCCCACAGTTTCAGGCACAGAACGCGAATATCCTCAATCGCCACCAGGATCTGATTGCGGTAGGTCTCGGCTTTGAGAATTTCGCGACTCAGGGCGGCATCCTCGACCTTGGTTAAGCCCTTGACCAGCAGAGCGACCTCAGAACCAAAATCAGCCTCCACTTCCTCCAGAGTCACCGGAGTATCCTCGACCACGTCATGCAGCAACGCGGCAATGATCGAAGAAAATTCCATCCAGTGCCGCGCCGCCAGCAAGGCAACACGCAACGGATGGAACAGATAAGGTTCGCCCGACTTGCGTTTTTGTTCGGCATGGGCGTTCTGGGCCAGCTTGAAAGCGCTACTCAGCTGCTTGATGCCATGATCAAGATCGCCTTCGCTGAGACTGCCACCATGGTGGGTCACCAGAAGCTCGGCAATGTCATTCATCAATTTCTGAATATCACGTTGATAGCGCTTGTTCGTCATTACTGCCTCTAAGTTACTTTAGATCACTGAGCCTTTTGCAAAAGATCAGAGTGTTCCTAAAACCATAAAAAAGGGTTTAACACGGGCGGGCGTGATCGGCAAACCAACCGGTTGCGCACGGGTCACCCCTGTCCTTGTTGAAAATCATCTTTGGAGATTCGGCTTAAACCGTCGCCTACCCCGGAGGCCAATTCAGCTGACGTCCACCGAGCAGATGGTAGTGCAGGTGGCCAACCGCTTGTCCACCATGTTCGTTACAGTTGTTGACCAGACGATAACCGGGTTCGGCAATCTCCAGCTGACGGGCCAGCGTTACTGCGGCAAAATGGATCCGGGCCAGGACCTGTTCGTCGTCTGCCTCAATGTCGTTCATGCCTCGAATATGCTTGCGTGGAATGATCAGAATATGAATCGGGGCCTGGGGATCGATATCTTTGAAGGCCACGACCAGATCATCTTCGTAGACGATCTCGGCCGGAATCTCTCCGGCGACGATTTTACAGAAAAGACAGTTGTCCGGCATCTTCAGCTCCCTCTTTGTTTCTGGTGGTATGACGACTGCGCCGTTCACTCAACGCAATGATATGCCAACGTTTCCTGGCTGCTATCTTATGCAATCTTTCGTCGTGTGAAAACAGGATAATCTGATGATCGGCACTTAATCGCTCCAACACCGTCACACTTTCCTGCAAACGATCGCCATCAAGATTAATCAGAGCATCGTCGAGAAAAAACGGCAGGGTTTTTCCGGGGGTCAGAAAATGGGACAAGCCGAGGCGAATCGCCAGACAAACGGCATCCATGGTGCCACGACTGAGTTGCTCGAGGGCCACCCATTGCCCGTTGCGACTTTTCAGGCGCGCCGAGAAGTCCTGTTCGATGCTGATCGCCGAGTACTTGTTCTGCGTTGCTTTGCGCAGGTACTTGGCAATGCGTTTCTCAAAACACTGCAGACTGCTGGTGTGAAACTCCTCCAGCGACTGCTGCAGGACCTCAATGGCACAACCGAGAACCTGCTTACGCTGTTCAAGCGCGATCTGGCGCTGTTCGAGCTTCTCGCGGTGACGGGCATCCTGCTCCCCGTCCGCAAGCCGTCCCAACAACACGGATTCATGGCGCACCAAAGCGAGCAGATCCGCGTCACGGCTGTGGATGGAACGCTCCAGAGCCTCTAACTTTCCCTTGGCCTCGGGCAGGTCCTCAGGCTTCAGGTGCGGGGAAGAATCCTCCTCAACGTCAGCCGTTTCTGCGGAGGCACCAATCGCGGCCGACGGTTCGTCCTGCCCAGCGTCATGTTCCAGAAACATCGCCAGTCGTTGCAACGTCTCACGGTGTTGTTCAAACGCTTTCTGAATGCGCACCAGCTCAACCGCTGAAGAGGCAATGCCCATGGCTTCAAATTCGTCATCCAGAGCAGTGAGACGTTGCTGTTCCTGGTCGCGACGCAATTCCAGCGCTGCGATCTTTTCCTGCAGTCCCTGACACATTTTTTTAACCTTGGCCAATCGGCAACCATACCAGCCCCATCCAGTGACGGAGCCCAGGCCGGCGACAATGCCGGCGACCAAGGTCCACTGCGGCACCAGAAAGTAGGCTGACTGGCCGGCGACAATCATCAACAGCATGAACAGCAATGGCCGTTTCCAGTCGGGATGACGCACCTTTTGCAAGCGATCACGAAACGGAATCATCTCGGATTGCAGTGCCACCATCTGGTGGCGTACATCGTCGGCCTCAGCCAGTAAACGCGTCAACCCCTCCGGCACAGGCACGGGAATCCCTGCCTGACGCAATGTTTCTTCCAGCTGACGGCGCTCACTCGGCGCATCATCTTCAACATCAGCAATGGCACCGGGCTCATCGGAAGGCTCCGTCCCCTCGGTTTGCCATTGCTGTTGAATCCACTCAATGTAGTCGAGACCGTCCTGGAGTTGCTGACGGTCGTCCGCCAAATCCCCCTTGAGTGAAACAATCTGCTGTCGGACCTGTTCCAGCTCGGCCAATAACTCGTCATTCTGTTGTTGACGTTGCGCCATATCCTGCAAAGCCTCACGGACCACTTCGAGTTCGCGCGGCGAGACCGAAACGCCACTCCAGGGGTTGTCACTGGTGACGGCGTCATAATCGTCCTTGAGTGAGCGCAGGACCATTTCACTGTCGCCCTGGGTAAACCCGGATAAAATGGTGCGCAGAAAACGCTTAAACTCGTCGGGCGTTGTCGGAAACTCCCCTTGTCCGACAAACTGAGTCGCCCGAAACAGAGACTCATCACTGATGCCGAGAAGCTGACGCAACAGTTGGCCATACTGCTGGAAGTGTTCCGGGTGGTGGCTTAAGGCAATCCGGGCCGTGAAATGATCGATCAAATGGTACATGCCGTCATACTGAAACAGATCCACCTGATCGGTCACCACATCGCGCTCAAGGCGAATATTGCGTTGCTGACTTTCAAACTGCAAGATCGCCTGACAGCCGTGTTGGCTGCCCCAGGGTTGGTAGCGTTGTTTGTCGCGCAGACCGAACAGCACCGCCGGAATGGACGCCATCATGGTCGACTTACCCGCCTCATTGGCGCCAACCACCAGATTCATCCCACGGCGGAACTCAAAGGTTTTGTCATTGAAGCGGCCAAAGCTTTTTAACTCCAGGCTGCGCAGAATCATCTCTCATCCTCCGCAACGGCATGAAAGCGGTGCAACAATTCGCGCAACGCCTGTTCATAGACCGAACGTTGACTCTCACCGGCCTCTACGGCCTTTTCAATAAACCGACGACACAGAATCCCGCGCACCGTTTCCTCTTCGGCCAACCGGGTCAATGTTTCACTGGTGAGAAAACGGGTATCATCGTCACACAGCAATAGCGCAAAACGCTCCTGATGCCGCGCGATCACGGTTAAAGGATCGAACAACTCCTCAATGCCACCGACCAGACGGACCCGCAGAGCAACATCGCGTTGCGCCCATTCATCCAGCATCTGGTGAAAATGTTCAGAAGGCTCGTGCTTCAGTACGGTAAGCTCTTGCTGGTCAAAGCGGATGGACTCCGTCGTCAGCCATTCACGCCGGACGTCGTTTTTGTCAAGGGTCACCAGAGAACAGCCGCGTTCGCCGCATTCGTTAAAACTGAGCCCTTGCGGAGATCCCGGGCAATCGGCCAATAAACCCCCTCCACGCTCGACCGTTCCAGGACTGCGGTTTCCCACCACGACATAGTCCAGATTCCACGCCATGATGGCTTTTTTCCAGTGCACCAGCGGATCCTGAAACGGATTGCGCTGATCAAGTTTCAGACTATGAAAGGCGCCGAGATGCAGCCCTTCGTCAGGGCGTCGTGTCATGTAACAATCAGCATGACCGGGATCACATTGCCACGGCAGGGTGTAAAGAGACAGCCGGCCCCCTTTAAGGTTCAAAACCTGTGGCTGCGAATCCACCCCGCGTTCTTCAATCACCCAAGGCTGAAACCGCTCGTCCCGGTACACGGAATCACTGCCGAGAGGGTGATCATAACAGCCGGGCAAAATGACAACGCGAAGGGGTGCAGCAAGTGCCGCCAATCGCTGGACAACCGCCTCACGCAAAGAAGCCTCAGGCGCATGATGCGCAAACAGATTGCCGGTAAAAATGAGCAGATCCACCTCATGATCCGTCGCATGGGCAAGGATACGATCCAAGGATGCCAGTTGGGCGCCGGCAAGGCGCTCGCTCACGGCAGGAGCAAAAGGCAGCTTGGCCCCCAAACTCAAATCGCTGCTATGAAGAAGCCTTATCATGATGGAGAGCCATTCGTTACGAGACAGCGTTTGAGATGGATCAGAAACTCCCGGTTTCCTTTCGGCCCCAGAATCGGACTTTCACACAAGTCGCACACCCGGCAATTCAAGGTCTCGGCCAGTTGTCTGATTTTATCAATGACCTGGGCATGCTGTTGTTCATCACGCACAACACCACCTTTGCCGACATTGCCCTTGCCCACTTCAAACTGAGGTTTAATCAGGGCAACGATATCCGCATCCGCGGCAAGCAGAGCCAGGGTCGGCGGCAAAACTTTTTCTAAAGAAATAAATGAGGCGTCAATCACGGCGAGATCAGGCACTTCGTCGAGTTGTTCCCGGGTCAGTTCACGAATATTGGTGCGTTCCAGATTAACCACCCGCTGATCTTCGCGCAGTTTCCAGGCCAATTGACCATAACCGACATCCACGGCATAAACTTTGGCGGCACCATTCTGCAACAGGCAATCGGTAAAACCACCGGTCGACGCCCCGACATCCATAGCAACCCGCCCGTCAATCACAAGACGAAACTGCTCCAGCCCGCCGGCCAGCTTGAGACCGCCACGCGAAACGTAGGGGAGATCACCACCGCGCACCCGAATCGCGGCATCCACGGAAACGCGGGTGCCGGCCTTGTCGACAACACAATCATTGACCAGGACATTGCCGGACATAATCAGAGCTCGCGCCCGCTCGCGAGAACGGCACAAGCCCAGTTCAACCACGCGTTTATCGAGACGCTCTTTCGTTGCAGGCATAAGGTTTTTCGCTATTAAAAAAGGGTTTTGCTAAAAGCTCAAAAAAGAGGAAACAAACAGAAGAGTTCCACAGGCTCCGGCACGACTCCAAACCTACCATAGAGCGTGGTTTCGGGCAACCGTGGACACCGCGGATCAGAGGATGAAAAGAGCAAACAAACAGCCAGAACTTAGCGGGATGTTGAAAAAGTCCTATCCGAGGGCTTTTCAACCTCGCAAACCGAAAATTTGATTTCAATTTTTCTTATGGAAATCAACTTGTTAAAAGTCCGTCCTTGATTTTTGTCGCCCGGCAAGGAGTGCCCCAGTCTGTTTACCCCTGGCACAACTCAAGATAGACATCTCGGCCACTGAGAAAGTTGACAATTTTGATGCCCATTCCGGCATGTTTAACTTTGCGAAGCAGGTCAGGTGGAACTTTCCGAGCCCAGTGAACGCGGCCTTCCAGGCGCGCGACCTCTCCGTTGGGCAGTTCCAACTCCATAAGAACCAACGTCCCGGGCTTGTAGACGATAAAAGACCTGATACACAGACCGGAACTGGAGATATCAGAAGTAAATCCAACCTTGGATGGAATTTCAGTACCA
This sequence comes from uncultured Desulfuromonas sp., assembly GCF_963676955.1. Taxonomy (NCBI): domain Bacteria; kingdom Pseudomonadati; phylum Thermodesulfobacteriota; class Desulfuromonadia; order Desulfuromonadales; family Desulfuromonadaceae; genus Desulfuromonas; species uncultured Desulfuromonas sp. The sequence goes on along the minus strand of NZ_OY781461.1, from coordinate 2,272,838 downwards.
TAGAGGATGCGTAAGCGTTTTTTTATTCGCCCCTTACGGCGCTTATCAACCATAGTGGTTCTTCTCCTGATTCCCCGGCAAAGAGGATAGATTCTCTGACAGACAAAAGCGTTTTTTGCACACACCTCAACAGATCAATCTTTTGTCGGCCGAAGCAATTCTTTCAACGCAGAGTTAATCAATTCGGCAGCGGGCTTGGTCAAAGATTCCGCCGCCTCAGCCCCGGTGTGCTCCCCCAGCTTTTCCTGCAGCTTTCCGGTCACCACCTCACGGGCTTTCTGACCCAGTACCGCCACATTATAACTCAAGTGCGGCCGATCATAACGGCCGGAAATCGTTAAGGGAACACGCCCCCAGCCGTCCTGGTCCACCATATATTTTCTGACTGTGGCGCCGGGATTCAATTCATCCACCAGGGCGGGAGATAAATAGACGTCCAGGGTACTGGCAATTTCCTTGTTCAATTGCACGGTTCCCTGTGATTTCAGGCGCGAGCGACTTCCGGAAAATTGGCTGACATAATCGAGCTGACCACCGGTCTGCAAAGTAAAGGTGCCCTCCCCTTGCCTAAAGCTGAATACGGAGAATTCCGGCAAGACCAACAGAGACGCCAGCTGTTTCATCAAAGCGGTTCCCTCCATCCGGCCATCGGCAATCGCGTATTCGCCACTGCCGGCCAAATTTTGCTGAATCCGCAAGGACTGTGTGCCGGCGCCTTTAAAATCCATTTTCAGCTGGGCGGTACCAAACAGAGTCCCCTGTTTCTCCGGCTGAATCTGAGCCACAAACGCATCAAGATTGATGTCACGCGCCTCACCATGGCCCTGATAGACGAACCCCTGTCGGCCCAGATCCACCTGACCATCACAGCGGAATGTTCCTGATGCCAGCCGCCCGACCAGACTGTCCACGCTGAGAACATTATGATCCAGGGCAAAATGACCACGCAGGCCATCAACACGAACCTGATTCCATTGTAGCTGTTCGATGGCCACATCACCGCTGACGGCCATCGGCAGGTGAACAGGTCCGGGCTCATGTTGTTGCCGGTAAACCGCCGAGCCACCAGTCCCGGAGGTTCCAGGACCGGAAGAGGTTTCGGCAATCCTCACCGAGGTCCCAGAGGACTGCGGGGTGGCATCAAACAGGTCACTGCGCAGTTGGACCGTGAAACGGGGCGTGGTCCGTTGCCAATCGTCACTGTGCAAGCTGACACTCAAACGATTATCACCCAGTGCGATCGACAGATCCCGGCCATCCAGAACGCGATCCGTCAGATCGAGTTGTCCATCAAAACGGGGGCGCCAAGTATCAACAGACAGCTGAACAGAGGAAAGCTCCAGACGTCCCTGTTTCAGCAGACCTTTGCCCTGAGAAAGAACTCCTTGTAACGTCCATTCACCATCAACCGTCCCGGCGGGATCATATCCGGCCAGATCACGGCTTAGCGAACGCGGCAACTCCTGAACAAGACGGCGTAGCGACCATTGAGGTGTGGTCACGTTCAAAGCGACAACCGGTTGCGCGTTCAATTCGGAAACAGCGCCCCGGGCCTTCAACTGGATACCATTCAAATCGATGGTCAAAGCCGCCACGTCAAGGCGTTGGCGAGCGGCATCAAGGCCAAGATCAACATCAAAATCAATCTGTCGGCCCTGCAGAGGCCACGATTTCAGGCCGTTGAGAACCAGATCAAGATCGCGCGCCACCACTTGGCCGGACACCTGCAGAGACTCCTCGAGCCCGCCATGCACATGCAACTCAGCGTCAAGAATCAAACCGTCAAGGCGGCCATCAAGATAGTGCCGATAATAGGGCTGCAACGGGATCAGGTCCAGACCGTCCGTAACCAACTCAAGGTCAAAACGACCTGTCCCGAGAGCAAAGGTCCCCTCAATATCCACGGGAGCACCGTTAAATTTACCCCACAGAATAATACTGGAATCCCGGTCAAACGAGACATTCCCGAGCCGCAAATCAAACTGGGTCAACTTATAGATATGGGCGGTGGTGCCAAACGTATAATCTTTAAAAATCACCTCACCCTGGCTGATGGAAAGGTCGGAAACCAACAGATCAATTCCAGCCTCTACGACCGAGGGCACCAGTGAAGCGCTCTGAACGTCTGCTGTGGGCTCAGAAGGTGATGGGAGGAAGGTCAGATTCCACGCCCCGGCTCCACGCCGTTCCACATTGAGTTTCGGGTGTTCAATGCGCACTTCATCAATCACCACCCGTTGCATCAGCAGCGGCCACAACTGGTAGCGCAGCACCACCTTGTCGGCAGAGACAAGCAGTTCCTCGTTATCAGGATCAACAACAGCCAGGTGGCTCAGAGTCACCCCGGAAAACAAGCTGACATCCACGCCGGCCAAGTGCACTTTGCGTTGCAGTTTTTGTTCCAAAACGGGAACAATCGCATCTCGAATCCGTTCGGGAGTCACCAGAAAATGCGCAGCAATGACCAACCCAGCCAGAACGAACACAGATAACAGGGCAAAAATACTGAGATACTTTAAAACTCTGTTGCCCATAACCCCTCTCCCCATCAATTGAGGACATCACAAAAAAGACCGATTGTTTTCAAGCGCAACGGACGGTAAAACCTCATAAGTATAGCAGAAAACACATTTCTCTCTGGGCGAAACCGCGCTTTCCAAGGTCCTGCCGGATTCAAATGAAAAAACAATTATGCCTTTTCACTCATCATAAAGCAACCTGGCATCAATCCTCCTGATAAAAACAGGGAACCGGTGAGACTGGGGTGACACGCCCCTAAAATGCTCTTCCCTTGAAGGTTCAAACCGCCAAAATCAAGACGTTTCACATATCAAGATTGAGTTGGTGCCGGAGGGACTCGGGAAGTTCGCTGGAAGATTTCGGCAAGGGGGCCGCGGGAGAAAACCGTCGGTAGGGACATTGCGGCGGCAACACACCCATGGCAATAATTTCCGGTGTCAACGCAGCACAATCAGGTTGTTCAACGGTTCGCTTCTGGTAGACACGGCAAAGCTGTGTCGACACATCCAGATGGGGGCAAGGCGTGGCTGTATAAAAAATCTCGCCACAGTAGTCGAGCTTTTCATAACAGCAGCGACCGCAACGCTGACACAGTTCCTCCCATTCCGGCGTGCCCGGTCGGATGTCCGGACTAGTCACGAAGCGCCTCGAGAACGGCTTTAACCTCAATAATGATATCGTTGGCAGCCGGACTTTTCTCCCAACGTAGAAAGGTCTCAAAGCAGCGTACCGCATCCGTTTCGCGGTCCTGATCCAGATACAGATATCCTAAGGTCAGCCAGGCCGGAGCATACCCCGGGTCCAGGGTCACAGCCTGGCGGGCATAGCGCTCAGCCTCGTCCAATTGACCGGCTTCATAACTCAATTCGGCAAGGTTGCCAGACGATTCAACATCGTCATCGTCCACAGACAGCGCTTTAAGATACCAGGCTTTCGCTCCGGCCGGATCATTTTGCTCCTGGCATAAATCACCCAGCGAATTCAAGGCCGCCAGACAGGATGGGTCAGCCTGTAGCGCCTGCTCAAAAAACTTTTTTGCCGCGCCATAGTCCTGTTCGGAAAAACACAACAGCCCCAATCGCACCAGCGCCTCCGCCGCATGAGCCGCGGAAGAAACAAGCCGTTCATAGGTTTGCCGGGCCTGCTTGACCTGGTCCTGAGCATAATACTCATCCCCCAGAGCCAACACCAGCTCGGCACCAGCCGCATCCTCACGGCCAAAGCGCTCCAGAAGCTGCAACGCTTTGCGGGGCTGACGGTTTTCAGCGTAGGCCTCGGCCAACAGGACAATCACTTCTTCATTGTCACTGAATTGGCGATGGGCACGCAACAGCAGATCGACCGCCTGCCGGCCTTGCCCCTGTTCCAACTTGTCAGTCGCCTGTTCAATCATCTGCTCGGGAGATTCCATTCGGTTATCCTGTGGTTAAGCGGTCACATCCTGATAATATGCGACAAAATCAGCAATCCCCCACGGTGAGGGGGGAATCTTGGCAATCTCAACATCAAGGGTTACGGCAAGTTCTTCGAGGGTCATATCATCCAGCAGAACATCCTGCCCTTCACGACACATCATATCGGGAATCAGCAGAATTCCGGGAAGTTTTTGTCCCTGCAACTGCTCAACAATGTCATGCCCCGTTAACAGTCCGGCGACCGTGACGCCGCCGGAAAAAAAATGATTTTCAACGACAAAAACCTGCAAACGGCTCCCCGTGTGTTCATTGAAGCGTTGGACAAACCGGCTCAATTCACCGGCAGCGGAGCGACCGGTAACAAGGCCCATTTCGCAGCCGGCATAATCGGCGGGCTCAGCCAGAACCTCCTGTTCTTCATGACGAAACAGGGCAACCAGTCCGACACCGTTTTCAACCTGATCTAACGACTCATAAGCCGTCAGTTTGGGGACGGCCACCTGTCCCTGCAGGTAAAATTCATCCGCCGCAAAGACAAAACGACTGTCATAGTACTGCATAAAGCGCTGCTGTGCGGTCTCAATAAGGGTGATCACTTCACGGCACTGCTCAACGGTAAAACGCTGCAACCGGGGCAGCGTCTGACGATGGCCGGTTAAGCCGACCGGGACCACCGCCAGCGTCTTTACCTGCGGATATAACGCTGCTAACGCATTGATGGTTTTTTCCAGCACCGCCCCATCATTGATGCCGGGGCACAGAACAATCTGTGTATGCAGCTCAATCCCTCCGGCAATCAGTCGCTTTAACAAGGGCAGCGGTGACTCCACGGGACGACCAAGCAGAGCACTGCGCACGTTTTTATCCGTGGCATGCACCGATACGTACAATGGCGAAAGCTGCTGACGGAGGATAAACGAAATATCGTCTTCACTTAAATTGGTCAGACTGATATAAGCGCCGTAGAGATAGGAATAGCGGTAGTCGTCATCACGCACATAGAGGCTATCCCGCATTCCGTCAGGTAGCTGGCGGACAAAACAGAACTGGCAGCGGTTATGACATTGACGGGGACTCGGTGGTGCGAAGTGGAGCCCAAGCGGTTCCTCTTCGTCTTTCTCAAAATCGAGTTCCCATAAACTGCCATCCTGTTTCTCAACATCGAGAACCAGCGACTCGCCGCGCAGCAATAATTCGTAATCAATCTGATCATGAACGTCTTCACCGTTCACGGCCAGCAGATAATCGCCCGTGCACAGCTCTAGCTGATCGGCGATACTACCGTCATCCACTGAAACAATTTCCAACATAGTCGGCCTGAGACAAAGAAGGCCCCCGCTGCACTCCAGTCGGGGGCCTGTCGCTAACGTATGAAGCGATCCGCACTAATCGCGGCCGCCGTGTAACTTGAACAAGCCGTCGGCTGAGGTAATGGATGAAATCGCGTGTTTATACAGCAAAAAGTCGCCGCCACTTTCAATCAGCACACAGAAATTATCAAACGATTTGATATAACCCTGCAACTGTTCACCCGACATCATGACAACGGTAATCTTAACGCGCTCTTTGCGCGCCTGGTTCAAATACTGATCCTGAATGTTAAATGGTGTTTTTGCCATGACCTTCACTCCTTCAATAAATGCATTTAAATAAAATCTTCAATCCATGCAAGGATACTATCAAACCTACTATCGTAATCAACCCAAATAATCGACTTATCTTTACGAAACCATGTCAGTTGCCGTTTGGCATAACGACGTGTTTCCTGCTGAATATCGGCAATGGCCTCATCGCGCGTCAGGTCATTTTGCAGATAACGGACGGCCTGCTGATAACCGATGGTGCGCATTGACTTCAGCTCTGGCGAGTAGCCTCGATCAAGCAACTGGCGGGTTTCTACGACCAGTCCCTGATCCATCATCAGCACCACTCGGCGATTGATCCGGTCATACAGTTCGGCCCGATCCATGCCGACGGCCACTTTAAGCACCCGGTAGGGCTGCTCTTTAAAACCGTGCTCCAGTTGCCACCGAGACAGCGGCACTCTCGTCAGATCAAAAACTTCCAGAGCCCGTATAATTCGCGTCACATCATTGGGATGCAGGCGTTTGGCCATCTGCGGGTCACAGGCGTGCAGACGCTGATGTAGCCTCCCGGGACAACGTGCCTCTTCAGCCAGCAACTGACGCCGCAAGGCCTCATTCTCTCCGGGGAGATCCAATAAGCCGTCAGTAAGGGCACGAATATACAGACCTGTGCCGCCGACGACAAGCGGCAAATGACCGCGCTGATAAATTTCCTTAATCCGCGCATGAGCCAGATCGGAAAAATTGGCCACGCTGAATTTTTCGTCAGGGTCGACCACATCGATCACATGATGACGAACCGCCTGTTGCTCTTCAGCCGTTGCCTTGGCCGTGCCGATGTCCATGTAGCGATACACCTGGCGCGAATCCGCCGAGATAACCTCGGCAGGAAAACGACGGGCAATGTGGACCGCCAAATCGGTTTTTCCTGAGGCCGTGGGGCCCGTGACCACCACCAGTGGAATTCGGACATCGTCTGTCATACGCGTTTGAACATCTTTTCCACGTCATGAAGCGTTAAACGCTGCATCACCGGACGGCCGTGAGGACAATGGCGGTTAAAATCCACCTCATCAAGCTGACGGAGCAGTGCAACCATCTCATCCAGTTGCAAGGCCTGATTTGCACGAATCATACCATGGCAGGCCATCTTAATCAGAACCTCGTCAATCGCCTGTTGGGAAACATCGCTGGAACCAACGGAGCTGAAATCAGTCAACATGTCACAAACCATTGTTTTAATGTCTTTTTTCTCAATATAAGCCGGAACCGCTTT